>NZ_JBFRGC010000020.1:0-173066 GCF_052115145.1 Paenibacillus sp. 2TAB26
TTACAAGAAAGAGCTAGTGACGCTTCGTTATGATAAGCCTTTAGATCCGAATACATTAAGCGGCACTCGTCTATCACCTAAAGAATTTCATGAGTATTTGCAAAGAGAAGATGTTATCGTACTAGATGGCAGAAGCGATTATGAGTACGATCTTGGTCATTTCCGCAACGCGATCAGACCCGATCTTGAAACATTCAAGGAGTTTCCTGAATGGCTTCGCGAGAATATGGCGGAATTCAAAGACAAGCCGATCATTACCTATTGCACAGGCGGCATTCGCTGCGAGAAGCTTACTGGCGTTATGCTTAGCGAAGGCTTTAACGACGTCTACCAGCTTGAGGGCGGTATTGTAACCTACGGCAAGGACGAGGAAGTACAAGGCAAACTGTTTGACGGCAAATGTTATGTATTCGATGAGAGAACATCCGTTGTCATTAATCAAACAGACGAAGCGGTTGTTGTAGGCAAATGCCACCACTGCGAGCAGCCTGCTGATACCTATATCAATTGTGCGGATGACTCCTGTCATTTGCAGCATATCGTATGTAAGGAATGTGAAGAAACGAAGCACGGCTTCTGCTCTACAGCATGCGAAGAGCATGTTGTTAGCGTAAAATAATGAGTAAGCAGCTATAGATGTTGGTTATTTTGCTGAAACATGGTTAACCTAAGCTAGCCTCGGAGTTTTAGGCAATCACGCTAGTGGAGGTTATTGTGGATGGCTCACAACAAAAACAAATCGATTCCAAGCAAAAATCAAGCGTTTGAAGACAGCTCCAAGGAAGCGGAAAATAATTCAGCTTCGGCCAGAGCAGAGAATATCAATCAAAAAGGCCATGTTCCGAATAGCCCATCAACCGGCTAGACGAATAAACGTTTTGCAACAGAAAAAAGAGCTGCCCATGAGTGTTACTCACGGACAGCTCTTTTCTTATGTATTCAAAGGTTTATTTGGTGACAATGGCTTCCCAGCGATGCTGATATTTTAAAAGCCGTGGATGCAGCTGTGCAGGCTCTTCCGTCAACAAAAGCCTGATTTTCACGATCCATTCCTCGAATGATGAGAACGAAGCGAACATATTCGCCATTTCAGCCGTCATGAGTACAAATAGTGGTTTCGGATAGGTTTCGGCCAAATGTCTTAGAGCAAAATCGATTGGCGTATACTTCTTGCGTTTAATTTCAAAACGTTCAACAACGATGTTCGTCTCCGCTCGGTCCCGCTTCCATTCATGCAGTCGATCTTCCCGCTTATAAAATGGGCTGACGTTCTCTTTTGACATCCTCTTGATGCTCAGCTCATGCAGTGGATAGAGAACAAGCTTGCGAAAGGAACGCGCCTGCACCCAATCTGCGGCTAGATCAAGCTCTCGTTCCGTTGTATGCTCAAATGTATCATAGTATACAATCGTTCCTTTAAGCTCATCTACAGGCGGCTCATAGCCGAATGGCATTTTCTGCACGTTATCCACCAATTATTTGCAGCCTCCTATTATCTAAGTCGTCAAATGCTTAGGAGCCTAAAATAACATACTTGGTGGGAAATTGCCATGTCAGAGCTTCCTGTAGTCACTTTTCATTATATTCTTCACTAAACTTGACCATTTAGAGTTGGCGGGACAATATTTTCGGGCAACCTTCTCAATGGTAGTCAGTCCCTTGCCCACATAGTTTTTAGATAAGAGCTGTCCAAACTTTCGTACGCTATCCCCTTTGGTTTCAAAGCTGAACGCCTTATTGTATTTATCGCCATCTATCGCATTGAGGCCAAATAAGTTATTTTTGCTCTTGGCCAGCCTGCTTTTGCCATTTCCACTCTCCAGCTTCATCACGGCTATTGTAAAATAAGCATTTATGCCGTATTCATCCTCCACTTCAAGGATAGCTTGTTCCAAATCATGCCCGGATAGTGCTGTTCCTTCGAATATTTTCTCAATATGCTCGATGGTAAGGCCAGAATCAGACTCTACAGCTGATGTTGGCTTCATAAGTTCTTCCTCTACTGCTTCTTCTAAAATTTCTATTTTATCTATACGTTGCTCCTCGCTTTTTGCCTTAAGTGCAGTGGCAGGCTGACGATTAACATCAGCAGCAAGGGATAATACGGAAACTTCACTTTTCACCTTTTTTGCATATCCGCCATGTACGTATCCACCATTTTGCAGCTTAAGCCAACCATTGTCTGTTTCTTCTGTAATTTCAAGCTTTGCTCCCTTTTCTACAACCTTTATAATATCCGAAGTGGCGCTCGGTTTTGTTCGAATGTTAAGGTAATACGCGGTAACCTCATATGTATTCATTAGTTTTTCAGCGATGGCTGGCGGTTGTTCAACTTCAAGAGTCGTTTCAAGCGGGATGGTTGGAGGTTGATCAGATGCGTTAACTGTAGCTGCGCTAATCTCGTTGAATATTACAGGTATAGGTGCTGGAGTGGGTGAAGCGATGACTTTTTTATTGTTCTCTAAGCTGTCAACAACAAGCGGTGATAGGGTAGTTAAGGAAAATGGATCTGCTGCAGACGTTTCTAAAGCTTGTGAATCCGGTTCGTTATTTAAAGGTTGGACGTACATGCCTAAAGTAATGACTAACGATAAAATGAGCAAGTAAACTAATAAATGCTGGTTCAACTTTTTTCGCATGATTATACCTCTCCCTTAAGTTAATGAAGTATACCTGTTACGATATAAGTTAGATGGCGAGAATAAGCAGGCATCAAGAAACAGTGGACGGTCTGTGAAGATTATATGTCGCTCATTCCTTCAAAAGACGAGTTTTTATGCTTCTTGTAAATTATGAGAAATTTTTTAGCATTTAGGGATCGAGGTTTAAAACACAAAAAAAGCGCTTCATCCCTAGAGGATAAGCACTTTTTTTTATCTATAAAAATCGCTAAAAAAATTTTTTTATTGCTCTAAATGTACGGCTTAAAATCTATATTTTCGTCATTTGCTTGCGCTTTATTTTTTAAATCCGGTTGCATGAGCAGCGATAATCGTATCCATCTGCTCGTTCCACTCATCATCTTCGGTGCATCGCTCAGGGTGAGCCTCAAACCATGCAACCGTCCGTTTAATCCCTTCCTCAAAGGAAAGATCCGCTGAAAAATCGGGAACTAAGCTTTTGATTTTGCGGTTATCAAATACGCTCGTGACAGATTTATCGCCGAGCAAGCCGCCCTCAAGATCAGGGTCATGCGAAATAAGAAACTCGGAAGAAATATGGACAAGCTTCGGCTCTACGCCAGCTGCTGAACCAATCGCTTCATAGATTTGATTCCACGTAAGGACTTCGTCTGAAGTTATATGATACGCCTCTCCGATCGCCTCAGCACGTCCAAGCAAGCCGACAAAACCTTTGGCAAAATCGGAATTATGTGTCATCGTCCACAAAGAAGACCCATCACCATGCACGATAACTGGCTGCCCCGCACGCATTCTTGCGATCAGAGACCATGGATGCTGCCAGCTGTTTAAGGCAGCGGGTATCATCGTATCGCCATAGGTAAATGACGGTCTTACGATAGTAACTGGAAAACCTGATGACGCCTGCTCATCGAGCAGCAGCTGTTCACATGCAATCTTGTCACGCGAGTATTGCCAGTACTGATTTTCGAGCGGTGTTGCATCCTCTGTGATGATATAGTGCTTAGGCGGCTTCTGATAAGCAGAGGCTGAGCTTATAAATATGTATTGATTCGTTCGTCCACGGAACAACGCAATGTCCGTGCTGACATGCTCCGGCGTGAAGGCAATCCAATCGACTACCACATCAAACTGATAGCCTTCAAGTGCAGCAGCAGCCTGCTCGGGGTCGCGTATATCACCCTTGATGACCTTTGCCCCTTCTGGTACAAACTCGTCTCGTTTCCCTCTGTTAAAAAGGTAAAGTTCAATTCCGCGTTCTAACGCGAGCTTAGAAACAGCTTCACTTATTAATCCTGTTCCACCAATAAACAATACCTTCATCGACAATCGCTCCTTTTTTGTATCTTGGCATTTGTTACGATTAAACGGGAGAGCTTACGGCTTAAACGATCTAAATCGTCAATTAATAGTACCATATACGTTACTCTTTTAATATTTGAAAATGCTATAATAAAACCAATTAATAGAAACAAGGAGCTGCTATACTTGAAACGATTAGCCCAAACCACACTCTATTCGGTTCTGCTCTCTTCGATGCTGCTCAGCGCATGCAGCAGCCAAACAAATTCAGCTGGATCAGCAACGAACGCACATGAAGCAAATGGCGGCAATCATGGTGATCATCAAACAGCATCTGGCGATTTGCAAGAGACGACAGCATCGCTTGATATTTTACCAACTTTTCTAGATGGCGCCTCTGACAACTTGCGTATCGCCTATCAAACCGCTGCAACGGTTACGGATGTATTGCCCTATATCCCTTGTTACTGCGGGTGTGGCGAAAGCGCGGGACACCAAAGCAATCTCAATTGCTTTATCGCCGAAATAAAGGAAGACGGCTCTGTTGTCTGGGACGATCATGGCACTCGCTGCGGCGTATGCATCGAAATTGCTGTAACAACCGCAGCAATGAAGTCTTCAGGGATCGAAGTAGATCGGATTCGCCAAATTATCGACGAAACGTATAAAGAGGGTTATGCCAAGCCAACGAAGACTAAGCTCCCTCCTGTTTCCTAGTTTGTTCATCAATGATTTAAACAAATGACAGTCCAGAACAGGAGTAATCGTTCTAGACTGTCATTTTTTTCTAGATGCTCCCTAGTCTATCAATCTATCTACTCTTCTAATACATTATAAACCGTAGCAAATGATTGTTCTGTTTTCATAATGGTATATCGGGAATGCTCGCGATCAATCATGCTGCTGCTAACCGAGAAGTCAGCTATTGCTCGGTCTAGAGTAGTATCAAACACCACTTTATTCCCTTTCACAAAAACCAGTTTATGTACCGACTCATCCAGCAAAGGATATTGTCCGCTTATCTTTCTATCTATCCAATATCCGGTGTAGGAGGCTTCATTGGTCCATTCTCGTCCGACTGTTCTCTCCATCTCTTCTCTTGAGCGATAAGCTTCAAAAACAAACATTTTATCCCAATCAAATGGCGCGACTTCCTTCATATCAAATGTGGTTCCCTTATGTACAGCTGCTTTAAGCTGCTCGGTGAATAAGACTTCATAATCGTTATGGACTCTAGTCATTCGATAGTTCGAGTAGTTCAAAATAAACGGAACTAAAATAATCATTAGAAGCGTGATGAAAATGAATTTTTTTATTTTGCGCATGGCTTTCCCTTCCATTTGGATTCCTATTCTTCCTTAATAACGAATGCAGTCATAGGGTTGTTGCAGTATTGGCGGATTATGCAAGAAATCAAACAAAATCATAAATTTACAGCATCGCTATGCTTGAACCAAAGTAACTAAAATAAGGCTATATACATCATTTTATGTCTGTTCCTTGGAGGGGATCTATGCGATTGCCAAATAAGGTTGTATTTATTACGGATTCAGACAGTGACAGCGGGAAAGCGATCATTCGACGTTTAAAGGAAAGCGGAGCGCATTTTATTTTGAATAGTCATTCAGGAGGCTCTGCGATTGGGTCAGAATTAAAGCTAGTACAGGACGCAGGCTTGCAGGCGGTCGTAGTTACCATTGACCTTTGTAAAACTGCTGAAGTCACGGATATGCTTCTATTCACGGAGCAGCAGCTTGGTACGGTTGATATTCTCGTTCACAACAATAATGAGATTTCTCCAAGCACAATTGAAGATGGAGATGAAGCGCTTTTTCAGCAAAGCATCGCAGTAAACGCCAAATCGGCATTTATTTGTACGCAGGCTGTCGGCAAACAAATGATGATGAAGCTAGCTGGGAAAATCATCTATGTCTCTTCCATTCATGCTGAGAAACCGACTGGTTCAGCGTTTACCTACAGTATTGCAAAAGGTGCAGTTAAAATGCTGTCCAAAGAAGCAGCTCTTGTGTTAGGGCGATATGGGATCAGTGTCAATACCATTGAAGTGGGTTCTGTTGCTGGCGACGATGAGTTGTTTCACAGTCACCTATCCACCTTGTACAACGATTACGAATATAAGGTGCCTAATGCTGTTTTGTGCAGCAATGAAGATATCGCCGAGCTTGTGAATTTTCTCTCTTCCGATGAGGCGAGACTCATTAATGGTGCAGATATAAGGCTGGATGGCGGTTTTTTGCTTCATTATATGAATTTCAAAATGAAAAAACCGTAATCGCCGGTATGGAGGTGAATAATGAGTATCGTTGGCAAAATCGCTTTAGTTACCGGCGCCGGAACAGGAATTGGCAAAGGCGTTGCAATCGAGCTTGCACGACGAGGGGTTATGGTTGCCATTCATTATAATCAGAGCGATGCCGGTGCGCTTCATACCAAACAGATGATTGATGATTTCGGTGGAAGCTCGATGATCGTGCAAGCGAATATTTCGCAAAAAGATGAAATCGAACGGATGGTCTCCACCACTGCAGAGCATTATGGCGGCATTGACATTTTGGTTAATAATGCGGCATTGCAGCTGAATTATGGATTTTTTGAGCATGATGAAGCCTCTTTCGATCGCATGATGAACATTAATTTAAAAGGCTACTGGCAATGCATACAAGCCGTCGTTCCCTATATGAAGGAAAAGCAGTCTGGACGCATCATTAATATGTCTTCTGTTCATAGCAAGCGCCCCACCGACTTCGATGCCATATATTCCATGACCAAGGGCGGTATTCGCATGTTAGGCAGAGAAAGCGCAATTGAGCTTGCAAGGTATGGGATTACCGTTAATACGATTGAGCCAGGAGCCGTTGATGTCGGCAAGCAAAGTGCCCGAGAATCGAAGCCAATCATGTCCGTCGAGGACGTCGCGAAGCATAAAAAAACGACCCGCTCTATACATGATAAATTCCCGCTTGGCCGTGTTGGCCGTCCACTCGACGTAGCTCAGCTCGTATGCTTCATCGCATCCAATGAAAGCGAATTCATGACCGGTTCAGCCATTCGACTTGATGGCGGCAGTATGCTGCTCTAGCTTAACTGAATGAATGAGATCAACCCCATTCAATACCTAACTTATAAACAAGGAGTGACCTTTCGTGTCCAACAATCCTTCTTATGAAGAAACGTTAGCCCATGTGAGCAAGCATGCAAGTCCTTCCGCACTTCGGATTACGGATATTCGCTTCACCGATATTGTAGGCGGGCCGTTTCATAGCAGCTTGATTAAAGTGTATACGAATCAAGGCTTAATCGGATTTGGTGAAGTACGTGATGGAGCTGATAAAGTTTATGCGCAAATGCTGAAAGGTCGGTTATTAGGCGAAAATCCATGCAATATCGATAAGCTTTTTCGCCGCATAAAGCAGTTTGGCGGTCATGCTCGTCAAGGCGGTGGTGTGAGCGGGCTTGAAATCGCTTTATGGGATTTGGCTGGAAAAGCATATGGCGTACCGATCTATCAAATGCTCGGCGGCAAGTTCCGTGACAAAATTCGAATGTACTGCGATACCGAGGTCGTCGGCAAGGATACCGGCACCGCCATGGGACTCGCGCTTCAGAAGCGTATGGAGGAAGGCTTCACTTTCCTAAAGATGGATCTTGGCATCGGTCAAATTATTAATGAGCCAGGTACTTTAAGTGCTCCGATAGGCTTCATTGATGAAATGCGAAATGCTTCCAAAAACCGTTACAGTGCAAACCATGACACCTTAACCGAAGAAGAGATTCGTGATATCCGAAATCAACATTATGATATTCACAACATCCCCCATCCTTTCACGGCGATTCATGTAACGGATAAAGGGCTTGATATGCTGGAGCAATATGTGGCGGATGTACGCGCTGTAATTGGTTATGAGGTTCCGCTTGCTGTAGATCACTTTGGTCATATTGGTCTTGAAGATTGCATTAAGCTTGGCCGCCGCGTCGATAAATTTAATTTGGCTTGGATGGAGGATATGCTTCCATGGCAGTATACCGAGCAGTATGCGAAGCTCGCGCGTGCTGTTGCAACGCCGATA
Organism: Paenibacillus sp. 2TAB26; assembly: GCF_052115145.1. Lineage (NCBI taxonomy): Bacteria > Bacillati > Bacillota > Bacilli > Caryophanales > Paenibacillaceae > Paenibacillus > Paenibacillus sp. 2TAB26. The sequence continues at coordinate 8,033 of NZ_JBFRGC010000020.1, forward strand.
TGTACAGGTGAGGATATCTATTTGAAAGAAAACTTCAGGCCGCTGCTTCAAGCTGGCGGGGTGTCGGTCATTCATCCAGACGTTCTGACGACTGGCGGCATTTTGGAAACGAAAAAAATTGGTGATATGGCACAGGAATACGGTGTGGCCATGGCGATCCATATGGCTGAGAGTCCTATCGCCTGTCTCGCAGCAGCACATGTAGCAGCAGCGACAGAGAACTTTATGGCGCTAGAGTATCATTCCTGTGAGGTGCCATGGTGGGATGATATTATCATTAGCAGCAAGCTTCCGAACAAGCTCGTTCAGAATGGCTTCATTCATATGACAGATGCGCCTGGTCTGGGCATTGACGACTTGAATGATGAGGTACTAGCACAGCATCTGCATCCAAAAATCCCAGGGCTGTGGGAGCATACGGACAATTGGAATCATTACCATTCCAATGATCGGCTTTGGAGCTAGTATGTTAATACTGTGGGGATCAAAACGGGACGCTTAATAGCGTTCCGTTTTTTCATGTTTGATGTATCGATTGCGCTTTGAGAAAAGATGAGCATTAAAAAAACACCTCCAGTTCCACACGATATGTGGAGTTGAAGGTGCTTGCTTTATGAACGTATGGAGGTTATCCCGAAATGTTAACACTCGTCTTAGCTTCATTTGATAATCGCGCAGCAGCAGCAGCTGCCTCCATTAAACCTCGGATATAACCGATACCGTATAAGCGTCCCAACAGCTCATATCCGGGATTCGCATTATCCTCGCCTTCCATCGTCGGCACATGATCTGGCCTTGCTGGTCCGTTAAAGCCTACTTCATAGTACGTATGCATCGCCTCGAGCATATCGGTTTGCCCATCATCGTGGAACGTTTCCTCAAACTTTTCCGGCGTTCCTTTAACATCACGGAAATGGACGAAAAACATTTTATCCTGCTTTGCAAAATGGCGGATGACGCTCGGAATATGTTCTCCAGCCGTTGCGAGTGTTCCTTGGCATAGAGTAATGCCGTTATATGCGCTTGGAACTAAATCAATTGCTTGCTGCAAGGCAGCTGCACTTGTCAAAATACGCGATATCCCCCTAATAGGTGTGATCGGAGGATCATCGGGATGTAGCGCAAGCTTCACTTTTGCTTTCTCTGCAACAGGGACAATTCGCTCCATGAAGTATTGAAGATTTTCCCAAAGCTGATCTTCGCTAATAAGGCCAGCCTCGGTGAGCGGCGCATCCTTCATGAGGCTGTGATCGTAGCTGGACACAAGTGCTCCGCCCCTCGTCCGTGTGGTAGTCGATGTTCGAAACCAATTGAACTGAGCCATAAAATTGTAGCAAAGGACAGGAATACCGGCTGCACCCATATTCGTAATAAATTGCTGGAACACTTCGATTTCGGCATCTCTTTCTGCCGTTCCAAGCTTAATCTCATTGCTCGGAGGCATAGATTCGATCACGTTAAGCGTAAGACCAGAATCTGCAAAGCGCTGTTTCATGCGAATAAGCGGCATCAGATCCCATGGTTTCTCCTGCTTTTCCTCCCATGGAAGTCCTCCAACTGCGTATTCAATGCCAAGCTGCTTTGCCAAAAGCCATAATCTTGCTGGCTGCGATGAGAAAAACTCTGCTAGCTGCATCCAGATACCACCTCCATATTTTATTAACCAGCCACTTTTGCTGCCAATTCCTTGCCCATCTTGTCTATTTTCTTGTAGGCATCTTCAATCGATTGCTGGCCGAAGGTTACAGCCTCCATCTCCTTCTTATACGTATCAACCCATTCGGAGAAGCCTGCTGCCGGCGGATAGAACGGCAAAGCCTTGTCTAGTGAAAGGTCATATATTTCTTTGCCGAGCTTATCTTTAGCCTCAAGAGTTGGCTCCAGCTCTTTATAAATGTCAGGGTTGATCGGAATGCCGCGTGTGAGACCAAGCGCTTTGCCTGCATCCTTATCGGTAACGAACCATCTCAGAAATTTCTTCGCTTCATCTTTGTTTTTGGAATTCGCGCTTACACTTAAGAAGATGGTTGATTGCGCCCAGCCGCCACCCGCAGGACCAACAGGAAGATTTACTACGCCTACCTTTCCTGGCATAAGCTGCTCTAAAGCGCTGACAGAGCCGGTTGTTGCTCCTCTTGTCATTACGACGCCGGATGCCATTGGATCAGCTTGCGGGTCATTTTCCAGAAATGAAGCGGCTTTTTCTGCAGGAGGTACGATTTTCGCTTTGCGGAACTCTTCATACGTTTGGTAGAAGGTCATAAACAAATCCTTATCAAGCGTAAATGTTTTCCCGCCATCGGACATAACGGGCGGTTTGCCCATCGACGTCTGGTAATAGTTGAAGCTATCCCAAGTGGTTGTATCACCGATCGGATATTTCCCATCAGGCAGCTTCGCCCGAGCATCTCTTGCCCACTGAAAAAATTCATCATAAGTCCAATCCTTATGCGGAAGCGTGATCCCGTATTGCTCCAGCTCCGCTTTGTTGTAAGCTAAGCCTTGTGCATTCTGACTTAGTGGAATACCGTACAATTTTCCATCTATTTGCAAATTAGAAATCACGGATGGATCAACAATGCCGCTTAGGTCAATGTCAGAGAGATCCTCTAGCTGACCGCGCGATACATATTCTTGAATGTAGGCAGCATCCATTTGCAGTACATCTGTTATTGACTTCGAAGCAGCAAGTGTCGGAAGCTTTTGCCAGAATGCATCCCATGCCATAAACTCCGGCTTAAAAGATACGTTCGTGTTTTGCTGGGAGTAAATGTCTAGCGCTTTTTTTGTTGCCTCGTGCCGGGCATCCGGCCCCCACCACATAATGCTGAGTGTTGTTTTGGCGCCAGCTGCTTTGCCGCCTGCATCGTCCGGCTTTGCTGTGCTCTTCGTTCCTTCATTCGTTTGCTTCCCTCCATTGCTGCTTCCACCTCCGCTGCAAGCGGTCAATACGAGCAGTAATGCCAGCATCAACAGCCCCAAGCTTCTTGACCCGTTTTTGTTCATCTTCTTACATCCCCTTTTCCTTTGTGAAATGAAATGACTTACCCTTTTAATCCTGTAGTAGCAATTCCTTCGACAAAATGCTTCTGTGCAAAGAAAAAGATGATTACCGAAGGAAAGATCGACAGCAAGGACATGGCTAGCAATTGCCCCCACTGAATGTCGAATTGATCGATGAACATGCGCAGTGCCAGCCCAACAGTAAATTTGTCAACGGAGCTTAAATAAAGCACTTGTGCAAAAAAGTCGTCCCAGCTCCATATAAAGGTGAAGATAGCTACGGTAACAAGTGCGGGCTTCAGCAGTGGCAGGATCACTCTCCAAAAGATTCCGTAAACGCTTGCTCCGTCAATCGTTGCGGCCTCATCCAAATCTTTCGGGATTCCGCGAATAAATTGCACAAGCAAGAAAATGAAAAATGCGCCGCCTCCGAAAAAATGCGGAAGAACGAGCGGTACATAGCTGTCCACAAATCCTAATTTGTTGAACAAAATGTACTGCGGGACAACGGTTACCTGTCCTGGAAGCATCATGGTCAGCAATAAAATGGAAAACCAGAAGCCGCGCAGCTTGAAGTTTAGCCTTCCGAAGCCATAAGCTACGATCGCAGCCGTAGCAACGCCGCCAATGACATTGCCCAGCTCCATAAGCAGTGTGTTGCCAAAAAAATGTGCAAACGTATATTCCGATGAGAAGTGCCAGCCATCCCAGTAATTGCTCCACATGGGTGTCTTCGGCCAGATCGTCGGCAAGCTTAGCTCCTCTGTCTTTTTTAAAGAGGCTCCTGCCCACCAGATGACGGGATACAGCATCAGAATAGAGAACAGGGATAGGTACAAATGGCTCGTCAGCTTCGAACGCAGCGAATTCATTTGGTTTTCCCCCCATCTGATTCATAGAACACCCAATATTTCGAGGCTGCGAAGTTAATAAGCGTGAGAAGCGCAACAATGGTTAGCAATATCCAAGCAAGTGCAGACGCATAACCCATTTGATAATGCTTGAACGCTTTCTCGTACAGGAACATAGCGTACATATAGGTTGAATTAATAGGGCCACCCTTTGTGATAATGAACGCTGAGGTAAACGTTTGAAACGATCCGATAATGCCCAGCACGAGATTAAAGAACATAACCGGCGAGAGCATCGGCAGCGTAATGCTTATAAACTTCCTTACCTTGCCGGCACCGTCTACAGAGGCTGATTCATAAAGCTCTTGCGGCACTTGCTTAAGCCCAGCTAGAAAAATAACCATGGTTGATCCGAATTGCCACGTATTGAGTAAAATCAATGTGCCAAGCGAGGTGTCCGGATTGGATATCCAGCCTACCCCCTCAATCCCAAACCAAGCGAGTACCTGATTGATATAACCGTCTATCCCGAACATATTGCGCCAAAGCGCTGCTACCGCAATGCTTCCTCCGATTAAGGATGGAAAATAAATTGCCGTCCGATAAATATTCATGCCTCGAATGTTTTTATTGAGTGCCAATGCGACCATAAGGGAGAAAAACAGCTTTAATGGAACGGAGAATAATACAAACATAAACGTCACGCTTAGCGATTTCGTGAAAGTGGAATCACCAGTAAATATTTTGGTGTAGTTGTCCGTGCCGGTCCATATCGGGTCCTCCAGCAAAGAATATTCGGTAAAAGACAAGTAAAACGATTGTGCAATGGGCCAAAGCGTCAACAGCAAAAAACCGATTAGCCAAGGGGATATAAAAATGTATCCGGCTAAATGAGCAGCTCCTTGCTGTTTGCGCTTCGTTTTTGCCTGCTTTCGTTTAGGTATAACAGTCTCTGTTTTCACTCTAATCATCTCGTCCCCTTTCCTAGATAATGTTCCTTTACTTTATACGAAAGCGGTTACATGAATGAAGGTGAAGAAATTATGAAATCGTTTGATTTTATATAGTGTGAAAAATTCATAGATTGCCCCATAAATACCTTAAGAAAGTCGCATCGACAAATATGGGAATGTCCCTAACAATAGACATAGAAAGCAAATAACAGCAGCCTTCAAACACACTATTGCGAAAGAGGTGCTCAGATGAAATTTGACAATCCGGAAGATATGATCCAGCTTACGCCGCTTTGGGAGGGTGAACGCTTTTCGAATGGACGTCCTAAAGTATCCGAAGATGTTCTAAGGCGCATGCGCAAAATCACTTTGGAGGAGGCTTGGGGCCCTCTCTGGAACAGAGGTTATGCCTTTCAGTTCGAAGGTGATTTCAAAATTGTCCATCCGAATAAAATAATGGTTGGACGCGCTGTTACAGCTGTAATGGTGCCTAAACGACCTGATCTGCATGAAGCTCTGCTTAATTGTGGACATGAGCAAGAAAACCGAAAAGGCTTTTTCAACCAATGGGTTATTGATTCGCTTGTAGAGGATGACGTCGCAGTAGTGGATATGTTTGATAAAGTGCATCTCGGCACATACGTAGGCGGGAATTTATCTACAGCTATTTCCACACGCACGAAGCGTGGCGGTGCTGTCATTTGGGGCGGCATTCGCGATAATCAGCAAATCGTAGAAATCGATAATATCAATGTGTATTATCGCGGCAGCGATCCTACTGCGATTGCGGACGTTACAATGGTAGGCATGAACGTTCCAACACGAATTGGCAAGGCTATTTGTATGCCTGGCGATGTAGTACTCGGCACTCCTTCTGGCGTTATTTTTATTCCGCCTCATTTAGCTGAGCTGACGGTCGTACAAGCGGAAAAATCCCAAGTACGTGATGTGTTTGGTTTCGTTAGACTGCGTGACAGCGTATACTCGACAGCACAAATTGATGCCGGATGGGACATTGCCCTTTGGACAGATTTCTTGAACTGGTTCGAAAATGATGCCGCAGCCGAGGAATATCGTCATCTAAACTGGGATACTGAGCTTGAGGAAGCACAAATGAGGGATCGAAACGGACCGCAAAGCGATGTTCGGCTCTAGGCAATTCGTTTGAAACTAGCAATTGTGGTTTAAATATGAGAAAAAGGACTCTAACTGGATCACGCCGCCGCTAGAGTCCTTTTCATATGAGATGCTTTTACTTACCAATCGTTTCCCGATATTCACTAGGCGAGAGCCCGACCTTTTTCTTAAAGATTTGACTGAAATACCGCGGATCTTGGTAGCCGACCTTCTCTGCTACCTCATAATTTTTGTAATGGGTACTCTTTAGCATGTCCTTCGCTTTATCCATTCGAATGTCCGTCAAATGCTCGATGAACGTTTTTCCTGTATTCATTTTGAATAGCAGGCTTAAGTAGGTTGGCGTCATATACACTTTCTGTGCCACACTTTGCAAGGATACATATTGGCATTCCTGCTCCATATGATGAATCGTTTTTTTGATAATGCTGCGGTGGCTCTCCTTCTGGTTGTACGAGAACACTTCTTTCAATCCAATTAAAAAATGAATGACATACTGTTTAATTTCATCCAAAGTCGCAAGCTTCACGATCGACATCACGTCAAACCGCTCATACATGCTAACATGTTCTGTCTCTGATAATACACGTTTTTCTATTCCGACGAGAAGCCTAACGGTCACATCATATACGCTCTGTGTATCAATCGGTCCATCATGAAGCAGCTCAGCATAAAAAAGGTGAACACTTTCTTCAATCTCTGCGGTTGTCTCTGCGGCTTTGTAAACGTCAAAAAGCTGCTTCTCCTTATCTGATGGGTATTGCTGCAGCGATTCCAAGCGTCCCAGCTCGCTGAAATAATTAATTTTGCCCGTTCCACTATAAAATTTATACTGCAGCGCGCGCGCAGCCTGTCGATAGGAATGAACAATATCATATAATTGACTGCATGGTTTGCCCACACCGACATTAAAGGAATGAAGAAAATGCTCTTTGAGCATAGTCTGCATCTTCTCGATAGATTCCTTCGATACCCATGAGAAGAGCATGCCAATTCTGCCCTCCTCATCCACAAATACGACGCTGCCTTCGGTCATTTTTTTTTGCATATAATCCCGAATTTGCTCCAAATAAATGATTTTCTCATGCTCATCTTCAAATGGGATCGTCGGTTCTACCAAAGCCATAACAGGAAAAGTGTAATAGGGATTAAGCTGAAGCCTGGATAAGCTTTCTTTTAAATCCGACTTCATTGCACGGGCATTAGACACCAGGTTTCGCAAGAAACGCTCCCTCATCCACGTAAGAATGACATCTTCTTTAAATAATAACCCCTCGCTTAACATTCTCCATTTCCCCCTCTTGTAAGGTCGACTTGTGAAATGAATGACTTTAATTGAGATGAATCATTTTGTAAGAGTGCATATGCAAAGTAAAAGCTTCTTCTGCTAGTGCAGCGTCGCCAGTGCGCAGAACGTCTACGAGTCGAAGATGCCAATCCGCCAGCTCTTCTGTGGAGTAATGACGATTGGAAATAGCCATGAACCGCATTACTTTGATTCGCATCCGATTCCAAAGATCGAGAATCATATGGTTATCGCAGCGTCTATAAAAAAAGCCATGGAACTCCATATCAAGCTCTAATATGTTCAAAATATCGTTTTGCTCATGAGCAAGATCCATTTGACGTATCAGATCTTCTAAATAGTTAAAATCATTTTCGTTTAGCTGCTTCATAGATTGCCGTACCGCAAAACCTTCTATGATCTCTCTCAGCTCGAAAATATCTTTTATTTCCTTGTCGGTTATGTATGAAACAATTGAACCTTTATTGGGGGTGCTCGTACTAAATCCTGCTGATTTCAGTCGTTCCAGCGCTTCACGAACCGGTGCTTGGCTGATGTTGAATTTCTTTGCAATCTCGAGGACCAGCAACCGAGCTCCCGGCTGCAGCTCGCCTGAGAGAATTTCCTTCTTTAATGCTGTGTAAACCTGATCGCTAATGGAGCTAACCGAAGGAATTGACATGTTCTCAAACATAACATTCACTTCTCCGTTTCCGATTATCGATTATCGATAATCTGCTTTGTAACAAGATTATAGAACTTATTCCCAGCTATGACAACCGATTATTTTGTCGAAAACTGACAAATATACTGCGGCTTGGTTGTGAATAAGCATCTGATCAAAACGAATGGTACATAAAATTAAAATGACTTATAAAATATTTTAAGACTTTGTCTAGTCATGCAAATTCCTAGAGCATATAATAGAGATTGATTAATATCCGATATAATTACTTGGACAAATGGAGATTCAAATATGAATGTAAAAGTACCTACAATAAAAAAACAAGTTTTTGATCTGATCATTCGCGATGGACTCGTTTCCAAAGCTGCTTTAATGGCGCGACTAACGATAACATCCACGAGCTTGTCGAGATTGCTGGAGGAACTGCTAACGGATGGTCTAATTCTTGCTTCAGAGCTGGGAAGATCTACAGGCGGGCGAAAGCCTATATTGTATCGCGTCAATCCAGATCATCGTGCTGTCTTTGGGCTAGAAATATCCCGCTTCTCCTCCTCTATCGGTTTATATGATTTGAATTTAAAACCGCTCGCGTTTGAACGATGGAAGATGGATGAAAGAATGACGCCAGAAACGCTTGTGGGCAAAATCACTCAAATTGCTGAACGTATGATGAGTGACTTTCACATTGATCGCAACAAAGTGATTGGAATTGGGATAGGCGCCGTTGGTCCTTTGAGCCGTGAAGATGGCGTTATGCTAAAACCCCGTTATTTTCCTGCACGAGGCTGGATTGATGTTCCCATCTGTGACTGGTTGGAACAGCGGCTTGGCATGCCTGCCCTGCTCGATAATGGAGCGAACACAGCTATTATCGGCGAGCATTGGGCGCTGCGCAATGAAGAGGTTGAACACATGCTTTATGTTCATGCGGGAGTTGGTCTGCGTACCTCGATGATGTCAGGCGGACAAATCGTTAGAGGCGCAGTAGATATGGAAGGCTCGTTCGGTCAAATGATCATTCAGACTGATGGTCCAAGGCTTGGCGACGAAGGAAATTATGGCGCGCTTGAAGCGCTTGTTTCGATTCCAGCGTTGGAGAAGAAAATACGCTCACAACTGAAGCTTGGCCGATCAAGCACGTTAATGGGTATTCCGCCAGAGGAAGTTCAATTTGACGCGTTGCGGAAAGCGTATTTGCAAAAAGATGCATTCATTACGGAGCAATTTCTACAAACGGCTACCTATCTCGGCATTGGTATCGCCAATCTCATTAATATTTTGCATCCCGAGGCTGTCATTTTAGGTGGCCCGCTCGTCAATGTCGATAAAACGATTTATGAAACGGTCATTCAAGTTGCGCGGAGCAACATTTATTATTCACCGCAATATGAACCGAAATTTTCGCAAGGACAGCTGACTGAGGATGCCGTTACCGCCGGGGCAGCCATTATGCTGCTGCAGGATTGGGAACTTAATTAGAAACAAAAAACGATGCTGGCTGTCGCCTGCATCGTTCTTGTTTATAGGCTATGATGGAAGAACTAATATCCTACAAATGAAAATTTGAGGTGGGGATTTCTTTGCATCCAATAACCATATTTGAAATTGCAGCTTCGATTGTGTTTGTCATGATTATGTTTGTTATCGCATTACTTTTACCCAAGAAGGTTAGAAAACTGAGTTTATGTATGTCTTGTTCATTAACTGTACTTTTGCTATTGCTTTTTGTTATTCGTCCCTACTGGATTGATTATCAAGTTTCAAATAAAACAAAACAGCTAAATCTATATTTAGAGGAACGGTACCCTAATCAAAAGTGGGAAATTAGTCGACAAGTAGGTAGACAATATAACCCTTATCACTTAAACGTTAATTTTATAAACGAAAAGGGTTGGACTTATACCTATTCAGTAGTTAATGAAAAAAACATTTTCCAAAGCTCTTGGATGCCGCCAGAAGGAAAGTTTCCCGATGCAGGGAAACATTACGAATGAATGATTGATCCAATTTTATACAATAACAGCTTTTTTATAGTAGTTGCAGCAGCTCGTTTAAATGATGAATTTCATACGTTGGAATAATGCTTGTACGATTAGGCTTTCGCTTCGGATTGTACCAGCAAGTATCGATGCCATAATTGAGGCCGCCCTGGATATCAGATGTTAATGAATCTCCGACCATAAGCACCTTTGATTTATTGATCAGATTCAGCTTCTCGAATGCAAAATCAAAAATTCCCGTTTGCGGCTTCGAAAAACCAGTGTCCTCAGAAACGATAATATGCTCGAACGAATGAGCTAAAGCAGACCTGCCAATTCGACTATGCTGTGTCTGTTTAATCCCATTTGTGATGATTGCAATGCGATGCCCATTATGAAGAACCTGCTGAATAAGAACATCCGAGCCCTCGATTAAGAAAGAGCCCTCTCCCAAGTAATGAACGTAACGCTCGCTAAAATGCACAGCATCAAGCTCGACTTTAACTTCTGCAAACAGTTTTCTAAATCGCTCATGCCGCAAAAAATCAAGAGTAATCTCACCCTTTTCAAAATCATTCCAAAGCTGCTGATTAACTGAGCGATAGAGTTCAATATGTGATTGTAGAAGGTCGACTTGAAACTCCAAGAAAACACTTTTAAGGGCATGCGCCTCTGCTAAAGAATAATCAAATAAGGTATCGTCCGCATCAAACAAAATAACTTCGTATTTCACTAGAAAATCCTCCTGTTAACCTTTTAAGCATGAATGGATTATAACCTACCTTCAAGCTAAATTCTTTGTATGTTTCCATTAAAGCTGAATTTGAAATAGCATCACTTGCGTCGTCTTAATATCGTAGGGTCATATATTTCAACGAATCCGCATTGCATGCAAGAAACAAATAAATAATGTTGATATTGAATGTTTAGAAGCTTGCTTAATCCCGCACCTGTCATAGCCAATTCATTAATATCGCACTCATTATGATTACATTTTGTGCATTTGAATGAATTCGCGATGCTGTTGTTTATATCATACTCATCCAGTTCGAGATCTGATTCTTCAAGCTCATTCTCTTGCTCATCAACAAAGGGATCTAAATGCTCATCAAGAACCTCTTGTTTACATTCCGGACAACAATTATGCTCGAGTATAACGCTGCTGCCGCACCAAGGACATTCAATCACGGCGTTGCTCCTTCCTATCTATTACGTTCTCAAAACGTAAGCTTAAGGGAACGATTCTTATTTTCTCAACATCTAAACATATTCGTTGCTGCGCTGTCTTTTCCTCTCCTTTCATACAAACACGAAAAAAAAGACAAAACACCACTTTCGATGTTTTGCCTTTTAACGTTACGAATCTTTGGATCGGTTAGCCATATCGATGATCATTACGATAAGCACGAGTAGTTGAATGAGCAGTTCGTTACTCATTGCAATCCCTCCCAGCTGCATGTAATGCTCCTTCGCTGCGGCTTCTCCTCTCGTTCATTTGCTTAACGAACATCTCCCATTATCATATCTATGGTCGTAACTTAAATTTTATGACGGATATTCGTACGGCGAGTGCTGCCATAACGATAGATGCAAGACATACAGCGACAAAATGAATGAGGCTATTTGTAATGAATAAAGCTTCCAGCTTCACGAATTCAGCTGCTCCTCGAACGAGTACGATAGCTATAGGATGCAATATATAAATCCATACTCGCCACTCCCTAAATGCTTTTCCAGACCGGCCTTTCCAGGATAACGCCCAGTGGAACAAGAAGTAGGTTGCTGGCCATGCAAATACGTACATACTGTCATGCCGCGGAAATTGTATTGCTTTCAGAAGGGATGCTTCGGCTATCATTAGTGCTAACGAAATCAGAAACAAACCCGCGTAGTTTATCGGCGTTCTAGCAGGCTGTGGACGTTTTGCTGCCCATATGCCTAATATGAGATAAATCGGTGCATAGAATAAACCATTGCGTGTATAATCAAAAAATTGAAACAGCCATTCATAGACATGTTTAAGAACAGCTATGTTTTCCGTAATTCCATAATAACTATCTCCGAAGAGTCCTACTATATAGAGCAACAAACCAACAACGAGCAGCATGGAAAGCGACATTTTCTGATGCAAATAATACGTAAGAACAAGTCCAATGATTAGCGCAGGCAGATACCATAGATGATAAAACGTACCGTCAAAAACTATATCTCTTATAAAGAAACCAAAGGTAAAATGAGTAGAAAAATCACCTTTGTACATATTCAAAGGAATGTACAATAAGACAGCAATCAGATATAAGATTCCGATTTTCTTTAAATACTTGAACAACGCTTTTTGATCTTTAACTTTATCTCCTGTCAGCTTTCGGAAGAAAAAGAAGCCCGTTGACATAAAAAATATAGGCACCGCTAATCGCGAGATGATTCCGCTGAATAGAAAGTCAAAATATTCGTTATACGAGAGCAGCGGACTGGTGTGATTGGCAATAACGAATAGGGCCGCTATAAATTTAAGCCAGTCGAGCCCACTATAATTGGGTTTAGAGACCATGTGATCTTTGCCCTTTTCCAGTAAAAGCCGTAACGATAAAACCATCCTTATTATTTCCTGATATTCGATATAGATCACCATTTAGGATGGGAACAGTCGTGGAAGGTCCATCCTCTGCCGGCACATAATAAATTTGCACGAGCATGCTATCTGTTTCTACGGTGAGATAATTCCCGCCATAAGTAAATTTTCGGACAAAATCGATGTACTCCTCCAAGCAAAAATCATGCTGCTCCATAATTTCGGCATGAGGATAACCGACATAACGAAAATGCCATGGCTCACAAGAGATATTTGTAATAGCCTCTTTTCCTGATTTGTACCGCTGAATAAAGCCATTTTTTGCAGCAAGCTGCTTGAATGCCATGTAGATGCCGCTATCTGGAAAAGATGGCGCAATAAAGTCGACATGCTCATCTATTTTCCCAACATCGATGGCAAGTCCCGTTTGGTGCTCGCTATGACCAGGCAAAGCCACATAACAAGCGGTATAATCGTCACCATTTTCCACTAGAGAGGTTTCATAGATTTGCTCCTGCTCCTCTCTCGAGCGATAAGCGCTAACTGCAATAATATCATTCATGGCTTGAGATTCATTTAGAAGTATATTGAAATGCTGCAAGCATGTTTTCTCTAGTAACAAACCTTCCTCCAGCAATCTTATGTCAGGATTAGTATGAAGCGGGATCAGCTTGTCCAATGAAATGGACTGTTTTATAGGGTTGGCTTGATTAACCAATACCAGATGACCTTCATACATTTCTGCACGACTAACTTGAACAGCTGTATGCTTTACATAACCGCTTTCTTGAATGGTTTCAATTTGGTTCGGTTGCCCCAATTCGTCCAAGCCTCCTCTACGTCCTTGTATTTCCTTGTTACTCTAGCTGTTAGCGACGTTGATATTTCCTGTGCTACGCTCCCAATATGGGCGGCTAGCTCTGCAAATGTGATCTCTTCTGCTCCCTGTCGTCCGATTAAAGTCACCTGTGTTCCTTCCGCACAAGGTCCTGGCAGCTTTACCATGAGCTGATCCATACATATTTTTCCGACGACTTTTGCCCGTTGTCCATTAACCAGCACCTCGGAATTTTGCATGCTTTGTGACCAGCCATCTGCATATCCAATCGGAACTGTGCCAATCCATTGCTCTTCTTCTGCCTGATAGGAATTGTCGTATCCTAGGTACTCATCTTTGTGAAGCTTCTTTACTTGTATGAGCTTGCTGTGCAAGCTCAAAACAGGCTTGAGCTTCACAGATTGCACAAGCTTTTCTGGATAAAAGCCGTACATCGCCGCCCCAATGCGTACCATATCCATTGCAAGATTAGGAAATCGGAGTGCAGCTGCACTTCCCGCACAATGATAATGACGAATATGGAGACCGGACTTTTTACTCCATTCCATCATCTCCATAAAGCGGCTTGTTTGCAGGTCAAGAAATGTCGTATCTGCTTTGCCTGCAGTCGCAAAATGAGTGTAAAATCCATCCACTTCGATATCTGGCGCTTTTAGCCATGGCACAAGCTTGTCCCACTCTTCTTTTGACTGAATACCAATTCTCCCGAGCCCCGTATCCACTTTCACATGGATAAGAAGCTTCTTGGCAGATGCAGTGGGTTTGTATTTTCTCATTTTCTTAAACCATGTGGCATTTGTAACGGTTAACATCAAATCACTCTCGATGGCTAAGTGTACATATTCAGCGTCTATTGGTGTCAAAATAAGGATAGGCAGCTTCATGCCATAGGATCTAAGGCGGAGCGCTTCCTCTAAATAAGCAACAGCCAGAACATCAGCGCCTGCTTGTTCAGCCATATGCGCAGATTCAAGATCGCCATGTCCGTAGCCATTTGCTTTCACAACAGCCATCAGCTTGACATCGTTTGGCAGCGTTTCGCGAATCTGTATTAGATTGTCTTGAATATGATTCAAATGAATGTCTGCCCAAGTATCTCTAAGCATATCGGTCACCTCGTGTACTGAATCGATTGTTTTTCAGCATGACGCATGATAGCATAATCAATTAATTTCTCGACAAGCTCCGAATATCGAGTTCCATTCGTCCGCTCCCACATGACCGGATACATGCTGTAATTCGTAAAGCCAGGCAGTGCATTGATTTCATTCAAATACAACTGTCCCTTGCCATCTAAGAAAAAGTCTACCCGTGCAAGACCCGAGCAGTTATGAGTATGGTATGCTTTGATGGCTAGCTGCCTAATTTGCGACGTAATTTCTTCGGATAGATGCGCTGGAATCGACATCTTTAGCTGCTTATCCATGTATTTGGACTCGAAATCGAAGAAGACATGGTCATGGATGAATTCGCCTGGCAGTGAGGCAAGCGGCTTCTCATTACCCATAACAGCCACTTGAATCTCTCTGCCGATCACTTCACGCTCAAGCACAATTTTGTTGTCATACTTAAATGCTTCGGTAATGCCAGCAACCAGCTCTTGTTTGTCGTGGYATCTGCTGATGCCGATGCTTGATCCAAGTGAGGCTGGCTTCACATAACAAGGATAACCAATGGTCTCCTCTGCCATTTGAAGTACCTTTGAATGATCTTCGAGCCATTGATCATATCGATAAACACGGTAGTCGACCTGATGAATGCCTGCTTGCTCTAACAGCTGCTTTGAGATGGCTTTGTCCAGTGTAAGCGCTGAGGATAATACACCATTCCCAACATAAGGAACATTAAGCAATTCCAGCAGCCCTTGTACGGTTCCATCCTCTCCATATGAGCCATGCAGCAGCGGCAAGACAACTTTTTTTCCTGGCAATGCGAATTGACTCATTAAAACCTGTCCGATGGACTCGGCTTCACTCCTATGCTTGGGCAAAGCTATAAGATCGGTTAATTGAAGTCCTTCTTGATTTAACTTGTCAGGCGTACACCATAGTCCTTCTCGCGTAATGTAAATGGGGAATACTTCAAATTTAGAATCATCTATGGATTGAATAACGGTGTATGCTGTTTTTAATGAAACCTCATGCTCGACGGATTTGCCGCCGTATAGGACATATAGTTTTGTTTGCATAAAAAAAAACCTCCCAAAATCGACTTGTTATCTATTACTAAAGATAACAATCAATCGTTAAGAGGCTTGTAAGTAAAGTTTAATTAAAGCTTAAGATTCCATAAACTGTTTATAAGGTTTATTTACCCGCTGGATCAATTGCGCTAGCAAGCTCCTGCAAATCTCGCCCTTGCAGCGCGCCTGCAATCAGCTCTGGAAGCCGGTCCGGCGTACAGCCGAAGCATGGAATGCCAAATGTGGACAGCTTTTTTGCAAGCGCAGCGTCATAAGAAGGAACTCCGCTATCCGACAAGGCTAACAAGCAAATTACGCTAACGCCGGATTGCCGCATATTTTCCATCCGCCTAATAAGTGCTGCTTGGTTGCCGCCTTCATAGAGATCTGAAATTAGAATAAACAATGTTTTCTTGGGGTCGCTAATAAACTGCTCGCAATATTGAACTGATTTGTTAATGTCTGTGCCGCCGCCGAGCTGAATGCCAAACAACATATCGACTGGATCATTGGCACATTGCTCGCTTAAATCAGCAACTTCAGTATCGAAGGTGACAACATGTGTATCCAAGGCAGGCAAGCTCGCAAAAATAGAACCAATAATAGAAGCATAAATGACCGAATCCGCCATCGAACCGCTCTGATCGATATCGAGGATAACGGTCCATTCCTTACTCCGCCGAGCGCGTTCAAAAAAATAAAACCGTTCTGGAATAAGCTTTTGGCTATCCAAATCATAATGCTTCAAATTTCTGCGGATTGTCGTTTTCCAATCCAGCCCTGTCATCGAAGGCAACGGTGAATGTTTTCTTCGGTTCAAAGCGCCTGTAACGGCTCGCCGAATTTCATGCTCCAAGCGAGCTAAAATTTCATCGACGACCTCGCGAACGAGTAATCTTGCTGTTTCTTTTGTTTTCTCAGGGATACGGCCTTTTAACGCGATGAGTGTCGCAACCATCCGAATATCAGGCTTCACCTGACTTAGCGTCTCCGGCTCGAACAACAGTTGTGTCAAGCCCTTCCGCTCAATGGCATCCGCTTGAATGACCGATACAATATCAGATGGAAAGAAGCTGCGAACGTCACCTAGCCATTTGGTTAATTTGGGCGATGATGCGCCAAGACCAGCTGAACGACCACCGCTGTTTTTGGGTTTGTCCGTCATAATCTCAGTTGTTTCATCATAAATGGCTGCAAGAGCTTGATCCATCAAGCTCAGCTCACTATCGAGCAACTCCTGACCATTCGCCATGTCAGATAGCTTGTCGTTTGCAGAATTTCCCAAAATGAGGCGCCAACGCTTTAATTGTTCGAAATGCTCATTATCGCTCATATTATAAGTCTCCAAAGTCGAACTCATTGAGCTCATCTATTTTTTGTTGCTCCTCACTGCTCAGTGGGCGCTGCAATACATCGGCCGCCTCTAAGGATCCAAAATCCCATACATCACCTAATAATTGCGCAATCGCGTTTTTTTCTCTAGCTTCGAAGGATGAAAAAGCTCTTCTAAGAAAAACAAGCGATCGTCTGAACTGCTCATCATCAAGCGATCTTGTATAAAGGTCGAGCTGTTCCCATAACTGCCTCCGAGACAGCAGCACATAACGATTGCGGAGAGACATGCCTTCAAACCAGCCAGCTCCGATATCAGCAGGTATCCCCGGGGATAATCGTCTCGACACCTCTCGTGCTAACCGTTCATGATCGATTAGGTTGCGCTCAAGCAGCAAAGCAAATGCTAGACCTGACAGTTTAGCATTCCGATCATCGCGATAAGCAAGCTCCTCTAGTTGCTGTACCCATCGCTCGTCATCCACCACCTCAAAATGCTGCTGTGATACAGTATGCATATCGATGATTGCTGAAGCCATATTTGCCGCGGCATCGTCACTGCAAATCGACGAATCAACAAGGAGCAGCGTACCTCTTAAAAAAAGCTGTTGAAGAAGAGGTACTAACACATCCGTATTCATTTTTCGAACATCGCCAAATTGTACGAGAATAGACAATTCACGAAGTGTCCCTGCGATTTGAGTATAGTCACCAGCTTCTACTGCCAACTCTTGTAGTGTGCGACGCGCATCTTCCATAGATGCGGGCAGCCCGCATTGCCATGCTGCCTTAACGAGCGACGCAGCGACTAATAGGTTAGTGCTCTGCGCTAAAGACTCCTTAATAGAGAAAGCAGCTGCTAGTTCGATCGTCTCCCCTTTCATGATGGACTCAACGATCTCAATCTCGGCTTCTGGCGTCCAGCAGAGCACCCAGTGTTCTGCCCATGTTGCGCCGTCCTGCTTGACTGCTCGTTTCTTAGCAAAGCTAATCGATAGGAGCTGAAGTCGCTCAAGAAAAAAAGATCTTCTTAAATCAAGAAAAGCAGCATCCTCGGATTTCACTCTTCTGTTCTCCCGAAGATCCAGCTCAAGGTCAGTTGCTACCGTCGTTTTATATTTTTCCAGCTTTAACGATTTCAAGTTTCGATTAAGATCCTCTTGAATAGGAGTTTGGCTGATTCCGTCGGGCAAAGCACCAATAGCGGTACCAATATTCGTTCTTGCAAGCGCATCTGCTACAATCGAAAGCTCGCCATATCCAAGACAAGTAATGGCGGCATCTTGAAGATCACGCAGCGTCGGCAATCTTCCTCCGTGCAGGGAAGCCAGTGATTCAGCTAATCTTACTGCTTCGATAACGGAAGCTGCGGAACGGAAATTACCGCTCTGCCGCATATAACCTGCAATCGTTGCTAGATAAGCGGAAGACAATTTTCCAAGGTCACCACTGACTAAACATTGCCAAGCAAGCTCAAAATAGGACGGTGCCGCGTTACCCGCTCCATAGCCTGAATGACTGGATAACTTATAATACGAATAGGGCATAAGCGTCAGCTTGGTCGGTATCTTAGGCAATGCTGCTGCTTCTTGCTCAGTCATGCCGTCCAATTCCGCTTCGAGTGCTGAAACATGATACGCTCCGGTAACAACTACAATTCGCTCAGCTGGAATGCCTCCTTCTATCGCCTCAGCAATTCGTGCACGCATGTAAGCTTCGCGAATTTCATTGTGAGCGGCCTCTAGCGGTGTATATATCCGTTCATCCGTCTCAGATAGCTGCCTCATCTCACTTGAAAAAGCATGAATAGCATGGCGGTAGGTATTAGGCTCGCTGCTATGTTCAAACGAACGTTCCCAATAGGTTTCGTAATCGGATTCTCCCGCTGATATAGCCACTTGCTCATAACGATCATTGATTTGTTCACGATGCGAGCGGGCACCTTCGGCATAATCTTCTTTTTCACTAGCAGCACTTAATTTCAAGTGAAGGCTAACCGATATATCGGACGGCAAATCGATGAATCTGGCTTCAACGCCATTTCTAGCTGCCCATACAAATGCTTGATACTCAGGGGAATACTCCGCTAACGGAAAAACAAGCGTACGGATTGGCAATTGATCGGTATAGGCTAATATGGCAATGGGCGGCTTTACACCCTTTAATGTGATTTGGCTAATGAGCTCCGTTGCATCCGATGGCCCTTCTACGAGTACGAGCTGCGGCTTAACTTCTTGAAGAAAAGTTTGCAGATGAAATGCCCCGGTCGGTGAGAGATGCCGTACGCCGAATAAATGAACGCCGTAATTGGATACGGCAGCCGTACTCACGAACTCAGCTCACGGCAAGCACGATATAGCCCTCGCCACTCGGCTCCCCGTTTTTTCATCACATTTTCCAAATATTCCTTCCACACCGCATCATCTTTTGCTTCATCCTTAACGACAGCTCCAAGCAGACCGGCAGCAAGGTCCTCTTCAGCAACCTGCCCATCCCCAAAGCTGCTTGCCAGCGCCATACTATTAATAAGCAAGGATATTGCTTCCGCAGTTGAGATTGCACCACTTGGCTGCTTCAGCTTCTCTTTGCCGTCTAGTGTCATCCCGCTGCGCAGCTCGCGGAAAATGGTCACAACCTTGCGTACAGCTTCCTCCTCAGGAACAGCCTCACCAAGCCGATAATTGGAAGCAATCTCGCTTACCCGTTTGCGCACAATGGCTACTTCCGTATCCAAATCTGATGGTGCCGGCAGCACAACGATGTTGAAACGACGCTTCAAAGCGGCGGACATATCGTTGACACCGCGGTCACGCGTATTTGCGGTTGCAATAATGGAGAAACCTCTTGCAGCGGGAATGTCTCTGCCTAGCTCAGGTACAGAAATCGTCTTCTCCGATAAAATGGAAATTAAAGCATCCTGTACCTCTGAAGCGCAGCGTGATATTTCTTCAAACCGCGAAATGCCTCCTGCCTCCATCGCACGATAGATCGGGCTTTTGACAAGCGCTTCCTCGGACGGACCATTAGCAAGAAGCATTGCATAATTCCATGAGTATCGTACCTGTTCTTCACTTGTACCAGCGGTTCCTTGAATAACCTTAGATGAATCGCCATGAATGGCCGCCGTCAAATTTTCCGAGAGCCATGACTTTGCTGTTCCCGGCTCACCTATAAGCAATAAGGCTCGGTCGGTAAGCAGTGTCGCAATCGCAATTTCAACGAGTCTTGTGTGACCAATATATTTTGGCGTAATATCTACCTTGCCAGCACGGCCACCTGTAATAAAAGTTAATACAGCCCGCGGTGACAGCTGCCAACCTGCTGGTTTCTCCCCAGTGTCATGTTTCTTCAGTGCTTCGAGTTCATGTGCATATAACTGCTCTGCAGGCAACCTTAAGATAGTTTGTTTTTGATCCATGCTAGAAATCCCGCTCCTTCTGGTTTCGATTCAAGCTCCGCTGGCTTAGCGGCAATGTGTTCGGCTAGCTGTTTTAATTGGTCACGAGAGTACTCGCTTGACATCTTATCCGCGATTTGCTGAAGCCTATCCGCAAATTCCCCCGGAAGCATAGCAATTAATAGCTGCAAATCTCGGTCCATATAATAAAAGGATTTTTGCGTAGAAAGCTCCAGTGATGACATCAGCATCTCTGGCGTATCAGTATGTCCGAGCCGGAATAACGTGTACAAAATATGAATTGATCGATGCTTCATCAGTTGTGGCGCTACTTTCGCTTTGTCGACTAAATAGCGGATTGCCCTCTCATTAGGGCGTTCCACTAATCGGCATACAAGCTCTTCCTCATTTAATGTGATAAAGCGATCTGTCCATCTCGCATCCCAGCTCCACTGATTTTGATGTTGCGTAAATGCGGCTTGCACAACCGTATGAGGAGTAAGTTCATATATGGCTTGTATTAGCTCGCGTGCAGCTTTACTCTTTTTCTCTTCTACATAGCCTTCATACCTGTCAAAAACATCTGCAGGGCTTAATACTTGTCGTGCGGCTTTGAACGAATACGCGATCAAATAGGCGCGGCGATTGCGAAGCTCATGAAGAAACACTAATGCCTCATCATTTTTGGAATCTAATAATATTTGAGCTGCTTGGCTCATCAATGGTTCCATTTCTTTGAAAGAAAGGAGATCATTATCTAGCATTTGCATCAGAAATTCTCTAACGGTTTGAACATCTGCTTTGGATTGAAAGCAAGTGATGACGCTGCTGAACTTTTCTTGGAAGCCCGTATCTTGTTTAGCTGAAACGACATGTTCAGCCAGCTCTAAACCATAAACCAACAATTGCTCGGTTAATGCAGTAAGCTCACACGCTTGAATGGGAGCTATGGCGATGTCTGTATCTTTTTTCTTTAGTGATTCCATCAAACGGTCAACGACTTGTGTAGATTCGAAGCGGGACAATGCCATTAAAGCTGCGCTGCGAATCTCTTTTTTTCGGTCATGCGATAGATCAAGCAAATGTTCCTCGAAGCTAGGCAAACCAGCCGTAAGCGATATCGCAGCTATACGTACCGGCAGTCCTCCATCCTTCTGCGCTGTCAGCAGAGTTGGCCATAATTCTTTTTTGTCCTTCGCCAGCTTATAAAGGCATACTAGCATTCTCGCGTCGCCGCTGCCTCCCTGCATATCAAATTCTGAATGCAGTATTGGCAAGGCAGCTGAACCAAGAAGCGGGATGACATGATCTGCGACATATTCAGCAATTTCAGAATAGCTGTCTCTCAAAGCGTTGACGGCTGGTGCGAATGTTCTTACATCGTTGAACAGTCCTGCCTCAACCCCTTGTTTAATGGCTTCGAGCCGATTGGGACCGCGAAGCGTCAGCGAATCAATGAGCGGCTTAAGTTTTCGATAAGGGACCGTCGTGATCGTTTTGTTATTTGCTGCTTCTATTCCAACGGGCAGCAGCTCACCAGGCGCTTCAATAGAGCTTTGTGTATGCAAGACCGCTTGCAGCAATACCGTTAAATCCAGCAGCTTGTCAGCCGCATTCTCTGGCTCAGCCCTTGTAACACTATCGACTTCTTCTGCAATTCGTTTGAAAATGGGTGCCTTTTCACCAAATTGCTGCAGCTGTGGGAGCGACCGTTTCAAACGCGCATCATCTGCCGCCATCCCCGCACCTGCTATGACTAAACGGCGAACGTCTTCATACAAATCTCGCAATAATGGAATACTCATATTTTGCTCCTTCGTCAACCATTAATAGAATAAGCGGATCATTTCTTGTTCGGTAATTAGAGCCAGAGGTTGTGCCAGCAGCTTTCCTTCTGCGAGACGATCCTCGAACATGACAAGTACCGCCACATTTGAAAGCAGCTCTTTATCTAAATTACGGAGTAAAGGCAATGTAGGATGTTTCAGCTTTGAGATTCCATCAAGTGGAAGCCTTGCTCCTTGCTCATCAACTAGAACAAATCCGCCTTCCGAATTTGCCACCTGTGCAGCATGAAGCAGCATGACCGGGTTGCGGTCTGCTAATGGATTTTTGAGCTGATTTTTCACCGTTTTTACTGCCGCTGAATAGGATCGCTCTGCATAAGAACGTATAACAACGCGATCACTTGGAATCAATTCACGCATAGTCATCTCTTCCCAGCGAACCCTTTTATTCAAATCGCCTGGATAAGCGAATAACTCCTTCGTTTGGACGACCATAAAGCAGCTATCCTCTTCCTTCATATGTTTGGCTGCTCGGAAAGGCCGATAGCTGCGTGTGACGACGATTTCTCCATCTTGAAGCTGCAACCAATACCCCTCATCCACATGTTCACCGCGTGCTTCGTCGGAATAGGAGCGGAAAGATAGCTGTACAAGCTCAGCTGCTTCACGGAGAAGTCCATGCTCACGCAGCTCAGCTAACTGCCATGCATGGCCAATTTTTTCTTCAAGAGGGCTTGAAATATCCATTGGAATGCTTGAATCTTCCATTCGCGCCTTCAAATAATCCCGGCTGCGCTTAATTACAGCATGCATAGCAGCAAGCTGTTCACAAACCTCGGAGTAAATCGTCTCCGGATTATCACTTGAGCCTACTAAAACCAATATCTCTCGAAATGCAGCTTGGAGCCCGGGTACAAAGTGATTGCCAAGCTGTTTTGCTTGCTCCTCATACATGTGAAGAGAGCGTTTATCCAACGAAGCTAAACCGCTTTGTACGATTTGCTGCACAAGCTTGTGAACGAGCTCGACCCCTTCAAGCTGCGAAGCGAGTTTCTTGATAAGAGCGTTTTTGTTAACCTTGCGTTTAGTCTCTGTACCTGCTGGAATCGAGGCAGCTTCCTTCTTTTTCTCATCACGCTTGTCCGCTTTCTCGCGCTTATCTGCAATATCCGCAGGTATCTCTTCCGTTGAAAAAGCCTTTCCTCCGGCATATGCATACAGAAGTCCTAATATATGTTTGCATGGAAATTGACGGCTTGGACAGGAGCAGCGAAATACAGGTTGTTCGGCTTTTACGAAGTCAACGGAGCAGCTGTAGGGCTCTTTGCCGCTGCCCTTACATTCCCCAAATAACAACAATCCGTCTTCCGTACGGCATAACTTCTGGAAGCTGTTTTTGCGTACGAGATCGTTACCGTTTTTGATTGCTCCCGCATTGGGCGCCATTGCATCGATGAAAGCTTCAGTAAGATGGGTCATAGTTTCCCTCACTCGTTAGGTTTGATTTCATTCGTTTATTTCCACAAAACACGTATCATTTCCTGCTTTTGGGGTCATTTACAGTGTTTAAAACAAAGAAAAACCCAGGCGTATGCGCCTGGGCTTGGTATTACCATGGAATATCTCCAATATTGTGCATAATAGCGTCGATCTGGGCTAATTCTTCAGCAGACAGCGGAGCACTTTCCAGTGCCTTTACATTCTCTTCAATCTGGCTTACGCGGCTGACACCGATCAATGCTGAGGTAACTCCACCTTCACGCAGAGCCCATGTTAATGCCAATTGGGATAAGGTTTGTCCCCTTCTTGCCGCTAGCTGCTCTAGGCTGCGGAATTTTTGAACCCGCTCTGCCGTGATTGCTTCTGGTTTCATCGCGCTGGAAGCTGCACTCGATTCCGCTTCGATTTTATCGACATACTTATTCGTCAGTTGTCCTCTTCCAAGCGGGCAATAAGCGATCGAGCCTATGCCATTCTCAGAAAGTACATCCTGCAAACCGTCTTCAATCCAACGGTTCAGCATGGAGTAATTCGGCTGATGAATCAGGCAAGGCGTCCCTAGCTGTTTCAAAATTTTCACAGCAGCGCTTGTCTGCTCCGCACTGTAGTTGGATAAACCAACATACAAAGCTTTACCCTGTCTTACCGCATGATCTAACGCGCCCATTGTTTCCTCAAGCGGCGTTTCTGGATCAGGACGATGGGAATAAAATATATCGACATAATCAAGTCCCATTCTCGTTAAGCTGCGATCCAAGCTGGACAGCAAATTTTTACGTGAGCCCCATTCGCCGTATGGACCTTCCCACATGTAATAGCCCGCTTTTGTAGAAATTAGAAGCTCATCGCGATAGGGAGCCAAATCCTTCTTATATACTGCTCCGAACGTTTCTTCAGCAGAACCGGCAGGCGGTCCATAGTTGTTTGCTAGGTCAAAATGATTAATGCCGAGATCGAACGCTTTTAAAAGCATTGCACGTGAGTTTTCAAGCGGTTGATTGCCGCCGAAATTTTGCCATAGACCAAGGGATATCGCAGGAAGCTTAATTCCACTTTTGCCTGCGCGTTTATACAACATATCGGAATAACGTGATGAATCAGCAGCATAAGGCATTTATCATATTCCCCTTTGTTTTTAGAATGATTTCGTTGTTTGAAACATGATATAATGATTACTTACTATCGTTATTGCTTTTAAAGTATAGCTTAATGCTGCTGCAATAAGGAATGTCCACATGCAAGTCATATATGTCATAATGTAATATGTTAGAGACCTACAATCAAGGAAGTGACAATGAATGTGCGAGCATTATGATCTGGTCTATTATTATCACGGGAAGCAGTTCTGCGAAGCTGGCTATAGCTGGGGACCCGGCGTTAAGGATCATTACAAAATTTTATTTATTCATGAAGGTAAAGGCACCTACCAGATTAACAGAAAAACATATGCCTTAAAAAAAGGACAAGGCTTTATGGTATTTCCAAATACGATATGCCATATGAAGGCGGATCTTCAAGATCCGTGGGTCTATTCGTGGATTGCTTTTCAAGGAACATGTGTTGACGGTTTACTTGAACAGGTCCACTTAAGCAAAACGGCCCCTTCTTTCTCGTACGCTCCAGCAAATTGGTTTGAGCCTTGGTTAGAACAGTTTAATGATGCTGGGGAACTTGAGAAAAACAGCGGTCTTGTCGTGCATAGCCTGCTCTATCGCCTTATTTCGGATTGGATCGATATGTTGACTGCCCCTAATCAAATCGGTTATTTGCCTAAAGCAAAGGATGTTTATGTTCGCAAAGCGATCGATTATATCAAAATGAATTACTACACCAAAATAAGCATTACTGAGCTGGCCAAACTCATTGGCATAGACCGCATATACTTATCCGCCTTATTTAAGGAAGTTGTAAATCAATCACCACAAACCTACTTATTGCATTATCGAATGGATAAAGCTTGTGATCTCATGAACAATCAACAGCTTTCGGTATCTGATATTTCCCACTCCGTCGGCTATAACGACCCTCTTCTCTTCTCGAAAATGTTCAAAAAAGTGAAAGGGATATCTCCCAGTCATTATCGCAAAGAAATTGTCTAATTTCTTCAAAAAAAGAGAGCTTGCAGGAGCAGGCTCTCTTCATCATTATTATTTAATGTGATAAATCTTTAACCATCTTAACATGTGGAATATTCTCTTCCATAAAGACGGTGGATGCTACCTCATAACCTTGCTTCTCATAAAAAGCTGCTGCTTGAACTTGTCCATGCAGCTTCGCTTTCTTAAGCCCCTTTTCACGTGCGATCAACTCAAGCTCGTCCATAATTGCTTTGCCGAGTTTATGCATGCGGTGTGAAGCCAAAACGCAAATCCGCTCTATTTTTGCCATATCATCGACGATCCGCACTCTGCCCGTTCCAACAGGTACATTCTCGTAATATACAAGAACATGATCAGCGATTGCATCGTATTCATCAAGCTCTATTTCCTCCGCAACACCTTGCTCTTTGACGAAGACTGTTTTTCGAATCAGGTACGCCTCTTCCAATTGCTCATCTGTCGTAATCCGTTTTGTTTCCATCTTTCTCTTTCCTTCCATAAAGAAATCTCTATAAAACTGCGACTATTCAGCCTCTATGTTTATTATAATGCTAATTTGCTAATTAGCCAAAACTTATCGGTATTTCAATCCAAAAAATATAATGGCCGTTGTCATGAACAACGCCGATTTCTCCTCCATGCATCTCTACTATTTGTTTGGCAATGGTAAGTCCAAGACCTGTACCAGCTGGCATAGAGCTGCGAATATCATTCGACTCCCGCTTGAAAAAACGATCAAACAATTGCGCTTCCTCATGAGGATTAATCGGTACTCCTTCATTTTCAATGGTTAACCGAAATATATCGTTCGAGGCAGTTGCTTTTACCGTCATCAC
This sequence comes from Paenibacillus sp. 2TAB26, assembly GCF_052115145.1. Lineage (NCBI taxonomy): Bacteria > Bacillati > Bacillota > Bacilli > Caryophanales > Paenibacillaceae > Paenibacillus > Paenibacillus sp. 2TAB26. The sequence goes on from NZ_JBFRGC010000020.1 coordinate 34,469, forward strand.
ACTCGGTTTGATCGAATATTTGAGCGCATTGATTAAAAGATTGTCAATTGCTCTGACTATTTTCTGGGTATCACTCTCCACGCATATCGGTCTTGCACAAAAGCTTTTCACCACTATGATTCCCTGCTCGGCAGCAACAGGCTCAAATTCAATAATAAGCTGCTCTACTAGTTTGTTGATATCTACGGATTGCTTAATGAAATTGTGATCTCCGCCAGTCAGACGTGTATATTCAAACAAATCATCGATCAATTTCTTAAGTTGCTGCGTCTTGTGGAAAGCATTGTCTATAAATCGTTCTTGTTCACTTGGATCTTGAGAGGCATGTGATTTCAATAAATCTAAATAACCGATAATGCTCGTAAGCGGAGTCCGCAAATCATGCGAAACATGTGTGATTAGCTCCATCTTCGACTGTTCGAGCATTCGTTCACGCTCTAGCTGCGTTTGCAGCTGCTGAGCCATATGGTTAATATTTTGAGCAACGATACCCAGTTGATCCTGCCTTGTTAACGGTACGCGGTATTCCAGATCCCCACCAGCTATTTTGATTAGCCCATACGTTATTTCTTTGAAATAACTGACCACACCACGCGTAAAAACAAAGAAGAAAAAAATAAAGATACCGAAAAATAAAGGCAACGATATGAAATTATTGAGTATAAACCCAAACTGCGTTCGAGTAAAATGATCCATTCCTACGATAAACACCACGGCAATGATGAAACTTAGGACAGGCACCCACAGCATAAGACCACGAATGCTGCGCAGTCCCATTAGCATACTGCTCACATTATTTTTCAATCTTATAGCCAACTCCCCATACCGTTTTTATATATCTCGGTTCTCTTGGGTTATCTTCGATTTTCTCTCGAATATTGCGGATATGAACCATGACCGTATTTTCGGAGTAAAAGGCGGATTGGTCCTTCCATACGTTCTGATAAATTTTATCGATATTGAAGACTTGCCCCCTGTGCGATGCGAGCAGCAGCAATATTGCAAATTCGATAGGTGTTAGTGCTAGTTCTTGGCCTTTTACTGTAACCAAATGCTGATCCTTATTGATGATAAGCGCATCTATCGTAATTTCGTTTGAAGCACTCGCCGCCTGAACCGTCAAGCTTTGCCTTCGCAGCTGTGCTTTGACTCGCGCCAGCAGCTCCAATGGATTAAACGGTTTTGTAACATAATCATCAGCCCCTGTGGATAGGCCTGTAATTTTATCGATATCTTCGCCCTTTGCAGAAAGCATAATAATGGGGACATCGTGTTCCTCTCTAATTTTGAGGCAAGCTTTAATCCCATCCCATTTGGGCATCATAACGTCCAGAATAATCAAATGGACGGGTTCGCGGTTGATAACCTCTACTGCATGCTGTCCATCGACCGCTTCCACTACACGATATCCTTCATTCCTTAAATAAATCTGTAGTATATCACGAATTTCCGGATCATCGTCAACAACCAAAATCGTCATGCTCACTTGTTTGCCTCCTTAAATGAAGTTTTACGACATGCTTATAAAGGCTATTTTTTTCTACAAACGTATACGAAAGCAGGCGGAACATTGATAGGTACAAAAATGATCTTTTCAATATGAAAATGTAAACTTAATTGCTTCTTCATTTGCTGCGAATACTGAAAGGCAACAAACCATCCATCATCCTTTAAGGAGTTTACTATTTGCGCGATCAGCACATCCCTCAGTGTCTGATGGAAATTGAAAAAAGGCAAGCCGCTAATGATACAGTCCAATTGCTCAATTCCTTCTTGCTGTAAGGCTGCTTGCAAGTTTGTCGTGTTCTCATAACATGCAAAATTTGGGTAATTTTCTTCCAATGTTTTTAACATAAACGGATCTGTCTCAAAAAGCAAAACTTTCGTTTGTTGGTGAGCAGCTTCCTGAATATGCTTTGTTATCGCACCGGTGCCAGCACCAAGCTCCGCTGCCGCCAGTACCTCATGCCATGGGACGCTCTCGACCATCTTTTGGGCCAAATACTTGGAGCTCGGCATGACACTGCCGATTTCCATAGGCTTATATAAAAACTTATACAGAAACAAGCATTTTTCCTTTAACGATTGTTTTATTCCCATGATTGTTGGTCACTCCCTCGCTTCTTTTCCTCATGCTAACAAGAAATTGTGCGGATAAAGCGAGGATAAATATGAATTTATTCTGAAGAGCATTCATTCTTTCACTTCAATATCCCACAAAAATGACCAACTAGAGGAGTAATATGCCAAAAGCGAAGCTTTTTTTCGGCTTGCTGCGTGCTATGCTAGCCTTAGGATTAAATAATATAGTAAAGGCGGGATATATAGTGTCATATCTATCAATCAGCACATGGAGCTTACATCGCAATCTTGGACCTCTTCACTGGACGATATGGGATACCGAAACGAATACTCATCAAACGCGTGTACAAGAACAACCGCAGCTTACGACTTTGCTAGACCTTCCAGTTGAGGCAGCTGCTAGAGGTTATCAAGCGCTTGAAGTTTGCCATTTTCATTTTCCTTCAACAGATCCGGCTTATCTTGAGCAGCTTCGCCTCTCTTTCGATAATGCTGCGATTAAATTTGATACCTTGCTGCTCGACTATGGTGACATAACAACAGTAGATGCGGCTAAAAGAACAGCAGATCTTAGTTTCATACGGGATTGGATCGATGTTGCTTCACAATGCGGGGCGAAACAAATTCGTGTCATTGCTGGCGAATCTTCACCAAGTGATGATGCTGCCATTGAATTGTCCGCTTCCTCCTTGTCCGAGCTAGCTGAATATGCTGCTTCTAGAAATGTTCATGTTATAACTGAAAATTTCAAAGCGCTTACGTCGACATCGGAAAGCAGTCTTAAGCTGCTTGCGCATGCGGGTAAAGCAGTAGGCTTTATAACCGACTTCGGCAACTATCATAGCGCGGACAAAATCAGTGAAATCGGCGATACAGCACCACTAAGCGTCTCTGTTCATGTTAAGCCTACCTATGATGATGCCGGTGTCCCTGATAAGGACGAGCTAGTCTCCTATCTTACTGAGGTTGAACGAGTTGGGTTTAAGGGTGCTTATGTTCTTATATACGATGGTCCAGGAGATATGTGGGAAGGGCTTAACCGAGTTAAAGCAATTGTAGAGCCATTAATATTGACAGTCCGCTAGCCCCCTCCTATACTTATAGAGTGGAATAATGATAATCATTATCGAGTAAACCTACTCTATAAGTATATTTTGAGAAACCGAAATGGGGCACAAATAAATGGCACATGACATGGACTTTACACTTGTAGAAACATATTTTCACATTTCTCCGAAAGGTGCCGTTCATCCCTTGCTTGAGCTGCCAGCGACCAGCTTTTACGACAAAGATACTGCTCATGCAACACTTATAAAAGCCGGAGAAATGGTGCAAGCAACGGGCATGCAACTAGCTGCTTCCTTTGTAGGCATGTCCTTCTTTAATCTGTGCATAACGAATCTATTTTTTGTTGCCCAATACAACCGTTATTTGGATTTATCGCTACATAATTTAACTTATCAGCTTGAGAAACACGATGATCATGCTCATCTGGGCTTCAAAATTAATGAGCTTCGCTGGACAGATGTGCCAACCGAAGAACAAGAAAGAAAGCAGTTTTTAGAGAATGCCTTCCGAACTAGCTTTACGGATGAGATTAACGATATCGTCGAAGCTGTAGCCATAAGTGCCGATGTGAAATCCGCCATGATCTGGAACCAGGTCGGTGGACAACTGCAGGGTGTGATTGATTTTCTGAAAAATAATATGAATGATCAGTCACTGTTGACAGTTGTTCAGCGCGATCTTAAGGTCATTCTCGGTCTGCCTGCTGAGGTATTTAATCGGAAACGGAACCCTTTTGTTCACAAGCCTCGGTATATCGATGATCCGTGGTCACCTGGAGGTCCACAAATCGTTCTTCGCTCTTCATGCTGTATGTATGATTGTCGTGTTGATGGTGTGAAATGTTATACCTGCCCTCGCATGCTGCCAGAAGAACGTGAAGAAAGACGCAAGCTGGTTGCAGCTGGCGTCCACTAATATAAAAAGCTGATATCAGATACTACATGTACCTGACATCAGCTTTTTTTGCTGCATTATTTTATAATTTCGATATTTGTTTACATAATTATTATTATGTATCCTTATTCTGAAATTTCATTGGGATTTTGCTGGAAATGTTGTTCATCGCATTTCGAAGCTGTTTATTATCAATATGCGTGTAAATTTGTGTTGTTTCAATACTCGCGTGCCCAAGCAGCTCTTGCAAGGTGCGTATGTCTGTACCGCTGCGAATTTGCATCGTTGCAAATGAATGCCGTAGCTTATGGCTCGATAGCCTTTTATCCGCAAGTGCAGGCATCGTCTCCTTTAGCAGCTTGATCGTTTCATCAGCGACGGTCTGTATCATTCGTATAGATAATCTTCGTCCAAACTGCGATACAAAAAACGGCTGCTCCTYACCCTGCCTGGATTCCTTGCGCTCAGCAAGCGCCTCATTCAATACATGCTGCAGTGCATCCGGCAAAGGGATAACTCGCCATTTACGCCCTTTCCCGAGAATATGAATCGATCCATCCTGCCTAAAATCCTGTACATTCATCCGGTGTACCTCACCGACGCGAAGACCGGCATAGGACATTAATAAAACAATTGCGACATTGCGAATATAATATTTCCCCTGTATGGCTTGCAGAAGCGCTTCGAGTTCATTTTCTTCCAAGTAAACCGGAATACGATTTTTCTCCTGCTTGGACTTTGCGATAAGTGCAGCAGGATTGCCTTCCAAATGCTCCATCTCGTTCAACGCTTTAAAAAATGAACGCAAAGAAGAAAGCTTGCGATTGCGCGCCTCATCCCCTGCCCCCTTCTCACGGCAAAGGGCCATGTAGCGCATAATATCCATTTTCGTAATATGTTTTGTTTCTGTTGGATGTACCGTCTGTAGAAAAAAACGAACATCATTTATGTAGGCTTGATGTGTGGATTTTGTCATCCCTTTATTTTTCATCCAAATCGAAAATAAGTCCATTTCCAAGCCGTAGCTATCCGTCACCTCATGTTGTCCCATTCGCAAGCAAATCCTCCATAAAAAACCTATTTTCACACTCTATTTAAGTGACCATTACTCTATTATGATAGCTTAAAAGTTGATATAAAAGCAAACTGCGTGAAATATGTATTTCACGCAGTTTTTTATCCGCAGAAATGATGATTTTTTCGATAAAAATAGCGATCAATGCTTCCGTTTTGCTCCTGTATCCGTAATAGCTAGTTTAATGCTATACGTAATCGGAATGCGACTGAATTCTTCATCCCAATCCTCTTTAACCTTTTGCCATACTTTTGGATGCGATATGCTTAGTTTAGTACCGAAACCCATGATGTCTGTTTTATATTCCTTTTGAATTTTATGTAAGGCTCTATTCACGAGTCGGCCTACTTCCTTCTCTGATGAATGTACAGCTTTGGTTACAAATTTATGATCCAGAGGCTCGTTGTCAATTAACCACTCTTCAATTAGTCGACCATCCGATTCTATATTTACGTGAAAACTAATTTTTCCATTCTTGACCTGTGAAATTATTTTACTTTTAAGCGTTTTGATCTCATAGGCAATGACCTGCTTCGTTTCAGGATCATAGCTTTTTACTAAACCGCCTTTGCCTTCGCCAGTCAACCACATTATGCCTAACAATTCTTCCTCCGATAACAGCCCTTTGAATTTTTGGGTTTTCCCCTTAATAACGGCAGCACCTGAAAATTCAATCTCACCTTCAGCAGCTACGATATTTTGAAGTAAATAGCTGGACTTTGCATGCATTTTACCCTCTACTGCAATAAGCGACATCGGAGGTATGATCTTCAATGTACGATAACGATTACCGATCATTTCAATTACACGGAACGAAGGTATAATGTTAGTACCTTTTGATTCAAATACATCTCTAGCCATTCCGCTGCTCATGACAATTAAGCTATTCGGTCGAATATTATTATCCCTCAACATAAAGCTAAGGAGATTATTCATGCTGTATTTTCGAGATAACATTTCATTTATAACGATCACCTTCAAATGATGACCGATGACAGGACGCTCCATTCGAGCTGAAAATCCTCTCACCATTTCAAAAAGCGAATCTCCTGTCTCCGAAACATTTATATAAGGTTTAGCCGCTACAACGCCTGAAGATTCACTGTCTTTCCCCTCTGATTGTTTATCTATAATTTGCAGCGTGTAGGTGATCAGATCCTTTTTCCGATTAGAGGTACTCAGCTTATCCATTTTTTTCTCAATTTCCGTTTTGCTGGCAACATCAAGCGCTATTCCGACATATAGCCCAAGATCCTCAATCTCATCCTTGCTCCAACAACCCGTTTGGACAAGCAGCGTTAGCGTGCATAGGCATGCTAGTAAAAATCGTCCCCGACTGTTGCTGTGGATCATCATCATTTTACACTCCTTTTTTTCCACTTCGTTATACCAAACAATATGATGGTCATAGAGACAAACAAATAAAGAGCGGTATTGCCTAGCAAGCTGCCGTATACAAACAGAGCGCTCGTATTTTTGGGAAGCGTGGAAACTAGAAATACAATGGGCAGTAAGAAATATAAGCATTTCATCATTTTTGCTTTGAATACTTGTGACAATCCCAAGGCTGCAGCATAATACGTAATGACAAAAGAAGAATAGATTTGCATAATCCAAATGACAAGGAAAAACGATTCAAACCTTTCAAATATTAGTCCAGAAAGCTCAAAGCTGCGTACAAGATCGAGTGTTGGCCACGTCCGCGTAATGACAACATCTATCGATAGCCCGCCTACTACAATAATTACGGTCAGCAAATAAATAAAGAACGGAATCGCTGTGCCATAGACGACTGCTTTTACCGATTTTTTCGGATTATCCATAAATGCAGTTAAAATCAATATAATTTCTACGCCTAGAAAGGACAGTGAGGTTGTTTGGACTCCCCTGAGAGGAGGCATGATTCCTTGCCCTAATACAGGCCGCAAATGATCGATTTCGAATATCCGTAAAGACATTAACATGACTAATACATAAATAACGATAGTTATCGGCAAAATGACCTCAAATAACCTCGCAATGGGATTAATGCCGCTGGTCATCAAATAGAAGCTAACCCAAATAAAAACCATGACAATGACCCATGGAGGCGTTCCTTCCAGCAGGAAAAATTCCGTAACCTCAGATAAAACACGCACCTGATAAGCAGCTGTCATGAAAAAATAAATAACAAACGCGATGCCAATTATGCCTCCTATCCATTTTCCGAGAAGCTTCTGAGTAAACTGGTATACCGTTTGATTGATATGTAATTTTGCCAATGCAGCCATAAACACGCCTACTAATAAGGCAACCGTTCCCCCGATCAGTACCGATATCCATACATCTGGTGTCCCTACTTTTTCAACAGAAGCTCTAGGCAACGTAAGAATTCCTGAACCCAGCATAAAGTTTGAAATGATCACAGCGGTTTGAACGGTTGTAATACGATCATTGGACATCTTTTTCATATAATGCCTTCTTCCAAATTCAATTCTTCATGCGTGTATTGTCTTTCGGCTTCAGCATTTCAGGTCGTTTTTTCATCATAAATATCGGCATGCGAACAATAAAATCTTTCCAATCTTTAACGCGATAAGGAACTGCCGGGCTCGCATAGGGCACGCCAAAGCTCTTAAGTTTGACGATATGTGCGCATAACATTAAGGAAAACAAAATTACGCCATACATACCGAATGCAGCAGCGCAGAACATAGCAGCAAAACGCAGCATTCTAAGCGCTATCCCAGCATTGTATTGTGGTATTGCAAACGACGATATCGCAGTAACCGCAACGACAATAACCAAAATCGGACTTACAATACCAGCTCGAACAGCCGCTTCACCAATAATCAAACCTCCTACGATTCCCATGGCCGGCCCAATTGGTTTAGGCAGTCGAAGCCCCGCCTCTCGCAATATTTCAATCGCTACCTCCATAATGAGCGCTTCAACAAGAGATGAAAAAGGCACACCTTCCCTAGCACCAACGATAGAAATAGCCAATTTAGTTGGTATTAGGCCTGGATGAAACGATATGAAAGAGATGTACATCGCTGGTGTCAATAACGCGATCAAAGCAGCAAGAAAACGCAGCATTCTGAGCAATGTGCCAACCATCCAACGCTCATAATAATCCTCCGGTGATTGCAGAAGCATGCTAAATGTAACAGGTGCAATCAACGCAAAAGGGGTACCGTCGAGCAGAATAGCAACCCTGCCTTCCATCAATGCGCCAATGACCCGATCGGGCCTTTCCGTACTCTGCACCTGTGGAAATGGACTCAAAAAATTATCCTCAATCAGCTGCTCAACGTATCCTGATTCGGGTAAATTATCAATATCGATCTTGCTTACCCTGCTCCTGACCTTTTCAACTAATTCAGGATCAGCAATATCTTTAATATAAGCAATGATGAGCTGCTTCTTAGCACGTGTGCCAACATGCATGCTCATGAATGATAGGCTGGCATTTTCACCATGTCTTCTTAGAATCGCAGTATTGTCGGATAAGTTCTCATTAAAGCCTGCTCTCGGCCCTCTAACTAATGCCTCAGAGATTGGTTCCTCAATATTTCGGGATTTGCTCCTTGCAGTGCCAATGATAATAATTTCATCAATTCCATCAACGAGCACTGCTGTTGCACCCATTAACACTTTTGGCAGCATTTCTTCTAAAGAATGGACTTCACTTAATTGACTAACAGTTAATATCTGATTGGTTATAAACGATTTTGAGACGGTTTTGCCTTCTCCTTGAACAGACATTAACGCTCTCAAAATATGCTGATCAATCAAATCACAATCTGCTAATCCATTTACAAAAACGATAGCAGCGCTTATACCCGTATCCCCAATAGAGCACTCACGTACCAAAACATCGGAATGAAACTCCATTTGTTCATGAATGGCTTTCAGCCGCACTTGAATATTTCCGCTCATCGGATTATTCATCATCAGCTTGGCGAGACCGATTAAAAATAGATGAGATAAGAAGAGGAATCACGAGGGTGACAACAGCTTGTACGCATACCGTCCAATTAGGAATGTTTATCTGATCGTGTAAAGCCATAGCACATACACTCCTTGTTGTTTTTTGTCGAATTATTCCTATTTTTGCCGTAATGGGTAGGTTATAAACTTATGTTCGTTCAAAGTGCAGGAATAAAAAAAAGAGAAGGGTTTCCCCTTCTCCTTATTTGAACCTTATTCTCTTTTTAGGAATAACTTAATGCTACACCTTTCGGAAGCACACCTTCCACTTGTTCACGCACATAGCTATCATTCATTTTTTGGCCAAAAATAACGATTTTCCCGCTGTCTTCACGTGTTCTAATCAAACGTCCAATGCCCTGACGTAATCGAAGCAGCATATACGGCATATCCACTTGTTCGAATGGTAATTCCGAGTCATTCCGTCTCGCTGCGAATAATGGATCATTTGGAGGAAACGGAAGTTCCCACACAATAACCTGGGAAAGAGATGGACCAGGAATATCTAAACCTTCCCATAATGTCACTGCACATAAAATGCTGGCTTCATCCTGTTGAAACTGTTCGATCAAATAGCTAATTTCGCTTGTGCCCTCATAAAAGAAAGTATAAGCCGCACAATCCGCATGCTTGTCCGATTCTGCCTTAAATTGCTCTAGCTGCTCCATCGATGGGAACAAAATAAGCGATCTTCCGCCTGATTGCTTAAGCAAGCGATACGTTTCATTTACCTTATCGTTAAGCGCCGTAAACTGTTCAGCTTTTGGAATCTCCACAGTCATTTGCTGCTCATAGTCATATGGTGATGGAACCGAGAACGATAATGAGCTATCCATTCCCAATATGTCCATCATATATTCAAATGAGCCGTTAACCGAGAGCGTTGCTGAGGAAAATACGATTGGCATTTTACGAGAGAAAACTTGCTCCTTCAACACTTCCTTCACCACTTTTGGCATGATGACGAGTGACGTTCCTTCTTTATCCTGCGAAACCCAGCTAATTGGCTTGTCCGCTTGCTTGAATAAGGAAAGCGCAAATTGAATCATTTCCAAATGCTCTTCAACGATTTTTAGCTGATACGTATCGATTGTGTATAAGCCGCTTTCGAATACGAGCTCTTCTTCTATAACCGATAGCGTATCCTGCAAACGATTAATTTCACGAATAAGCTCCGCACTCCAAATGATTTCCTTGCGATCCGAAGCAGGAACCTTCTGGCTGTGCTTATTCAACATTTTAAATAAGAATTCACTTTGGGCAATCGCATCCTCAACAGCTACAGCAAGAGTTTCACGAATCTCTTCTTGCAGCAGTCTTATGACGATTCCTTCAAAAACAGCATGATTCAGCTTGTAAGTCAGCGCTTGCTGTGCGGCTGTTTCAAGCAGATGGCCCTCATCAAATACTACAGAGCTGTACTCTGGCAGCAATGGAAGCTGGCCTTCACGTTTTCTTGCGTCATATGTCCATATATGCTCCATATAGAAATCATGCGAGCAAATAATGACATCTGCAGATTTGCGATAATGGTCGCGTGAGAGTGTTTGACCACAGCGATGTCTAACGTCACACACTAAGCAGTCCTGAAATACATCCCAGCCCAGCTCGTTCCACTGCTCATCATTTAAGCTTGGGTAGTCCTTGCGATTTCCATATGGATGGAAGCTTTGCATAGAATCCTGCTTATGGACGAAGCTTGGAAGTTCACGATATATATTGTCATATAGCTCCGCGTTATCTTGTCCAGCTCTCGCATTATCCAGCTTTTTCAAGCAAATATATTGATCTGCTGATTTGCCTAATCTAGCATCAATCGTTAGATCCAAATATTTTCCAAGCTTTGCAATATCGCCTTCAGGCTTTACAAGCTGCTCAATTAAGGATTCATCGGCACAAGCAATAATTGCTGGTTTTCTTGTGTACCGAGCATAGGTGATCGCATACAACAAGTAAACGAATGTTTTACCTGTTCCAACTCCAGCTTCAGCAAATATCGTTTGTTTATCTGCAAAAGCACGTTCCAATTGAAAAGCCATATAGATTTGTTCATCTCTAATTTCAAAACCAGCTTCAGGCAGCTTCTCATAAAAAACATCAGCGATCCAATCGCTAGCCTGTTGTATAAAAGGTTGTTTCGGGTCAAACTCAAATGGATATTTATTCAAGGTTGCTTGCCTCCATATAGTAGGCACAACCGGCTGTATGCGGACACACAGCCGGTTGTGAAATCTCCTGCACTAATCGTACACTCAAATATATCACTAGAGTGTATGCTTAGTCAAAGGTTATGATTTATTTGCTTTATTACTCTATCCATTTCACCAGATTCGGCTTCTCATCCAAAATGGATTCATATTGCTCCTTCCAGCCATAAATCGCATCAGGATCAAGCTTCTTGTACCGGTCATATTTATGCAAACGATCCTGCTCCCGCGCCCAGCCGAAATGTTTTACTCGCAGGTTTGACGTCTTATTAGCAAGTGAATAAATGTTTTCAGGAAATCTCCCGCAGTGCTGAGGGGTTTGCTTCCACACATAAGAAAATCCCTCTACATATTTCAATAAAAATGGGCGGTACACGCTATGGGCATTCCAGTATACATCCTCGCGATAATGATCTTCCGACCAAAAATCAAATAATCGAAACAAATAAGTGAACGTTCCCGTATCGTTTAGCAGCACTGGCAGCTCTTCCTTAAATTTTTGCTCAAAATATTCATCCGCATCCATATTCAGAATCCACTGCGGCCGAATGCGAATCGTTTCTTCCCATTGCTGCGTTCTTAGCTTTACTTCATTATGAAATTGCGAGCTTTCGTTTTTAATATAGGTCAACGGAATGCCGGCAAGGCATTCATGAACGATTTCCCCGGTATGATCCGTGCTTCCATCGTCAATAATGACCGCATGATCTATATATTCCTTATGATGCTCAAGCACTTCCTTTAAAAAGCGCTCTCCCTCATTTTTTACGATCATAGATAACGTAAGCTTAGGACCTGCTGTGGGCACAATGATCGTAGGTCCTTGTGCTGGCAACATATTCGAATTTGTATATGCTTTGTCCTGCGTGGATTCCATAAACAATATAGCGCGCTCAATATCCGATTCTCGGTAGATATGAAAGGCTGGGTATCTGGTGTCCACATACAAATCGATGCCAAGAGCAACTGCTCGAATGCAGAAATGACGATCTTCGCCCCAAAATGATACATTCGAGATCGTCCGAAATGATATCGGCTTCTCCAGTGCTGAGCGAGTGATATACGTGCATGCACCAAGGCCGCCAACCTGATAAACACCAGGTACTCTAAGCTTCATTAGAAACATGACAGCCGCTTCCGCACCGTCACCGGCTTTTACTGTTCCATCTGACTGAAACGGCCAATACGTATCCTTCAGCCAAACCTGCGGCATTTCCATCGTATTAGGCTGCCACTGTGTCCAGAAAATAGTGGAAATGATCTCTTTTTCGGAAGAAATCAAAGATTCAATTGCTTCCGGGTGAATCAGCAAATCCGAATCAATGAGGAATAGTCCATCATATTGCTGCTCTCTCGCTGTTTGGATCATATGATCCTTCCAGCTTGCGATTTTATCAATTAAATCATTGCTCCAGTAATGAGTAAACTCATCCCTGGCATATGGTGTTATCGAATCGCCTTTTATTAAGATGGTTTCACTTTCATTGTTCTCTTTTTGCTTCGATATAAAATCGCTCAGCAATTGCGAGGACTCCTCGTTATCATTGTCGTCAATAAAGAAATAATCTACTTTAAAAGAGCTTGCTTCGATTCGCGCAAGCGAGGCTAAAAAGTGACGCAATATGGTCGGTCTTTGGCGAATGGGACTTCCAATCAATATTCGCTTCAACGTTAGGCCTCCTTTATTCCACAGAAATTCCTTAGGAATGATAATCCATATGAGGCATATGCATCTATTATGCAAAACCCAGATCATTTTTTCAGAATGGAGGCTTAATGGCCATTACTGCTCTCAAAGAATGGGACTTAAAACCGCTGCTGTTCGGATTGCTGTTTCTTTGCTTTGCCGACGCTTTATTTACAGATATAGGCTTGAGGCTATCATTAATCGAGGAGCTCAATCCACTCGTACAAAAACTTTATGACTGGAATATCGTTAGCTACTATGGGATGAAGCTGCTGCTCCCGCTGCTGCTAATCCTCATTTATTATCGAATGAAAAATCGGTATTGGATCAACCCATGTATTCTTATTACGGTATTGATCTACTTTCTCGTCAATATTTATCACTTGGTTTGGATTTCTTACGGTGTCTATGACGGCTGGTTTTCACTTGATTCGCTGATATGAATTTCTTTACCTCTTCTAGGAGTGTTGTATAATAGCTAATAGAAACAATACAACATATTCCTTCTCTCAGGGAGCCAACGAAGGAGTTCACATGCATGATTGATGTAAGGCATTTCGCACCGCTCACACTTGCCAAATATATGTTGAAATGGCTGTTCATTGCTGGAGTGATCGGCATCCTATCTGGTTCTGCTTCCGCATTATTTCTAGCCAGTCTTGAATTCGTAACCGAAACGCGTATACAACATTTGTGGTTATTGTGGCTTTTGCCATTCGGCGGTGCCTTCGTAAGTTATCTTTATCTCAAGTTTGGGAAAGAAGCAGGTAGAGGAAATAATCTAATCATAGAGCAAATACATACCGGTAATGGCTTCATCCCATTAAGAATGGCACCACTTGTTCTAATTGGAACTTTAATCACCCATTTATTTGGTGGATCTGCTGGTCGTGAAGGTACTGCAGTACAAATGGGTGGCAGCTTAGCGGAATGGTTTGGCAAGCTAATTAAAAGCGGCCCGCTTGATCGCAAAATCATTTTGATGTGCGGCATTAGCAGCGGCTTTGGTGCTGTCTTTGGCACACCTTTAGCTGGAACAATTTTTGGACTAGAAGTACTTGCAATCGGCGTCATCAGTTATGAAGCGCTGCTCCCCTGCTTTATCGCGAGTTATGTTGGCCATTTGGTTGCTACCGCGTGGGGAGTTCAACATATCTCCTATTCAATGGGCGATGTCCCTCCGCTCGATTGGCTGCTCATTGTCAAAGTTTTCATTGCATCTGTGCTTTTTGGTCTAGCCGCATTATTATTCACTCAGCTGGTACGAGGATTCAAACGTTTATTTAGTAAATGGTTTAAAAGTCCTGTTCTCAAAAGTTTTTTGGGCGGACTATTCATTATTGCTCTCGTCTATACGATCGGAACACGTGATTATTTGGGACTAGGCATCCCGCTCCTAGAGCAGTCCTTTCAAGAGGCGGTTTCTCCGTTTGTTTTTTTATTGAAAACACTATTTACTGCTATAACGCTTGGGACAGGCTTTCAAGGCGGGGAGGTAACTCCACTCTTTGTCATCGGTGCAACGCTAGGAAGCGCACTTGCAGGTTTGCTCCATGTCTCCGTCCCCCTGCTCGCTGCCATTGGTTTCATATCCGTATTCAGCGGCGCTGCCAAGACGCCAATCGCTTGCTTCATCATGGGCATTGAATTATTTGGGGCTGAAGGTGCAATTTATATGTTTATCGGCTGCGTAATCGCATTTATATGTTCAGGTCGAATCGGCATCTATGAAGCTCAAAAACCAATTGAGTTACGCCCATAAATCGAAAAAAAGCCTGCTCCTTATCATAAGGGAGCAGGCTTTTTCTATTGGTTAAAAATAAACGATATAGATTACAGCAGCAAGCACGATGCGGTATATTGCAAATGGTACAAGCTTGATTTTGTTAATAAGCTTCAAGAAGAAACGAATCGAAAGAAGTGCAAAAACGAATGCGCTTATGAAACCTGCGATAAAAAACGGCAATGACTCTAACGTGAAGTATTCCCAGTTTTTCGCCAAGGACAACAAGCTCGCACCAGCCATGATCGGCACAGCCATGATGAAAGTGAAATCAGCAGCAGCGCGGTGACTCATGCCTAGCAGCACCCCTCCGGAAATAGTGGAACCGGAACGGGAGAAGCCTGGCCAGAGGGATAAACATTGGATAAGCCCAACGGAGAAGGCTTGCTTATAAGTGATCTGGTCAACTGACTCGATCTTAGGTTTCTTAGGCCCAAAACGATCGGCAATAATCATAAGTATAGCTCCGATAACTAGACCAATTAGCACTGTACGTATCGAGAATAAATGCTCATCAATGTAATCGTCAAACAATAGACCAAGTACACCAGCTGGGATGAGACCAACGATAACATGTGTTAGCTTTAGCTTTTTCTTCGGTTGAGAAGAAGCTTGTGCAGCGTCCTTGCTGCCTCTGTTCAAGCCCAGCAAGTCAATAAAACGATTTCGGAAAATAATGACTACTGCTAAAATGGAGCCGAGCTGAATAACAATTTTGAATGTGTTCGCAACGTACTTCGTCAAGTACTGTTCCGTTTGAAGCCACATATCGTCAACAATGACCATATGTCCTGTCGAGGATACAGGTGCAAATTCCGTTAATCCTTCAACAATACCTAAAATAATCGCTTTTAAAATCGTAATAAAATCCATGTGTAGTTGAATCTCCTAACTCTCTGATTGATAGAAAGACGACAAAGAACAGCACGGAATAAATCATAACACAAAACGACCCCACTCAACAATTCCAACGCAATACCTATAATTCACATAACTTATTTCATTAATAATCGTTACTATAGTTATTTTGTCATTACAAATTGCCTTGTTGACCTACTAGCATAATCCTAGTAATCACCCAAAACGTTGGCGATAGCCGCATTTCCTGCACAGCTCCTCGACAGCTTCCCGTCTTGAGAAACCATCATAGAGATTAGTTGATCGCTCATTCTCAATAATTTCCGAGAAATGAGTATCATGAATGTTTCCTAAATTAATGACGCCCTCTCCGTCCAAGCAGCAAGGGATGACTGTTCCGTCGATGAGAATGCCAGCTTGATTCCTTAAGGCATGGCAGAAGCCTTTCCCATTATACTCCGGCTCTTTTAAATCCGGCCATTTGAACTCAGGATCTTGGTTTAGGTAAATGCGCTCCGCTATTTTGACACCTGAGCCGGGTATGAATTTTTCTTCAATTTTATAATCGAGATTAAATGCCTTCTCAATCATGCCCAGGAGCTCTCGGTTTTTGTTTTTCTGCTGATTCGTTTCATTGTCCATATCTAAGTTCCATAGCCGAAACGAAATAATAATATTGCTGCTTGCGACCGCTTCTTTTACGAAGGCTAAGATTTCAGCAAGGTAACCTTCTTTATTCGTAGAACCGGCATGACCGTCAAAGCTGTGCAGCGAGAAGTTGATTTGACGCAAGGCTGGCTTGTTCAGTAGCTTTTCCTTGTTTTTCGTAATAAGTGTGCCATTGGACGTAATATTTACTTTGAAGCCCTTCTCATGGCTAATATCAAGAAGCTCGTCCATTTTAGGATGCAGCATTGGCTCGCCTTTTACATGAAAATAAATATAATCCGTATGCGGCTTGATCTGATCCAGTGTTTTTTTGAAATCCTCCACTTTAATGAAACCTTTCGCTCGCAATGTGGGCGGACAGAAGCTGCATGATAAGTTGCAAATACTTGTCGTCTCTATATAAAACTTTTTAAATTTTTTCATTAGTCTAGTACTCCGTTTCCCATGGATCCAGCTGCATTTACCTCGTTAGCTTGGACCTGCTTATCGTGTCAGCTTCTATTATACAACGCCAAACACGAAAGTGACAAAAAGGAATAAACAGCAGTAGCCGTTTATTCCCTCTTTTCTTCACGCAATGGCCGAATTCCAATCGGAATCGCCTCATGCCCGCTATTCACGAATGAAGCTTGGAAAGAGCCTTCATAACGGAAAATTTGCCCAAGGATAGGGTTCCGAACGTCCACTGATATTTTGTAGCAGCGCTCCTCATCGTCATACCACTCATTCACTTCTGCTCTGCCAGTAAACAAACGAGGAAATCGAAATTGAAGCCACCCTTCATAGAAACGCTGCTCACCCGAAATGATTCGAATTCCACCCTTTGTGGAAACCGCAACATCCAAATCGACTGCTAAATGCTGCTTATTTCCTAAATAATCAACGATAATCTCTCTTTCTCCGCTATACACCATCGTTGCGTCAAAATGGCGGATCGTCCTTGGAAACTTGAATTTGCGAATCMACGTGACGGTTTCACGTCCGAATGCATCTACATATGCATAATTTTCTATTGAAAATGGAATGTTTACGCCGCCTTGGGGAAACATGATGTGGCGGAGCGTTCCAATAAACAATGGCAGTGCAGCAAGTTTGTTGTACCATATAAGCTGCATGACTCCATGTCCGATGGACGCGGTACGATCTTGACTGCAAAAGCCAAAACGCTTCTGTATGCGAGGATGGAGCTTTTGAAAATCAGCTCCTAACGCTTGTTCATATATAGAACGCATCGTGATTTCCCCTTTTCTAATCTGTTTATTTAAATTGTCTTTTACAGCGGCTCGCTTGCGGCAAGTGACGTCTGCTTAAATAGGCTGTTAAGCCTAAACCAATCATTGGCATCGTAAGCGTAATTGGATTAAAAGGCGACTTCAGCAATTCTGAATAGAATAGAAGAGCTGGCATTGTCAATGAAATAAGTGCCAATACGTGAATAATATAAATCCATTTTCTCCTATGGAAACAAGCGATTAGCACACCAAGTCCCATTTCTCCAATACCGATCAATTGAACCATTTGCAGCTCCATTCCTTTAAACCAACCCACCTGCCTCATCATTGTCAACTCTCCCGTTTCTGGGAACAAGAGCTTAGGCACAAGGCCTTCATAACACCAGAGCAGAACGATGAAGCAGACGCTCAAATAATGAAGCAAAGCTCTCTCTGCAACAACAGAAGGAGGAATACGTTCCTCAAGCCATATTCGCAATCGATCGAAGCTCCAAGCGGTAGCCCAGCCAAATAGGGGTCGGAATAAAAAGCGATCCAAAATTCGTCCTGCAATACCGAAACGAGTCTGATAATTAAATAATGTTATAAAGGACTGTTTGTCTCCAAGATCCTTGTACTTCCAATAACCGCCTCCGATTCGTATAAGCGAGATTGGCTGCTCTGAAGCAAAAGTTAACGTTGATACTCTTTCATTTCCATCTTTGAAAATTGTGCTGCTCGTTTCTCCTGTGCCTCTAATGTTTAGACCAAAGCCAATTCTCGCTTCATACTGGAATTTCTGGATGTCGGATTCACTGTTTTTTGGAAAATATTGAATTTTCGAGAATCGGAGATCCCATTGCTCATGCAGCTGTGGGATTTGAGTATGCGCCCACAGCTCATCCTGTGTTGCACGAATTTCAAGCTCGACGTAAATCGGTTTTCTATTCACTCATGCTCCTCCTATTCCATCGTCCAAAAATCTCTCTAATAACTCTGGTGTCGGGATGATGCACATTTCATGTTTCTCAAACCAACGATAGCGATTTCGCGCAATAAAATGATATACATAGTTTCTCCAAGCAAGCGGTACGAAGCGAAACCAATACAACAACTTCCACCAGCCGTCAAGCTTGCGAAATACTCGAAGCGCCGCTTCGGATTTGGTATAGTACTGATTCGACTGCACTATTACAAACGTATCAAGATCATCTATAGGCAAATTTCCATCCTTAAGCAACTGCTGGCCAACAGGCGACTGAAGCGCAGCAAATCGAAAATATTTCTTTTTATCTCTCTTCACGACAAAGTGAGTAATTTTATTACATAACATGCATTTTCCATCAATGAGCAGCACAGCAGCTTCGTCGTTGTGTGAGGTTATTGCTTCCATGTTAAATCGCTCCCTCTCTCGTTTTATTTTAACCGTAAGCTGTATAGTAACGGCAGTTCCATCTTTCATAGAACGACAAACAAAGGGGTACTACGTTATGTAGTACCCCTTTGCCTTCTAGCTATGTAAAATAGGTTATTCCTTCTCATCCCGCTGGAAAATCCCTCTTCGCTTCACTTTTTCCACAGCTTCTTTGCTGCTGCGCACGCCAAGCTTCTTGAGCATTTTATTGACCTGATTTTTGAGCGTGCTCTCTGCCTTGTAGAGCTTCTTCTCAATTTGCGATTGCGTGTAGCCGGCTTCAATAAGCTCGAATACTTCACGTTCTGCGCCTGTTAATTCCTTAAGCTGCTCCTCGCGCTTTAGCCGAGTCAGCTCGTTAAGTAAAGCCTCCATAGGAGCAGAATGATGATATGCGTTACGAATCGTTTGCGGTAGCTCTTGGAAGCGTGTCTTCTCCAAATACTGTACAGCACCGGCTGTAAAGGCCTGAGTCATCGTCTGCTCATCATTTAATGACGTTAACATGATAATCTTAGCGGGAGAATGCTCATGCATAAGAATTGCTGTATGAATGCCGTCAAGCCTGCTGCCTTCCAGCTGAATATCCATTAGTACAACATCAAACGTAAGCGTTTGTGCAAGATTTATCGCATCGGTAGAATTAGTTGCCGTTCCTACAACAAGCAAATCAGACTCTTTATTCAAAAAAGTAGTGAGCGCTTTAATCCAATCCGTGTCATCCTCAACGATAAACACTTTGATATGACTCAAGGTTGCTCCCTCCTTCTCTACTCATTTTAAAATCTTTTTTCGCGGCCATATTAAGGCTGCACGTGTTCCTACACCTTCTTGGCTGGTCAGAATGACCTTTGCACCGCTCTTTTGCATAACATTATAAACATAAGATAAGCCGAGTCCGAAATTCCGTCCACTTTTCCCACTGCTATAGAAGGGATCAAACACCTGGCTTAACTTCTCCTCCGGGATGCCCATGCCACTATCCTGCACAGAAAGCTCCGCCCCATTCTTATACGCTGCAAGCCTCACTTCAATAGCTCCCCCATTTGGCATTGCATCACTTGCATTCATGAGCAGGTTACCAAATGCCTCGCTTATATGAATGGGATCACATTGGATGACAGGACGCAACTCATACTTCGCGGTTAACGAAATTCCTTTATTTTGCATCAGACCCTCATGCTGAAAAAGAACTTTTTCGATGAGCTGATCGAGCTGAACCGGCTGCTCTTTCAAGGTAATGTCCTTTATTTGACTATGAATACGGCTGATCATCTCAAGCATATGATTGGATGCATTCGTTATGATCTGCATATGCTGCATAGATTGCTCRTTCGATTCAGGTAGCAGATTTCTTAAATTTTCCGTACTGATGGCTATTTTTCCAATTTCATTTTTTATCGTATGATTAAGCATCGTAGTTCCAGTGCTAACTGCTCGCATCGTACTTTCCATTGGATCATGCTCAAAGCGGAGTTTAACACCAAGAACACCATACATGAAGGTACTTAACAGCGCGACCGACAACGAATAAATCATAAAGACTGAAATATAATTAAAAAATTCAAAATCCGGCGTAATCACCTTTGCCACATATATGAAGATTAGAACAGCAAGCAGTGTTGGAACCATTATGATTGTGGTGATAAAGCGGCTTCGCTTTATCCTTGCATCACGCTCTTTCCAAAAGGATGCGACTAATAAATAACAGGAAATTATATAATAAGGTGCGCTCCATAGCAGCAAAAGGTTAAAAAACCATTGCACATCAGAAGAAATCATAACAAATAAAGCCATCAAAAAAATCGGAATGGAAAGATAAAATTTCAGTTTTTTTCTCATTCGGTTATGGTCTAGAACAGACGCATAAAGTAGGCAGAATACGAAAACAGCATAAGGCGTGAATGTATAATTAAGAAATTGCAGTAGATCAGTTATCATGAATAACCCATGGTCTATTAAAACTTCTGAGAGTCCGCCAATTGAAGCGCTGAACAAAAATAAAGCAGCCCAGCGATTCGATTCGCTCCTGCGATTATTTAAGATGACAATTACGGCTGCCGTAAATAATGCGACAAAATAAAACAGCATATAGGGTACCATCCTGTCATTGTTTGTATGTCTATCCTACCATATTTTTAGTCGAACGATTCCACTGTGCAATAAAAAAATCCCGATCCAGCTCTTATGAGAGGATTGGGATTTTTTTGAATAAACATTTTAGTAGTCCGATTTCGGCTTACGTGGCTGAGGTTTCGGCTTATTCTGAACGGCTGGCAAATGCCTCATGCTTCTGAGCATTGGTCCTTTGCAGATCGGACAGGTTTGCTCCGTTGCAGCAAACTCATCTCTAACCCATGCCTTGCAGTCCGGATTTTTACATTTGAAAATTTTGGTCGCCTTTAATTTCGGTTTTTCTTCTTCGCTAGTTGCCACGCTTCTGTATTCCCCTTTTCTCTCTATGCTTACGTCATTAATTATTTACATCGTTAAATAAACAGGGATTACACAAACTGGCTTAGATAACGATACGCTATTCCCAGTGAAGGCCAATTGTCCACTTGATTTATTAACTTTGAATGTAACGATATTGTTTGTGTCTCGGTTTGCAGCAAGTAAATAATTGCCGTTTGGCGTCAGTGCAAAATGACGTGGATGTCCGCCTTCAACCGAAATGTGCTGTACAAGCGACAAAGCACCCGTTTGTTCATCGATTGCGAAAACAACAATGCTGTCATGACCGCGATTGGAACCATATACATATTTGCCGTCTGAAGATACTGTAATTTCAGCACAAGAGTTTTCACCTTCAAAATCCGACGGAAGAGTGCTAACGGTTGCTAAAGTCGTCAACTGGCCGGTTTCTTTATCGTATGTAAACGATGTAATTGTTGAATCCACCTCATTAATGACATAGACGAACTTACCATTCGGATGGAACGACAGATGACGCGGCCCTGCTCCCGGATGCAAAGAAATTTCGGCATGGTGAATAAGCTTATGATCAGCATCATCCAAGCGATAAGTGACAATTCGATCCAGTCCCAAATCAGAAACGAACAGGTATCGACCGTCAGGGCTGTAGAACGAGGAATGCGGATGCGGACGATCCTGGCGTTCTGGATGCTGACTGCTTCCAACATGTTGTTTCACATCAAGCTCTTGATCGATAGCGCCCTCTTCTGTGATGCCAAATAGTCCAATCATGCCGCCATGATAGCTAGTAACCGTCAAATAACGGCTATTCGCATCACGCTGAATATGACAGGTCGTCGAAGCAACCGTCTCTTTACGGTTTATGAGCCGTAATGAGCCCTCCTTGGTATCAATGGCAAATGCCGCAGCCTCTCCAACCTTAAGACCTGATTGATTCACGGTTTCGGAGATCGTATACAATAGCTTGCGGTCTGCATCTACATTGAGAAACGTCGGATTTTTAAAATCAGCAACCGCGTCCGTCAACGTTAATGTACCCGATTGCTCATCGAATGCATACACGTACACGCCATTCTCCTCTGCTTCTGCATAAGAGCCTGCGAACACAAGAAGACGTTGTTGTTCATTTGTCACGTTTAAAACCCCCTAAGTATTTGCATGTCGTCGCTTCTTAACGAACGTCTGACTTTTATACCGTTATCTATTATAAGTTGTGAAAGCTAATCCGACAAATACGTTTTTTCATAAGATCGTTTTACGATTCCAGCTGCTGCCTGTCCAGACAACAAAGTCGCCGAGGATTACACCCTCAGCGACTTTCGTTAATGGCACTTCAATACTTTTTTCATTTATTAAAATAAAAGCAGACATGCGAGACAACTCGATAATTTTACCAATTCGCTCAATTTGACAGTTGCTCCTTAGAGTTGTTTCCTCCATGAAATGTCCGCCCTTCGTAAGCTGTTACGACTTTGATGGATCAGGAACACAATAACCATCCGTACATGTAACATCAGCGTCCCCTTCATTCACTTGAATAAAGGTTGGATGTTTTTCTTCCCACGCTTTATTTAATGTGTCCAAAAACACTTCAGGCGATTGTGCGCCGGAAACAGCATATTTACGATCAACTACATAAAAAGGAACACCTCGAATGCCGAGCTTGCTGCCTTCCTCTTCTTCTCCACGGACATTGTCAGCGAATTGGTTAGACTCAAGCATTACAGCTGCTGCGGCAGTATCAAGCCCAACTTCAGCAGCGATTTCAACAAGGCGCTCGCGATTGCCGATATTTACGCCATCTGTGAAGTAAGCTTTAAACAATCTCTCGGAAAGTTCCTTTTCCTTGCCCTGCTCAGCAGCAAAGTGAACGAGACGATGTGAGTCAAACGTATTTGTAGAAACTGTTCCTTCAAAATGAAAAGTGATTCCTACAGCTGCAGCTTGTTCTGCTACGTTAGCCGTTGTTTCCTTTGCTTTCTCCACGCTCATTCCATACTTCGTTGCAAGCATGCTGTATGTGCTTATATTTGAATTAGGATCAGCACTAGGATCTAGCTCAAAACTGCGGAATACGATTTCGATCTTGTCTTTATGCGCAAATCTTGCAAGCGCGAGTTCGAACTTCCTTTTTCCTATATAACAAAACGGACATACATAATCCGACCAAATTTCAACTTTCAATGTTGGCACCTCCAGAATGTTTAAAAAAGTATGATACTATCTTTCTTATTGTAACATGATTGCATAACTTTTTGAAAACATCTCGCTGGCAAATATGATAGATACAAAAAGATTCTTATCGCAAGTTACCTTGTCGATAAGAATCTTTTGTTTATACTGCAAATATATGACGTCCAATTTTTCCGGTTTGCTTGCGTGACCAAATCCATTCAGAGGTAGCTGTTTCTGGATTAAAATAATAAAGAGCTCCACCTGTTGGATCATAACCTTTGACAGCTTCCTGTGCTGCTTGATAGGCAAGTTTGTTTGGAGTAAGATTATATTGTCCATCATCAACTGCCGTAAATGCTCGCGGCTGTTCAATAACGCCTCTAACTGTATCTGGGAAACTGGACGATGCCAATCGATTCATAACGACAGCTCCAACTGCAACCTGTCCTTTATAGGATTCGCCACGTGCTTCTGCATAAATAATTCTTGCCAGCAAATCAAGCTCTCCTTGATTCACGGATACACTCTTAAGTGTTTTCCAGGTCTGTGCGCCTGCGACACCGTCGGAAGCCACACCATAATCCTTCTGAAAACGTTTGAGTGACTCTAACGTTGTTGTGCCAAAATAAGCCGTTACGTCTTTATTAAAATAACCTAGCGTTTTTAACCGATATTGCAAATCCGGAACATCGGGTCCTGAGCTTCCTACCTTTAATGTAGCAGGCGGAGCAGCATGAGCAGCTTCGAGCGGAACCGAAAATGCCAGCATAAATATAATAATAAGCGCCATACTATGTTGTATGAATTTAGTGTTCATCATTTAAGAATGAACCTCCTTTTTCTATAGCGTACATACAAATTGTCCGCAATTTGGAAGAAGATTGGCAACTCTTCTACAGACTCGTTTGAGTTTAGCACAGTTAAAATGGAATTGTAACCGAATTTGCAGAATTGCATATATTTACTAATTTACAACATCGCAAAAATCTGAATCATATACTGAAACAATCTTAACGGTTTAATGTGACGTGATATAGAGGAATTCGGAACATTTATAAGCTAATAAAAAGAAAAAAACTGTTGAGTTTCCTCAACAGTTTTTTTCTGATTTATATTGAAAATAGATTAGTTGTTATTTGTAGCTACCTTACCGTCATTGGATTCCTCTTTGTCGCTCGATAGGAACCAACCTATAACCGCGATCAAGACAAGGACTACATAGAAGGTAATTTTCCAAGCTGCTGAATGGGAGAATGATTCTGGAATGATCCCCAGTTTAGGGTGAGACAATGTGACAACAGCCAGCTTGACGCCTACCCAACCTACGATAACGAATGCAGCAACTTCAAGTCCAGGCTTACGCTCTAGCAGCTTCACGAAAGCTGAAGCAGCGAAACGCATAATGATTAGACCGATGAAACCACCGATAAAGATAACTGCAAAGTGACCGCCATCCATTCCGCCTATTTTCGGCAAATTGGTCGTTGGAAGCGCCATTGCAAGCGCAACTGCTGCCAAGATGGAATCTACTGCAAATGCGATATCTGCAACTTCTACCTTTAATACGGTAAACCAGAAACCACTCGCTTTTTTGGTTTCTTTTTTGTCTTCTGTTGCATTATCGACATGCTTCTTGAAAATGACTTTTCGGAAAATATGGTTTAGCGCAATGAATAATAGGTACAATGCGCCAATTGCCTGGACTTGCCACACTCCAACCAGAAAGGAAATAGCGAATAACGAAGCAAATCTGAAAACAAATGCCCCTGCTAAGCCGTAAAACAATGCTTTCTTCCGTTCTTTCTCCGGCAGATGTTTGACCATGATAGCCAGCACAAGTGCATTGTCTGCTGCGAGCAAACCTTCAATTGCAATGAGGATGAGCAGAACCCATCCATATTCCATTAACAAACCAAAATCCATACAAGATTCCTCCCTTTCGACTCTGCTTAAGTAAATTTAACTTGTGCTTACACCCAAAAAATAGACCTTTGCCGACTAGTGGCAAAGGTCTCGCTAACAACGTTAAGTTGCCAATAAAGCCGGAGATCGTTAGATTCTCGTAATGACGACTTTACTGTAGCAGCTACTCCCCTTTGGAATGAAGCACGATGAAGTTATAAAAAGGTATACGGGCTGTTTATTAATGGGTTTCAAAAATAAAAAATAAAATAAATGAGATATTATTTTGTTTTTTTTTAGAGTGACCATTAAATAAATTCTTATACATCCAAGCACCATATTCAACGTATGAGGGTCATAATGAGAAAAAGTCTCTGAGCAGATCCTTCTTTTTTTGCCTATTACCCTTTTATGACGTTGTACCCCCTTACTCTAATTGTTACAATATAACTATTCATCTGATTATTATTATAATTTGTTAACATAATTATTATTATGTTTATTAAACGCCATTAATTATTCGCACCATTAATTTTAGGAGTGACTCGCCATCAATATTATTAAACAAAAAGATCGTGAAGAGCTCGACAAGAAACTTCCTATGATGCCTTGGTATATTGAAAAATTTATTAATTACAAACTTCCGGATTTATCTCCTTCATCGCTTGTCGAATATATGAGAGACTATGAAACCTTTCTTAACTGGTTAATGGCAGAAGGCCTTTCTGAAGCAGCAAATATTAGAGATGTAGCTTTGATTGAACTGGAAAAGCTGCATATGGACAGTATAGATGGCTTCCGTATGTATTTATCAACTCATAAAGTGGAGCGAAACAGTAAAACGACGATCTCACGCAAGCTTTCCTCCCTCCGCTCGTTATTTCATTATTTAAGTCAAATTGCAGAGGATGAGGAGTTTTATCCCCTGCTCAAACGGAATGTTATGGCAAAGGTTACGATTAAACGTACGCATAAGCCGAAGGATACAGCCGCAAAGCTTGAGGGCAAGCTGCTTCAAGAAGAGGAAATTTCCGAATTTATGGCTTATATTAAACAGCATTATGGGACGGATGTTGCCAAAAACAAGCAGGCACTTTACGCATACGAACTTAATATGATAAGAGATGCATGTATCATTAGCTTTATTCTACATTCAGGCTTGCGTGTATCTGAACTCGTCAATTTGAACGTCGATGATATCGATCTCAAGAAGAAGCTTTCCTATGTGTATCGCAAAGGTAAAAATGACGATACGTTTAAAACTCCTGTATATTTTCGCCAAGAGGCAGTTGAGGATCTGCAAGCTTATTTGACTCTTAGGGAACTCCGTTACAAGGCGCCAAAAAGAGAAAAAGCTTTGTTTCTGGCTGTTGCTAATGGAAAAAATGAGGGTTCGCGCATGACGAAGCGAGCAATTCAAGAAATGGTCCTGAAATATGCCAAACGCTTTGGAAAACCGTACTTATCTGTACATAAGCTTAGACATAGCTTCGCCACGGACTACTATCTGCGAAACGACATCTACAAAACTCAAGAGCAGCTTGGGCATGCTTCGCCGGAAACGACACAAATTTATGCGCATTTAACAGATAAAACGATGGCACAAGCAATCGATCGCACAAAAAAAGAGGACGAGTCAAGCTAGCGCATTTTTTGCGTAAGCCTGACTTGCCCTCTTCTTTTATTTAATGCCATTAAGAACTGGTTTGCAAAATAACAGATTCCTGCATAGACAGCTGTGTCAGAACAAGATTGGAGTAGATGCCGCCTTTCTTCATCAGCTCCGAATGTGACCCCTGCTCGGCTACTCTTCCGTTCTCAATGACGAGAATAAGATCAGCATCCTTAATGGTGGATAGTCTGTGCGCGATAATAAACGCCGTTCTTCCTGCTAGCAGCGTGTGCAAAGCCTCTTGAATATGCTGCTCTGTTTCCATGTCAACACTGGATGTAGCCTCGTCTAATATGAGTATGCCGGGATCTGATAGCAACACACGGCCGAAAGCGAGCAATTGCCTTTGGCCTACCGAGAGTTTTGAGCCTCTCTCCTCCAGCTGCGTTTGATACCCATCTGACAATTTGCTTACAACGCGGTCTAGCCTTACGCTCTCGGCTGCTCTAAGCAGCTCTTCCTCTGTTGCATGGTCGTTGCCATAACGCAAGTTCTCTTCTACCGTACCCGCAAAAATAAATGAATCCTGAAGCACGATTCCCATTTGCTTGCGTAGAGATTCGAGCGTTGCCTGCTTAACGTCCATCCCGTCAATTCGCACGGTACCGTCAGTAGCATCGTAGAAGCGCATCAAGAGATTAACAATCGTGCTTTTTCCAGCGCCGGTTGGCCCGACTAAAGCTACTCTTTGCCCGGGCTTAACGAGAAATGAAACGTTATGAAGCACATCAGGTTTATTTTCCTCATATCGAAACGAAACATTATCAAACTCAACCTCACCGCGAACCTGCGGCAGTTCTAAAGCATGCTTGCTATTTTTCACCTCTGGATCGGTATCCAACACTTCAAATATACGCTCGGCAGAAGCCATAGCTGACAACAGCTGGCTATAAACCTTGGATAAGGCGCTCAGCGGCCCCCAGAAGCGCCATAAATAATTAATGAACGCCATAATAAAGCCAAGCGTAAGCGCGCCTTCAATGACCTTCGTGGCTCCGAACCAAACTACTATACAGGTGCCCAGCATTCCGATCATTTCAACTAGTGGATATACAGTCGATTCCAACGTAATTGCACGCATAAATGCGCCTTTGTTGCGGGTATTTATGCCTTCAAATCGCTCATTATTTGTCCGCTGGCGTGAGAAGGCTTGAATGACACGAATGCCCTGTATCGTTTCGTTCACATTACCGTTAATCGATGACATCGTTGAGCGTGAACGCGACCATGAGCCTTCAATTTTTGGACGGAGCTTTGCAACGATGAAATAGAGCAGCGGCATCATAATAAATGAGAGCAAAGCAAGCTGCCAATCCATCCAGATTAAAATGATGACGATGCCAAGTAAATGCGTAACCTCCATCACCATCGTTATCAAACCGCCGTTGATTAGCTCGCCAATTGCATTTGTATCATTCGTAATTCTGGACATAATTTTACCAGCGGGACGTCCATCAAAAAAACGAAAGGACAAGGTTTGCAAATGATTAAATAATTGCTGACGAAGATCAAACAAAATACGTTGGCCTGTAAAATTGATCCATCTGGTATGCATATAGCTAAACAACCAGCCTATTAGCTTAACGCCCAGCAGAATAGCACCCAATACATGGATAACCGAATAATCTTTTTGGTTTATGCCTTTATCGATGATGTACGCAAGAATAATTGGTTCGGATAAGCTTAATAACATATTAATAAGCACYATAATAATGACCCACGTCATTAATTTGCGATAAGGGATAAGATATTGAAGCATACGCCGCATGTATTTCCCATTAAACGGCTTCTCTTCTACATCAGAATCCATATCCCACTCCACTTGACTCATGATTTCACCTCTCTTCTATTGATGTGCGATTTGCTTCTGTCTATCAAACAATTGACGGAAGAAGCCACTGCCTTCGTTTAGTTCCTTATGTGTGCCTTCTTCAGCCACACGGCCATTTTCAAGCACAATAATACGGTCCGCATGCTGAATCGAGGAAAGCCGCTGCGCGATTATAAATGTCGTACGACCCTTCATGACTTCTAATAAAGCTTCATGAATAGCTGATTCTGTAGCTGTATCTACACTCGCTGTCGCTTCATCCAGTACTAAAATTGGCGGATCCATTAAAATCGCACGAGCAAGCGCCACACGTTGTCTTTGTCCGCCAGAGAGCCCGACACCCCGCTCACCGATTCGCGTATCGTAGCCGCTTGGCATGCTTTCGATGAAGGAATGGATTTGCGATTTGCGTGCTGCCTCCTCAATTTGCTCCTGCGTCGCATCCGGATGACCGTAGGCGATATTATCTCTAATCGATGCTGAGAACAAGAAGGTCTCTTGCGGTACAATACCTATGCTTCGCCGCAGTCCATCAAGCTCATATTCCCGCACATCTACACCATCAATAAGTACACTGCCACCGGACACATCATAATAACGAGAAAGCAAGCCAATTAGACTGCTTTTGCCTGAACCGGTGGCACCAAGTACACCGATAACCTCACCTTGCTTCACTTGGAAAGAAACCTCATCCAATATCGGCTTATCCTTCGCTAAATCCTGATCGGAGAAGAAGAATGTTACACGATCAAAAACGACGTTGCCGTGCATTTCGTCCGTATTTATCGCTTGTTCAGGGGTTTGAATATCAACCGGTGTGTCCAGCACTTCAAATACACGTGGAGCTGCTTTAATCGCTTGTTGGAAAATATTAATTTGCCAGCCTAGCATATTCAGCGGCCAAATAATGCCCCATGTGTACCATTGAAACGCCATAAAGGTACCAATCGACATCTCTTCCCGAGCAACAAAAATAGCACCGATCCAGATCATCAAAACAAACGTGAGTCCTCCGTAAAAGCCCATGAGCGGAAATGCTTTTGCCTCCAGCCTTGCCCGGTCCATATTTGTATCGAAATTTTGCTCATTACGCTCAGCGAATTTCCGTTGTTCTACGGACTCCGTTGCAAATGATTTGACAACTCGAATGCCTGAAATATTTTCTTGAAGCGTAGTCGTTAAGCGCCCCATTTGTTCACGAATATTGGACCAAGCTGGTCCTACTTTGTGGTTAAAGCGAAATAACACGAACAAAATAAAAGGAATGGTAATTAAGCTGATTAAAGTTACTTTCCATTGCATCGTCATCATGAAAATCGTCGTTCCGATAAACGTCAGCATGCCAGTAAATAGGTTCATCGCTCCAAACCCGACAAAGTTTTTTACCGCATCAATATCCCCAGTCATTCTGGACATGAGCTGACCAGTCTGCGCACGGTCATAATAAGAAAATGATAACCGCTGCAAATGCTCATAAAGCTCTTTCCGGAGTTTAAACACGACATTTTGACCAACCAGCTCTTGGGAATAACCTTGTATAAACATGCCCAAGCTCTTTAAAGCTTGAATGCCTGCCAAAGCAAGTGTTAATCCGATCACGACGGACATATTGCTTTTTCCGATTCCTTCGTCAAATATTTTGGCTAATACCCAAGGAGCTACCAAATCGAATATCGTCGCAAAAATCATAATGATAACCGCTGTAAATACCCATTTGGCACTCGGTCTTACATAAATCATCAAACGTAACAGCGTTTTCATTGGATTGCCCCTTCCCCTATAGGAAACAAAAAAAGACCTCAAGCCATAATCGGCTTGAGATCTTCGTATAATAGCGTGCAACGGTCAAAAAAGCTGCGTTGACACCAATGAACGAAGGCAGCCCGATCGGCATGTTTGAACAACGGAATGGAAATTCATGCTAAACTGCGCGCCTTCGACATTCATTCCAATCTGATTGAAAAACATTCGTGAGCCCCCCTTTTCGTATCCATTTGATCATATTTTCCTAACCCATCCAAATCTTAACACCTGTTTCTGCCTTTGCGCAAGAGGTTTTTACAAAAAAATGATTTAAAACCTGTCCGACTCATTCGGCAAATCAAAGTCGCTTGAGGAGATGCCTTCCTCTACCGCAAACTCAAAATCTTCAATATCGTAAATTTGTACAGGGACCTCTGCTTCTATCAGCTTATCTTGAAACTCAAACTGATCCGACAGCAATGGGACTTGCAGCTTCAACCCTGTTAACAGCAATTCCGTTTCGATCGGATCGAACATCTCGCCATAATGGGCATTATCGACAGCATGCACGACCGTAAAATGAATCGTATCATTTAGAATGAGTGGAGAGCTTTCTCGCCAAGGCACTTGCATGGCCTTTTCAATTTTTTTGCGATTAAGAGCATCCTCAAAAAAAGCAATAAGTTCATTTATTTTGGTTTTTACATGCCCATCATCATCTGGATCATCCATGACAGGTTCAACACCGTCTCTCATTTCATACAGCTCAGCTATGGATGAATAAGGAACGACAAAATCAATTGGACGACTCGGTACAAGAAGATGTCCATACGTTGCCACCAGTACTGCCTCTATTACAAAACGTCGCCGCATGTGATCTCCTCCTATCATTTTGTGAAATAAAGCTAGTTTCATAGAACCAGTATACAAATAAGAATGGTTACACATTATTATACAATAATATATTGCATGTACACGAGAGCCATAAATCCAGATTTGCACAATATGTACGCCTCGCAGTAAAATGATCGTTATATTAGAATTTATATAGCTTCATTATAGTATAGGAGGGTAATACGAATGCAAAAAGAAGAAGCCATCATCATTGGAGGCGGTCCGTGCGGCTTGGCAGCAGCGATTGAACTCGAACGGATTGGTCTCCAGCCACTTGTCATAGAGAAACGCAACATTGTACATTCAATCTCGCAATATCCCACTTATATGCAATTTTTCAGCAGTCCAGAAAATCTTGAAATCGGAGATATACCATTCACAACGGCTAACGATAAGCCTTCCAGACTCGAAGCACTTAATTATTATAGAACAGCCGCGCAGCGCAAAAACGTTCGTGTGCAAGCCTATGAAATGATAAATAAGATTACGCCTGAGAATGGACAGTTTATTTTGTATGGAGAAGATCGTTTTGGCGAGAAGCGCACATACCAAAGCAAGTATGTCATCATCGCTACAGGTTATTTCGATCATCCGAATGAGCTGGGCATTCCCGGTGAGCAGCTCGATAAGGTTAGTCATTTCTTCCGCGAATCGCATCCCTACGTTGGTATGAAAGTTGCCATTATTGGCGGCAGCAACTCCGCAATCGATGCAGCTTTAGAGCTTGAGAGGGTCGGTGCAGAGGTAACGGTCGTCTATCGCGGCAATGATTATTCCACCAGCATTAAGCCATGGGTTAAGCCAGGTTTCCAGAGCAAAGTAACGAAAGGCTCTATTCGCATGCTGTTTCAGTCAACTGTAACCTCTATCGAAAACAATGAGATCACTGTACTAGGACCTGAAGGCGAGATCCGTTTGGAAAATGATTTTGTATTAGCTTTGACCGGCTTCCATCCCGATCGCAACTTCCTTAACACAAGCGGCGTTACGATTGAGGAAGAAGGGTATCCAACCTTCAACGAAGATACTATGGAAACGAATGTTCCAGGCATTTATCTGGCAGGTGTGGTAGCCTCCAGACATGAAGCAAATGAAATTTTCATCGAATCAGGACGGTATCATGGCCATAAAATTGCCGAACATATTTTAAGCCTCAAATGATTATATGGTTAAGCTTTGAATCATACACCAAAAAAAGGGAATCAGCTTGTTAAGCTTGATTCCCTTTTTTTTCGAACTGGTTTTTAAGAGCGTTGATTTGTTGGTCATCTGGCTGTTTATCGCCATACCTTGCTTCTTCGTACAACTCAATAAATCGAGGCATATTGTCGAGCTTGCCAGCCTGCCATGTATTCAGGTCTTCTGACGTTTCGCGCGGAGTCATATGTTCTTTGACCGTATACCCCTGTTCGGCGCTGCTTCTCAATAAGCGAGCATATAAAAACCTGATTTTTTCGGTATTTGTTCGCAGCTCATTCCATTCCTGAGCAAAGGAGCGCTTCTTTGGCAGCAGCTGCTTCAGTTTATTGCCCATTTGCTCACGCCATTTAGTTAATGTCATTAAACTTTCAACTTCATCTGTAAAGCCAACCCCATTATTGCGGCTATCTGCTCCTCTTTCCTGCAATTTAGCAGCAAGCAGCTTCGCCCATTGCATTACCTTTCTAGCAATAAAATAGAACAGAATGCAGAGGATGATGATGACTAACACAATGCCGATGATTTTCGCAATTTGCTCGAGTAGCAGCATCCAATCAGACGGCGGTTTCGTTTCCTCCAAAGGCATCTCAGGTGTTGAAGAATCAATAGGAGGTTCTTCAACCGGTGTCTGCTCCCTAGACTGGTTTAGCCAGTTCATTATTCGCTCAATGATTGAATGAAAGAAGCTCTCAATCATCTTCTGAATTTGTCGGAAAAGAGCAAGAATGCTAATGATGCTGACAATTACAATAATTAATAGACGATTTTGACGTTTGAAAGCAAGAGTAGCTGACGTTTTCCCTGAATCTACTGTTTCACTGTTCAAATGCCGCTCATTTGCAAAAAAGAAAAATATAATGACGGCAGCAATTCCGCAAACGATTAAAACACCGTTGAACTCCATCAGTTTTTTTAACGCAATTATTTTTAACGGCTGCACAGCGACATAAAGGAGCACGCCAATCAGCATCTGTGTATTGGGAAATGAGTTGAACCATCCGCGCAATTGCGCCGACATGCCCTTCATTGCTGCTACAGCAGCAGCAAGTCCGCATACAACCATAGGGACGATATCCACATTACCTACCCATGCGATAATGAACAAACTGCTATGCATCGCCCCAATAGCAATAGCTAGAAGCAGCTTCACGCCGTATCGTAATCTTGGATATTTTCCGAGAATTAGCGATGCCGCCCAGTAACAGAGAGGAATCGTTGCTATCCATGGCCACAAAGCTCCAGCAGGCAGCAAGTAAACAGCTATCGCTAAAAATACAGGCAAATAAAAGAGCAGTTCAATAACGCCTTGACCTAAGGTATTTAAAGAAAAAGATCGCTTCTGTGGCTCATTCACGCGGTCACCTCTTCTCTGCCGCTACCTGATATCGCTTGTCCAACATCGCTAATCGTTGGCTTAGCTTTATCTGTCAGCATCCAAACTGCGACTGCATTGCCGTTGTAGCGAAGCTGTTCAGCTTGTTTTTCCAGTTCTTCGTTCCAATAAGCCGTAATCATTAGCACATCTCGTTCACTGAAGCCGCTTCTTGCTTCGCGTTCCAACAAATGATGAAACAGCTCTGTTCGTTCTATATCGAGCTTCGCCATTTCCTCTAAAATAACGATTAAATGCTCATGCCCGCCTCTAGGTTCAATGTGAACGCTTTCCATCATGCCGGTCAAAGGCATATTGGATGCAAAACCAACTTCCATGCCCTGCTGAATGACAGCTTCAGCTGCCCCTGCTGCCCATTCAATGCCTAGCTCGATTAACGATAAATCAGTAACGCTTCGCCACATGCCCTCTACATCGTCCACATTCAAATAAATCATCAGTCTGCGGTCCGCGGTAAAATCATACTGATGGACTTGAAGGCTTCCTGTTTTTGCAGTAGCTTTCCAGTTGATTTGCTTATACGTATCGCCCGCTTGATAATCGCGAACGCCTGCAATAATGAATGGATCGTTGATAATCCAGCGGCGAATCGATTGATCACCCTGCCAGCTATGATAAGGTAGCTCATGAATGGGCACCTCGGCAGGCTTTGGATAAACAAGCAGTTCCCCTTGAAGCGCAATTTGAGCGGACGAATGGGTTAAACCAAGCGGATCACCGCCCGTTAACGTGACGGTTTGAAGCTTGTACCAGCCTCGTTTTGCACAGGTGATGCGGTGTGTGCGCGTAATTTTTGTATACGGCGATAGACTAAAGAAGCTCTTATGGTTCTGATAAAGCTGCCCGCTGCTCACAGAAAAATTATCAAGCTGTTGAAAATGCAGATGAGTGGATAGCTGTGATTCCACGCGTAGCCAGGGCACCGGCAGCCATTTGGCGTTGGCCATCTCTTCTATCATCTCAACCTGCTCGCCGCTATAGCATGTTTTGCTCGTAAAACGCCGTTCATATTGGATACGGCGCAATACGAGCTTTTGAAATATTTTGCCCTGTAGTGACAAAATGACGATTGCAGCTAATATAAACCAGAATAAAATCATCAGGCTGCCTAACGAGCCGTAACGCCTGCTTCAGCAGGCACGGCCGTCAAACGAATAATGTCATCAATAATGGATTCCGCCTGATTTGCTGTACGATGCATGCCGCGAATGGCTAGTCGGTGGGACAAGACCGGCTTCGCCATTGCCTTTATATCATCAGGCGTAACGAAATCACGTCCTCGCAAAATGGCATGTACCTGGGAAGCGCGGAGCAGCGCTTGACTGCCACGCGGACTGACACCAACAGAAACCTCCTCACGCCTTCGTGTTTGCTCCACGATTTGCAGCAAATACTGAAGGATGTCATCGTTCACTTTCACCGCTGAATAGGCTTGCTGTGCCTTCTGAATGACATCTATTCCTGCAACTGGCTCAAGCTCCGCAAGCGGATCATGATCTTTAAAACGTTTTAATAGCTGCAAACCTTCTTCAGTCGTCGGATAACCCATCTTAATTTTGAATAAAAAACGATCGAGCTGTGCTTCCGGAAGTGGAAACGTTCCTTGATGCTCCACTGGATTTTGTGTAGCAATAACCATAAATGGACGCTCCAAATATTTGGTTTCACCGTCGATGCTGATTTGACGCTCTTCCATACATTCGAGCAAACTCGATTGGGTACGAGGCGTCGCACGATTAATCTCATCTGCTAACAGCAAATGAGTAAACAATGGACCAGCTCTGAATTCAAACTCGCTTATTTTTTGATTATAGAAATGAATGCCGCTTAGATCCGATGGAAGCAAATCGGGTGTAAATTGAATTCGCCTGAAAGATAAAGCCAATGATTTGGCCATAGATTTAGCGAGCAAGGTCTTTCCTGTTCCTGGCACATCCTCGAGCAGCACATGCCCTGATGTAAGGAGTCCGATGAGCATTAGTTCCACAACTTCCTCTTTGCCTACGATGACGCGTCCAATATTAGATTTCAATTGTTCGGCTAGTTGTTTTATCGCTTCAATAGACATAAGTCAACTCCTTCGTTAGGTTGTAAAGCCTGTTCGAGCACGCTGCAGTTTTTGCAGTTCACTCCAGCGAATCATACGGATGTTTTCTTTTTGCAACGTATTCTTGATCTCAGCATCACGGAATAATTCGAACTCCATTCCCCGCTTTAGAGGCTGCATGTGAAAAGCATTCAGCTCATCGGTTACGAGAGACGGATGTATAATAATTTCAGAGACTCCTGGTTGCAGACCCTCAAGCACCTGCTGCATGCTTGCCTTTAGTGAATCAAATGTTTCACCCTCCTCCAAGTGGAACGGCAAGCCGATTAAATAATCAAGGATAACAACACCCTTCGAATCCGCCAGCATTCCGAGCTGTTTGGCTTGCTCTTCCAGCTCAGGAGAGGCCACTTGACCAATATTTTGCCTTAAATTACGCGGCAAACGGAAAGGCAGGCCATAGGAAGCGCATACATCCAGAACGATAGATAAGAAATTTCTGCCGGTTGCTAACCCATACAAGCTTCCCATGTGATTGTCTGCATGCGATGGTTTCATCCCCATAGCTAAAGCCATTTCAATTTGTGCGATAAGTTCTTCTTTTACTTGCTCTGGATCAGCTTGCAGCTCAAAGGTTTTACTGTCCTTCGGGAAATAATTTTCATGGGTGACAAGTGAACTTGTGCTTCCTTTGCGGTTGACTGGACCCCAGCGGTACATATCCCATTCGCTAGTAAATGTGAAATGGACACCCACATCGACTTGCGGATGCCTTGCACTCCATAGCGCTGCTTCCCTCGCCCAGCCGCAAGGCATCATAATCGTCGCCGAGCTCACCGTTTGTTCTAGCAGCAGCTGCTGAATGCCGACATTTACCGAATGGCATACTCCGTAGTCATCTGCGTTAATAATGAGCAGTTTTTCGTTCTCGCCGTATCCCAGTGCTTTGGCTAAACTCATGAAAAATCATCCTCCCAATATTCATTAATCCAGCGGCAGCCAAATGCTGACTGATCGATAATGCCGCAAAGTATTTCCTCATCATCTAAATTATCTCTTAAGCGTATGGCAAAATGCAATGCTACATCAAGCAATCTTAATTTCATTAATATCGGCAATATCTTAATTTCATGAAGAGTTAACGGATTCGTATCCTGATAACCCTGCAATAAACGCTTCACCTTCTCTTTTATATTTAGGTCATCTGGTTTTATGATATCGACAATAATGACAGCAAGCTCCATCGCTCTAACATCGACAGTCGTGAATTCAAAATCCAGCACACCTACGATCGCATCGCCTTGACATACCGTATTATTAAAAACCAAATCACCATGGATCCATTGTTCCGGCAGCCCGACAAGTTGATTACAATCCTCTTTCAGCTTCAGACGCTCCTCATGCAAGGCCATGAAGCTTGATTTTCTACCTTTAAGATCTACGGACAGCTCTGCCATTGCAAAAAAAGCTTCCTCATCCATCAAAGCATATGTATTCTCCAACATGAAATAAGGGCTGTAAAGCGGTAAGCCTTTTGGGTTTATTTCGCTTAATGCGCTAGAAAGCTTCGCAGCTGTAACGCCTAGCGCATAAACATGCGCTGGGTTTGAAACCGTCGGTCGGTCACCATCAATAAACTGAAATAATGACGATAAGGTGCCATCTGTTGCAACGCTAATCGTTTCGCCTTGTTTATTCTGAACTGGAATCGGCACCTTAAAGGTTAGCTTCTGTTTATTCAAGTCGTTCAGTATCTCATGTTCAAGCCTTACAATATCCATATCCTTATGGTTATTGTAAATGCGAAAAACAAATTTTTTATTTCCCGACGAAATGATTCGGGTCGTATTATTCATTCCGCTCTCCCGGCTCTCAATATGACAAGGCTCGGCGAACACATATGCATCTAAATAAGCTGTAAAATCTATGGTGTCGGTCAAAACAGACAAGCCTCCTTATTGATCAAGCTGCAATCTTGTCAAGCGAGCCCCTAGATGTTCCTGCCAGCTCGCAGCCAATTCTTTCACTTCAAGCAGCTCTCTTATTCCCTTTATGTCATCTTTATCACGGTACATGACACGGTTAGCTTCCATAACCGTTTTACGGGCCGGATGTTTATATTTAATTTCAAACGTCATCCCTGCCTGTATATGGCCCTCTTGGAGTACGCGGAAATAAAGACCTGTGTAGCCTTCACGCTGAACATGTCCCGGCAATTCAGGGAGCTTATGCCGCAGCCCCAGCTTATAGCACGGCTGTCTTGGCTGACTTACTTGGAGGATCACATCGCCTGCCTGGATAATATCGCCGATGCACAAATCCCCTTCAGTCCAGCTCGAGAGCGTAAAGTTTTCACCAAAAGCTCCGTAATCAAATGGCTCCTCGTATTTCTCACGCCAATAGGCGTATCGTTGCTCGAAATAGACGCATACCGCTTTGTCCGGTCCACCATGGTGAATCGTATCGCCTTGTCCATCGCCCTCAAGTCCTATAGTGCTCAAAGCATGGGTTGCTTGTGAAGGCTGCTTATAAATTCCTGTTAATACTTCTTTGCTGCCGTGTGTTATTGATTTCGGCATTCCTATATTTAGTGACACAAGTTTAGCCGTTTCTATATGATGTGTCATTAGCTTCGTTCCTCCTATAAATATCTCTCATTTGACTATTATAATCTTCTAAGGGAGATGTTGGCAAAGAGAGATAACTATATCGATAACTTTTGTGATTTTCCCTTTCCCAGCAACGCTTTCGACACATTCTACTTGCGTTAGCCACTGGCTGTCGAAAACCTCTCTTTTCTGTTACTTATTGCGTTTCCCCGGGAAATGTTTTTTAAATAGTCCGACTATTTCCTAAATGAGTACCTCATTATTTCCCACAGCATCGACATACAGATTAATTTAAAGGAAATTTTCTTTCCATAAAATAAAGCTCTTTGCGCGAACGATTAACTCTGCTCTGCAGGCTCATCCCATGTTTTTGCCGATACCTTAGCTCCATGAAAGAGATCAAAGTAAGAATTACAAAAGCTGCAATTGAGCCTCGATAATCGATGAATATAGCAGCTAGTATCGTCGTTAACAGCAGCCAAGCTATGGAAACCACATGGATTGGGATACTCCAGCTGCCCAAATGCCACGGTGATGCATGCAACTGCGCATGGATCTTCCCCTGTTTTATTTTCCAGGCAATCGGTATGGCATAAGATAGATTTAAACATATTATCGCTGCAGTTAGAAGAAAAATGATTGTATCGTCTCTATAGCTGAAAAAAGCAATGAGAAGAATAGTTAGTGAAATGACCGCACACAACCAGACGGCAGGAATCGGCGTCTGATGCCGCTCCGACACATTAGACCACCGTTGGCTCAGCGGCATGGCGCCATCACGTGCTAGGCTGTATACAATCCGCGAGCATACTGTCATCGTCTGCAGTCCGCTGCTCCATAATGATAGAATGACAAAAATAATGATCATACTGGTGCCGCCCCAGCCAGCAGCTGCCGTTTGTAGAAACGTTCCCAACCAGCTTGGTCCGTTAGACAATGGAATGGATATAAGCATAAAGCTCAGAAGTACAAAACCAATAACAAATGTGTAAGCAGTAGATAAAAAAATCGACCACGGTGCTCGTACACGAGGATCAATTGTTTCTTCCGATCCTTGGCTTGAGCCCTCCATGCCAATAAATAGCTTTAACAAAAGGAGCGTACCGCTGACGAATGATCCCGCCTGCACGGTACCATTCCACTCTGCATTTTGAAATTGATACATCAATACAGGAGAATAGCTGCCTGGCCATGCAAGCCAAGCTAGCCCAGCAATAATGAATAAAGCAATAAATATTTGCAGTATAACTCCGCCTGCTTGCAGCTTGCTTAACATCCGGTTTCCAAAGTGATTCACTGCACATTGGGAAGCAGTCAGCCCTGCAACGACACACCAAAAAGTTAAATCCGAGGTTTGATAACCTATTCGAGCGGACATAAAACCGTCCAGTAAAGCTGCACATGCGCAGTTTAGCAGCGCAAGCATAGCTAAATGTCCAGATGCTTGAAGCCAGCCTGCTCGCACTCCCCATGAGCGCCCGCCTAATGAGGATGCCGTATGATAAATCCCGCCTGCAGTCGGTGTCACAGATGAGAGTTCTGCGAGAGATGCACTTAAAATAAGTGCAAATAAAGCGATTATGGGCAAACCAAATCCAATAACCGACGGTCCCCCCTCTCCGATCGCTGGCCCAAACAAAAAAGCTGCGCTTCCAATTAGACCGAGCACATTAAACGATAAACCAAATGACGATAACCCGCCGAACCGCCGTCTAAGCTGCTGCGCTAAACCATAACGATGCAAATCATGTTTGTCCTGCAGCAACTGCGCCTGCAAGCCATAACCAATTAGATTCTGATGCTTAGATAATGAAATGGACTGTTGCGCTTTGAATGCGATGGCCATAATCACGGCAATGACAATCGCAAATAATAATAATCCCGCTAGCAATAAAATCATCCAATCACCCTCCTACGTAACTGTATGAGTGGTTTGGATGTCACATGCAAAAGGAAGAGTGATTAAAACGCATAACAAAAACTCGCATCTATCTAGATGCGAGTCGATTGATTTCTATTTTTTCACTCAGCTTAATTAGCACTTTGCTCCAGTATTCCATAAACGAGTGATTTGAGCTCTATGATATCAAAGGGTTTCGTAAAACAATGTGTAATGCCAAGCGCAAGCGCCTCTTCCATTATGTCTGGATCTGCATATGCCGTTATGAGAATGACAGGCACCTCTGGCGACAACATTCTTATCCCACGCAAAATTTCTATCCCATCCATTTCGGGCATTTTCAAATCAAGCAGTACACAATTCGGCTTCTGCTTCTCGTAAATGTCCAAGGCGATACTGCCGCTTTCAGCTTCATAAACATCGATTCCCTGCGCAGCAAACAATTCAACAAGCATCATTCGAATAGCGGGTTGATCATCTACAACTAAAATCTTATAGAGCATATCTGCTGAATAAGGCATCGAGCTTATAGTTGCTTTCGCAGCGGTCTCAGCAAGGGGTTGATCTGCTATTCGATTCGTAGATATTGACGTAACTGTCGCGGATGGTAAAACAGGCGTCCTTTCGGTGGAACATTGCTGCTCCTTTTCCATTTTTCGTTGGTGAAAGAAGACAAACGACACCGCGACAATTAGAGCTGCTGCGAATAATATGAGAAAATATATCAATGCGTTGTCTCCTTATGTTCTTAGGCTGAATAACTGCTAAGAGAAAATGGTTTCATTCAGAATTAGTCATTAACCAGCATCGGACCTAGTGGACCATCCTCATTAATGATATCTTGCAGTTCGTAGACGGATATCGGAAAATACAGAAATCCAAACACATAAGCTGCCAGCTCATATAGCTGGAAATAGACGACAAGTGAACGGTCCGCTACGTAATAGTCCTGGTCAGGTCTTATGGATTTGAAAGGCTCCAGCGTATCAATCTTTCTTGACAAGATTTGTGCGCTTACGATAGCGCTTATCCGCCCCACATAATCCGACCCAGGCTTAAACAGCTGGGCCAGCGTATAGGTTTGTCCTGTCGATTGCTTAAAAGTCAGCGATTGCTGAAGCGTCAAGCCATGAGCTCCGCCAGTAAAGGCATAATTGAACAAGGAAAGACTAAGATAATCTTTTTGATTATTTTTCTGTTCAAAATAACCCAGCATCTGCGCTCTCGGATCATCAAGCGAGCCTTGATTATGAACCATCTGCTGCACGGTATGATGAATCGTATGGTTGATCTTTTTATCTGCAGCTTCGCTTCTGCCCCCGCTCACATAAGGCAATGACAGCTCGGCTTTCGGAAAATCAGCTTTTGCCGTTTGGATAACGACTGGCGGTTGAAATGACATATGAAAGACACCTTCCTATTCGGTAAGATGCTCCATTGTATGCATTACACGTCTCATCTCATGCCAAACGATTCCGCCATGCGTAGAAGCAGACACCCCTCTACGCTCAA
The DNA here is from genome assembly GCF_052115145.1 of Paenibacillus sp. 2TAB26. Classification (NCBI taxonomy): domain Bacteria; kingdom Bacillati; phylum Bacillota; class Bacilli; order Caryophanales; family Paenibacillaceae; genus Paenibacillus; species Paenibacillus sp. 2TAB26. The sequence goes on from NZ_JBFRGC010000020.1 coordinate 76,703, forward strand.
ATTGCTCCGATTCGTAGAACGGAATCAAATGCTCCTCGCACATCAGTATAATGGTTTCAATATGTGATGAACTACATTGTTCGATCAGCTTCCTCAGCAACAATGTGCCGATTCCACGCCCGCGATAATGTGCATCAACTGCGATAGTAAGGATGCAAAAGTTGTTCCCCTCAAAAAAATCAGCTTGATTCCCCTTCATCTCATCACCGCAATCAGTCTGTGAAGTACGGATGCCGTTTGTTATTCCAACTAATTGGTCGCCAAGCCAAGCTGACCAAAAGTATGAACGATAATGCTTATAGCGAAATTGAAACCCTGCCATGGTAGCAGCAGCTTCAGGAGAATAGCATTTTTGCTCTAGCTTAATAGCAGCGTCGAGCTCAGCTTCTGTTATGAGGCGTAGTTCAATCTCGTTCACAGGAGTGCCTTCTCGCGTTCAGTCAATCTTCTGCCGCTTACGTTAAGAACAAGTTTACCGTCTTTCAAGCCTAGAATCTGATCAGCAAATCGCTCCGCCCAGTCCCCCTGATGCATAACAGCAATCACAATTACGCCTTGCTCCTTGCATAGCGCTTTCAAATCAGTTAGAACTTGATCCGCCGTATGGGGATCAAGTCCCGAAACCGGCTCGTCGGCTGCAATGACTTTAGCGCCATGAACGAGTGCTCTTGCGATAGCCATACGCTGACGTTCGCCCCCGCTTAGAGTGCTCGCCTTCTGATGTGCTTTATCAAGCAGGCCGCGTTTTTCGATCATATCCATTGCACCCATATAATCATCATTACGTACCATCCCGGTCCATCTCCGCCAAGCAGGCGTTTGTGAAATTGAACCGATAATAACATTTTTTAATCCCGTCTTGTTCGGGAATAGAAAAGGTTTTTCTTCCACATAAGCAACCTCTCTGCGAACTTTAAGCTTGCCTTTGAATCCTTCTTTGAAAATATCTTTGCCATCAAATTGATAGGAACCTTCACTCCACTTTTCTTGCAAGGCTAGGCACCGAAGAAGTGTGGACTTCCCGCTTCCGCTATCACCTTTAATGGCGATAAAGTCGCCAGGATAAGCCTCAAAGCTAATATCATCGAGCACCTTAGGCCCGCCGGGAATACGTCTGGATAAGTTCTTTACTTTGATCATTTTCCGCTCTCCTTCTGTTTGCAGCAACTGCTTCTATGAATCTAGTTTACGTTAAACAAAAAACAGTTTCCATACGAACAAATGTTTGGTATAATAAAAACAAGAACAAATGTTCTAATGATCGACGAATTCAACATTTTGAAGGAGGCCTGATCACCATGAATAACATCTGCGAAAATTTCCGATATGTAGAGAATGAACGTCTTGGACGCGACTTAACTTTTAAGTTTTACGCCGATGGACGGCTTATTATCATCGATAATGTTGCAGAGGAGGTGATCACTCCCAAAGATTTAAAGGGCGCCAGCAAGGACTTCTACGTTCGCAGACGTATCGCTTTCATTAAGAATCAATTAAAAGCTTCACAGCTTAAATATGCATAACATGGATTAGAAGGAGAGCTGACGCAATTCAAGCTCTCCTTCTGTGTTCATAAAAACTTGCTTCATTAAGGGAGCTGTTTGTTAATGCCGTTTAAGCTCGCAGGTCGCTTCGCGAATTTATCGGTTTTAAGCTTGCCTGACTGTCCACGCAAGGTAGAATGATTTTGACGAGATTCTCCAGTGCCGTTTTTGTTGATAGCCATTGCAATCACCTCCACTATCATTATGCCGATATTATTGGATATGTATGTAAAAGCAGTCCCTCTCTTACACCCTACATTGACTCGACCCTGCCACTTGCGGTAGATTGATCATACAGTTTCAAGTTTTGCAAAGGAGATCGTATACATGAAGCAACAAATTATGTTTGACCTCGACGATACATTAATTCACTGCAATAAATACTTTTACTTGGTCATTGATCAATTTATTGATGCGATGACCACTTGGTTTGGCAGCTCTCCCCTCGTTTCAATACAAGCCATCCGAGACAAGCAAATGGAGATTGATATTGCCGGCGTAGCCGTATTCGGATTTAAAAGCGAGCATTTCCCACAATCGTTTGTTGATACTTACATTCACTTCTCTCATTTGACTGGTCGCAAGAGATCAACAAATGAAGAAAACTTTCTATGGAAGCTTGGCTTAAGTGTATATGAGCACGATACCGAGCCGTATCCAAATATGGAACAAACGTTGTTCTCACTAGCGGAGGCCGGCCATGAGCTTCATCTCTATACGGGGGGCGAGATGCCCATTCAACGTCGCAAGATTGAGAAATTAAACTTGGAGCGTTATTTCGATTCCCGCATCTACATTCGACGCGTCAAAAATAGCGACGCACTAGAAACCATTTTGTCCAATGGTGTCTTCGATCGCAACAGTACGTGGATGGTTGGCAACTCCATTCGAACGGATGTTGTTCCTGCATTAACAGCAGGTATTCACGCTATTCATATGCGTGCGATAACCGAATGGGAATATAACATCATTCAGATTGAAGTGGAACCAAAAGGCGCTTTTTTAACCTTGGATCATCTAAAGGATGTCCCTGGCGCTATTCACGGGTACGTTAATCGATAAAGGAAAGACAAAATCAAATAAACCCGAATTCGTCCTTGATGCTTCTGACGAATTCGGGTTTTTGCTATGTGAGAAAAATGGCTTCTACTGTTCGATTGCCAGTTCTCCGGTATCGACATTTCTAAGCACTATTTTCCCTTCTCCAGGCGTACCATCCGGAAGCTCAAGCTTCAGCTTAGTCGTCTTCCCCTTCTCGACTAAAGCTTTCACCTGAGTATCCGTCAAATTCCTGCCAAAGCTCTCTTTCCATATAACGAATTTACAACCTTCCTTATAGTGAGAACAGCCATAGCCTTTGCGCCCCATAAAGATGGAACCGCCGCAGCCTGGCCTTGGACAAGTGGCAATAACAGTCGGGCTGCCTGATACAGTAGACGCAGCCGATGCCGCTTTTTTTGCCGCTCCAGCCGTTTTAGTTGAGGCTGCACGGGTGCGAGTCGCTGTACCTGACTTCCCGCCAGTGCCTTTGCCGGAAGCAGGAGCTTCACTCTCAAATGATGTTTTGGCGGCTCGTGATTGAACGCGAACCTTGTCCACGATCATCGTCGCGAATTTTTTGACATTTTCCATGAATTGTCCATCCGAAGCTGTTCCTCTAGATATCTCGTTCAATCGTCGCTCCCACAACCCCGTCATCTCAGGAGAGGTAAGCAAATCAATACCCGCACCACGAATCAGCTCAATAGCCGTTCGCCCTTTTTGTGTAACTTGTATTTTTTTGCCCTGCATTTCCACATAACCAACGTTTTTCAGCCGCTCAATCGTAGCTGCACGCGTAGCTGGTGTACCTAATCCTGAATCTTTCATTGCATCTCGGACATCCTCGTCCTCAATTTGTTTGCCTGCGCTCTCCATTGCTTTAAGAAGTGTACCCTCCGTGTAATGCTTGGGAGGCTGTGTGTCCTTCTCTTTCACAATGGCATCCGAACAGATAATCCCTGCATCTGCTGATATGGAGAAAGGCTCATTTACTTCAATTTCTTCGTCCTCTGCTTCTTCCTTATCCTTGCTTTTGGCGGAAGGTTTTGCCTTCTCCTTCTTCTGGTCAGCATAGATGACCTTCCATCCTAAGCTTAGAAGCTCCTTAACCGTCGTTTTGAACATTTCGTTCTCTACCTCAGTCAAGACGGTGTGAACCTTATATTCAGCAGCTGGATAAAATTGCGACAAAAACCTTCGCACGATCAAATCATACAGCTTTTGCTCATCAGGGCTAAGTCCATTTGCTTTACGATTCGTTGGCAAAATGGCATGGTGATCCTCAACCTTTGTCGGGTTGCAAATAAATTTATTTCCCTTATGCACAAGGCTCCGATTAGCCCCTTTGACGAGATCATCATAGGCGGTACCTTGAAGTGCATTCAACGTTTTGTGCATTTCAGGAATGTTCTGTTCAGTCACGTAATTTGAGTTTGTTCTCGGATAAGAAATAACTTTATGCTTCTCGTACAACGCCTGTGCTGTATCCAACGTTTTTTTCGCAGAAAAAGCATATTTGCCATTGGCTTCCCGCTGCAAAAGAGTGAGATCGTATAGCTTAAACGGATACTCCTTCGTATCCTTAACTTCATAAGACGCAATTCGTCCCGCCTTGCCTTTAACCTTTGCCGCAACGGCCTCAACTTTTGCTTGATCTGTCATTCTCTCGGCCTGCCACATGCCGCGGTACGTCATTTCATCCTGTGTGAAATGTCCTTCCAGTTCAAAAAATTTCAAAGAGGAGAACGCTTCAATTTGCTTCTGCCGATCATATATAAGGGCGAGCACTGGCGTCTGAACTCTACCAACCGATAGCAGCACATTATGCTTCGTTGTAAAAGCACGTGAACCATTCATTCCGATTAGCCAATCCGCCTCGCTTCTTGCTGTTGCTGCGCGGGTCAAATTCTCATATTCGGCGCCCTCTTTCAATTCCTCGAAACCTTTTCGAATCGTCTCCGGGGTAAGGTCTGAAATCCACAGCCGTTTAACGGGTTGATTTAACTTAAGATGGCGCTGGATGAGGGAAAAAATATATTGCCCTTCTCGCCCGGCATCACAAGAGTTGACAAGCAGATTGCTGCGTTTTGCCAGATCGCCGATAACCTTAAGCTGATCGATTGTTTTTTTGTTCGGTACGAGCTTGAACTGTGTCGGTATAATGGGAAGATCATTAATATTCCACTTTTTGTAACGATCATCATAGGCATCAGGTTCTGCAAGACCGATTAAATGACCGATCGCCCACGTAATAATATAATGCTCGCCTTCTATGTAGGAACGGTGATTTTTTGCTTTAGGATCGATTGCGGCTGCTATATTTCGTCCCATATCAGGTTTTTCCGCAATGATTAGTGTCTTCAAAAGATTATCGCTCCTTCATTAAGCTTTTCGAAAGTCTAACGCCTATCGCTCTCCACAATTAGCAATAAACGTTTCGCACTGTACAGCCACTAGAACATTTTACAGATTTCCGCGCAAAAAAGAAATGTTTTTCCCCATATCAAGTTTGAAATTTCTCCATAGAAAAAAGCAAACCCAAGTGGGAGAGTTGTCCCAATTGGGTTCAAGGAAGGTCTGTGTTAATAGCCGGCTTCTCCATATAGGCAATGATTTTGGCAAAAATCGAACGAACACCATCCGACCACTTCGGGTCTTCCGCATACTTTCGATTAATCCATGTAAAAGGATCTACTTCTGCCGGCCTATCCTTGCTTAAGTTAAATACGGTTCGCGCCGCAATTTCTGCCGATTGCTTAATATTGGTGTTAAAATCCTGCCAGCTATGAAAAACATTAAAAGGATTGTTGGCAATCTTTTTATGCTGCTTATTCGTTTTCGGTACAAACCCTTGCTCTTGTCCAGTTATAGCGAATAAGACGACCGGATGAATATCGAAGGCTTGCGCTGCCGTTATAATTGCTCCAAAATAAGGCTCCTCAGCTAATATGGATGATTTCGTCTTTAAAAATGAGATCAACCGCGCTTGATCAATTTCTTGATAACGAAGCTCGATAGGCAGCCCGTCTACAGGAACAACAATAGGTTGAACTTGGTTCATAACAACGGGTGGCTGCAGCTTGTTATCAGACGGTAAATTTAAAGACCAGCCATACAATAAAGTAGCTGCAATTAATAGAATACTTAATGTGCTGTATATATAAGTCCTCGTACTAATCCTACGTGCTAACGTATTGCTCCATATCGTTGCAGGTAATGAAATGACCTCTGCTTGAGTTGAAGCTTGCGTCATATTACGCGATTCAGCACCTTCAGTAATAAGCAATCCTCTCAGCTGCGTCAGAAGGCCATTCTCAGCCTCATTTGAAGCTACACCCGATTGCTCCCCGTTTAATACGAGTTCGTCCATTACACGCTGCATGAGAGGCTTCTTGCAGCTTATGAGCAGCTGCTCTTCCAGCCAATCATGGAACGGATCATATATTTCTGCCGAGGTTCGATCTAGCTCTAAGCAGGCTTGAAAAATATCTTCCGCTCTAACCGGTCTTTGCCGCTCCAAAACAGCTGTTCTAATGAGCATTTCTGTGACGGAGCGTTTAACTCTGGTCTCGAAATTCGGTAATTGCTTATGTATTATGCGTTTGACCGCATCCGCTACAATTTCTGCTCGTTTTTCCCCAGGCAGCGCAGCGTATTTGTGTTGTACATAACTTCGAATATTTCGAACGTCTGTTGGTGACAAAACATATGCTTCATCGGCTGCCATGACGAATCGCCCCTTTGCGTCATCTCAAACCGATTTTACCACAAGTTTCCTTAAGACAGTGAGCTTAGTTTTTGAATTTCTTCTTGAATGTGCGCGGCTGCAGTATAAATGCTGTTATTTGTTCCTTCTCGTTAACCGTAAATTGATATTCACAATCACAGCCTTTATCATGCGGGACAGTATTGACCCCATACTCAGCAAGAAAAGCGCCCTAAGGCGCTTCTCATCCATCAAATTTATTATCTCACGTCCAATATTTAAGGAAGCATCGATGATCCCATCAAATATTTATCCACTTCACGAGCGGCCTCGCGACCTTCATTAATCGCCCAAACCACTAAGCTTTGACCACGGCGCATGTCGCCTGCAGCAAATACTTTATCCACATTAGTGTTGTATTTGCCATAAGTCGCTTTTACGTTTGTACGACGGTCTTGTGCAAGACCAAGCTGCTCAATCAGCGTCGTTTCAGGGCCTTCAAAACCTACTGCAATAAATACAAGATCTGCAGGCCATACTTTTTCTGTTCCTGGAATTTCACTATATATTTTACGTCCAGTCTCATCAACCGTACGTTCAATTTGAACAGTATGAAGCTCTTTAAGGTTTCCATTGCCATCGCCAACAAATTTCTTCGTTAGTACAGAAAACGCTCGAGGATCTTCACCAAATAGTGCTTTTGCTTCCTCATGTGCATAATCCAGCGTGTACACATTCGGGAATTGCGGCCATGGATTTTTATCGTTGTCTCGCACTAGCGGCGCTTTCGCATGTGTGCCGAATTGCGTAACCGATTTACAACCGTGACGCAGTGCTGTAGCCACGCAGTCCGATCCAGTATCTCCGCCGCCAATAACGATAACGTCCTTGTCTTTCGCGGAAATATAGTTTCCATCTTCAAGATTCGAATCCAAATAGCTCTTAATTGTGCCATTCAAGTAATCCATTGCCATGTGAACACCGTTCAAATCGCGGCCTTCCATTTCAACGTCGCGAGCTCTTGTCGAGCCTCCGCAAAGAACGACTGCATCAAAGCTATTAACGAGCTCAGAAGCTGTAATATCTTTGCCGATTTCTGTATTCGTTACAAACTCAACGCCTTCTGCTGCCATAATGTCAACACGGCGCTGAACAACATGTTTCTCAAGCTTCATTGTAGGAATACCATAGGTTAGCAAGCCGCCGATGCGATCTGCGCGCTCATATACGGTTACGGTATGTCCTGCTTTATTCAGTTGTGCAGCAGTTGCCATTCCAGCAGGGCCAGAGCCTACCACGGCAATTCGTTTGCCTGTGCGGACTTTTGGCGGTTGTGGAACAACCCAGCCCTCTTCAAACCCGCGATCAATGATTGCTTGTTCGATCGTTTTGATCGTTACAGCATCGCCTATTAAACCAACCGTACAAGATCCCTCACACGGTGCTGGACAAACGCGGCCAGTGAATTCAGGGAAATTATTCGTTTTATGCAGACGGTCTAGCGCTTCACGCCATAACCCGCGATAAATCAAATTATTCCATTCTGGAATGAGATTGTTTACTGGGCAACCTGAAACCGAACCTGCCAGTTCAATGCCTGTGTGGCAATATGGTGTACCACAATCCATGCAGCGAGCGCCTTGTGTTTTTAACTGCTCATCCGAAAAATGCTTATGAAACTCTTGCCAGTCTTTGATACGCTCTAGCGGGTCGCGATCGGCCGGCAATTCGCGCTGAAATTCCATAAAACCAGTAGGTGTAGACATGATCGCATTTCCTCCATCCATATTTCCCGTTAACACTGCTTAGATTCTCTTTAAAACTATATCGGGAATTCTTAAAATATTCAATAACGAACTTTCTGCGAAAACGAATATTTTGTCTAAAGCACTCGTTTACTATTTTACAACATCCTAGCATTCAAGTACTTATGAAGGTAATGGATTATGCGTACAATCATTTGCACTTTCTGACATATCGTTCGTCAAACGTTCGGTTTTACCTTAAAAAGCTATACTTCCGACCGAATAAACGTTTGAAACGTGAAAGCATACTTGTTTTTTTCATCACGATCTCTGCTCTCGCTTTCCACAAGCTTCCACTGCAAATCAGAGAATGCAGGAAAAAATGCATCTCCGCCTTCAATATCTGCTTCCACTTTTGTAAGCAATATTTGATTAGCGAAGGGCAGAAACTGCTCGTAAATATCAGCACCGCCTATCACAACAAGCTCTTCAGCTGTATATAATTCTAGCGCTTCTTTAATCGAATGTACGATTTCACAGCCCTCAGGGTGGAAATCCGTTTGACGTGTCAATACGACATTTTTACGATCAACCAATGGCTTAGGCAGGGATTCAAACGTCTTACGGCCCATGAGTACCGTTTTACCAATCGTCATCTTCTTGAAAAAAGCCATTTCTGCTGGCAAACGCCATGGCAGCTTGTTTCCAATTCCTATAGTTCTATTGCGATCCATAGCGGCAATCAAAGTAATATTCATAATGGTTAACTCCTTTCTTCATTTTTAAAAATGAATATGAATTTACACAGCTACCGGCGCTTTAATCGTTGGATGAGGGTTATAATCCGCAATGGATAGATCCTCAACTGCAAAGTCGAAGATTGATTGTTTGTCTGTGTTTAATTTTAACTGAGGGAGCGGTCTAGACTCTCTGCTGAGTTGAAGCTTGATTTGCTCCAAATGATTCGTGTAAATGTGGGCATCTCCAAGCGTATGGATGAATTCTCCCACTTCAAGCCCGCATTCGTGTGCAATCATGTGGGTCAATAAGGCATAACTTGCGATGTTAAATGGTATGCCTAGGAAAATGTCAGCGCTTCGCTGATAAAGCTGGCATGAAAGCTTGCCGTTTGTTACATAGAATTGGAACATCGTATGGCAAGGAGGCAGTGCCATGCTGGGAACGTCTTCTGGATTCCAAGCGGAGACGATCAGTCTTCTCGAATCCGGGTTTTTCTTAATCGTCGCAATGACATCCTTAAGCTGATCAATCGCATCCCCTTGCGTCGTCTTCCACTCTCTCCACTGCTTGCCATACACGTTGCCGAGCTCGCCGAATTCAGCGGCAAACTGGTCATCCGTTAAGATGTGCTGCTTAAAGAGATCCATTTGCTCTTCATATACTTTAGAGAATTCAGCATCCGTTTGCGACCGAAGACCAAAGTTCGTCATGTCAGGGCCCGTGTAGGATGCGCTCTCCACCCATCTTTTGAACGCCCATTCATTCCAAATATTATTATTATGCTGCAGCAGATAACGAATGTTCGTATCTCCTTGAATAAACCAAATCAACTCACTGGCAATTAATTTGAATGGCACACGTTTAGTTGTAAGCATCGGAAAACCTTCGCTAAGATCAAAACGCATTTGATAGCCAAAGGTAGAAATCGTTCCAGTCCCCGTTCGATCTTCTTTTTTTGTTCCATGTTCTAAAACATATTTCAACAAATTCAGGTAGGTTTGTTCGCTTTTGCTCATTTGGACATTGCTCCCTATCATGAAAAAAATCAGAAAAATAACAATTAATTATATCATCAACCAGGATTTCTGTCCTGCTTTCGTTTCTTTCGCAGCGCATGCCTCTCAGGAGCGGAAAGATGCAGCTTTATCTCCTCTTCTGTCTCTGGGACGACAGTTGGAACAATAGCAGGTTTGCCATGATCATCAATTGCAACAAAAGTGAAAAAAGCAGTAACTGTCGTTTTGCGCTCCCCACTGAACAAATTTTCGGATTGAACGGACACGAACACTTCCATCGAGCTGCGATGTGTCCACGAAACAAAGGCTTCAACCTCAATAACTTCTCCGACCCGAATCGGCGCCAAAAAATCAAGACTGTCCGTTGATGCGGTTACAGCTTGCATACGTGCATGTCTCATGGCTGAGATCGCAGCAACCTTATCCATGTACTCCATCAGCTTTCCACCAAACATCGTATCAAAATGATTCGTGTCCAAAGGAAAGATCAGCTGCGTCATAATTGTTCGCGATTCTCTAGCCAGTTTCGTTGATTGTTCCATGCTCGTGTACGCCTCCTATTTGTTGGATTAAAGCTCTTGAAGCGCAAAGAGGCCCCGCCGGCTGGAGAGCCGCGTGACCTCTGTTGTCGCAAAACGATAGCATTATTGCGATTTATTTAATAAAAGTGTGGATCGGGTGGCCAAGTGCAACCTCAGCTGCATCAAGCACGATTTCACCAAGTGTAGGATGCGCGTGAATTGTAAGTGCGATATCCTCAAGAGTTGCGCCCATTTCGATAGCCAAAGCAAGCTCAGCAATCATATTGGAAGCCTCAATACCGATGATTTGCGCACCAAGTACAAGACCGGAGTCTGCATCGGATACGAGTTTAACAAAGCCTTCATTTGCATTAAGCGACATTGCACGTCCATTGATTGCGAACGGGAATTTGCCAACTTTTACATTATGACCTTTGTCTTTTGCTTCCTTCTCACTGAAACCAACGCTTGCGCATTCTGGATCAGAGAAGCAAACTGCTGGTACACATTTGTAGTCAATAACACTAGATTGACCCGAAATGGCTTCAGCTGCGATGCGGCCTTCGTACATTGCTTTGTGCGCAAGCGCAGGTCCAGCAATAATATCGCCAATCGCATAAATATGAGGAATGTTAGTGCGGCATTGCTCATCAACTTCAACTAGTCCACGATCGGACAGCTTCACGTTAATAAGGTCAAGACCTAGCTCACCATCCGTATTTGGACGACGTCCAACCGTTACGAGCAGGTAATCCGCAGTTACTTTCTCTTCTTTATCGCCAACTGTATACGTTACAGTAACGTCTTTATCTGTTTGCTCAGCACCTTTTGCTTGTGCGCCAGTAATGATATCCACATTCGTGCTTTTTAGTTTCTTCGCAACGATGTTAGACATATCTTTGTCAAAGCCCGGCAAAATCGCGTCGGAGCCTTCAATTACTGTAACCTTTGTGCCGAATTTGGAGTACATTTGACCAAGCTCGATACCGATATAGCCGCCGCCGATAACGACAAGGCTCTTCGGAATTTCTGGCAAGGACAATGCGCCTGTTGAAGATACGATACGGCCAGTGAAAGGGAAAGCTTTTAGTTCAATTGGACGTGATCCTGTAGCGATAATGCAGTTTTTGAAGCGGTAACGAGGCGCTTCTTGATCGTTGAATACACGCGCTTCGTTTTCGTTAATAAACATAACTTCGCCTTGGAAATATTGGACTTTGTTTGCTTTCAGAAGAGAAGCAACGCCGCCTGTCAATTTTTTCACGATGCCGTTTTTGAACTCTTGCACTTTTGTAAAGTCAACCTTAGCTTCTCCAACTTCGATACCGAATGCGGAAGCGTGACTGATTGATTCATATTGATGTGATGCGGAAATAAGTGCTTTCGATGGAATACAGCCCACATTCAAGCATACGCCGCCTACATGTTCTTTATCCACGATGAGTACGTTTTGACCAAGTTGAGCAGCGCGGATCGCTGCTACATAACCGCCTGGGCCCGCACCAATAATTAGAGTGTCAATATCTAGGGAAGCATCACCAACAACCATGTCTTATACCTCCATTATGAACAGTTCTGGTTGACCCAGAAGTGTTTTGATGTAATTCATAAAGTTTTGAGCTGTTGCGCCGTCGATAAGACGGTGATCGAAGCTAAGTGAAAGAGCCATTACAGGAGCAGCTACGATTTCACCATTGCGAACAATTGCTTTTTCAGTAATTCTGCCTGTTCCAAGAATTGCAACTTCTGGGAAGTTGATAACTGGAGTGAAGAACATACCGCCAGCGGAACCAATGTTGGAAATCGAGATTGTGCTGCCTTTAAGCTCGTTAGCAGCAAGTTTACCGTCACGGCCGCGAGCAGCTAGATCACGGATCGAGTCAGCAATTTTGAATAGGTTTTTACGATCTGCATCTTCAATAACCGGCACGATTAGGCCGTTATCTGTATCTGTAGCGATACCGATATTGTAGAATTTGCGAAGAACGATTTCTTGATTAGCCTCATCAAGCGTTGCGTTCAAGATCGGGAACTCGCGGCATGCTGCCACAAGAGCTTTCACGATGAACGGCAAGTACGTAAGCTTGGAGCCTTTTTTCTCAGCATACGGCTTATATTTAGCACGAAGTGCTACGAGCTCCGTTACATCAACCTCATCCATGATCGTAACATGTGGAGCTGTATAAACCGATTTCGACATTGCGTTAGCAATGATTTTGCGAATACCTTTGAATGGTACACGCTCTTCAGGACGGTAAGGTGTTCCAGCCGATACTGCTGCAGGTTTAGCTTCGCCAGCACCTTTAGCTGCAACTTCTGCGTTGCTTGATTGTTCAGCTGCAGGAGCAGATGCATCTGTAGCCGCAACAGCAGGAGCGCCGCCAAAACCAGTTACGTCATCACGAGTGATACGTCCGTTTTTGCCAGTTCCGCCTACTTGTGTTAGGTCTACGCCTTGCTCGCGTGCAAATTTACGAACGCTAGGTGTTGCTAGTACAAGACCGCCAGTTGCTTTAGGAGCAGCTGCTGCTTGTGCTGCAGGAGCTTCAGCTTTAGGCGCCTCAACTGCTGGTGCTGCCGCCGCTGCAGGAGCTTCTGCTTTAGGTGCTTCAGCTGCTGCTGGTTCAGCTTGCTCTGGCAATTCGCCTTCTGCATCAATAATTGCAACAACCTCGCCAATGTGGCAAACTTGTCCGTCTTTTACGAGTACTTCGAGTACTTTACCATTTACTGGGCAAGGCACTTCGACGATCGCTTTATCGTTTTGAACTTCCATAATAATGTCATCATCTGTAACCGTGTCTCCGACTTTGATATGCACTTTAATGATTTCGCCTTCGTGCAAACCTTCGCCGAGCTCTGGGAAACGATATTCGAATTTAGCCACCGCTTTAACCTCCTTTAAAAGTTCAGTACTTTGTTAACTGCTGCAGAAATACGTGCTACCGTAGGAAGCCACGCATCCTCAACTAGAGCAAACGGATATACAGTATCCGGACCAGCAACACGTAGTACTGGAGCTTCTAAGTGCAGAATAGCTTTTTCATTGATTTGAGCAATGATTTCTGCTGCTGCGCCAGAAGTTTTTTGTGCTTCTTGAACGACAATAGCACGGTTTGTTTTCTTAATTGAAGCAACGATTGTATCGATATCAAGCGGAAGCAGTGTGCGAAGATCGATAACTTCTACACTCACGCCTGTTTTTTCAAGCTCTTCTGCTGCTTTGACAGCTGTGTGAACCATAAGACCATAAGAAATAATCGTTACGTCACTGCCTTCGCGAACAACATTTGCTTTGCCGATCTCAACTGTATATTCACCTTCAGGAACTTCAGCCTTGAACGCACGGTACAAGTTCAAGTGCTCCATGAAAAATACAGGATCATTCTCACGGATTGCAGAAATCATCAAGCCTTTTGCATCATACGGGTTTGAAGGAATAACTACCTTAATACCCGGCGTTTGAATAGCAAGACCTTCAAGGGAATCCGTATGCAGCTCAGCCGCTTTAACGCCGCCGCCAAAAGGTGTACGGAATACGATTGGTGAGTTGTAGCGACCGCCAGAGCGGTAACGCATACGAGCAGCTTGGACAAACATTTGGTCAAGCGCTTCATAAATAAAACCTACGAATTGAATTTCAGCGATTGGACGGAAGCCTTGCAACCCCATACCAACTGCCATACCTGCAAGAGCTGACTCAGCAAGAGGCGTATCAAATACGCGATCTTCACCAAACTCATCCTGCAAACCTTCTGTCACACGGAATACTCCGCCGACTTTACCTACGTCCTCACCAAAGATGACAACGTTCGAATCACGTTTAAGTTCTACGCGCATCGCATCGCGAATTGCTTCCAACATATTCATTTGAGCCATGATCGTCAGATCCTCCTCTTCTATTGAAAATCGTCCTTTTGCTCTTCCAAGTATTGCGGTGTTGTTTCGAACATGCTATCGATCAAGCCTGCTACAGTCATTTTTTCAACTGCTTCAGCTTTTTTGATGTGCTCAGTTACAGTTGCTTTTGCTTCATCTTTCACACGGTTTGTGTCTTCTTCAGTCCACAAGCCTTTTTTCTCTAGATATTTACCGAAACGAACAAGCGGATCTTTTAAAGCCCATTCTGCTTCTTCATCTTTTGTACGGTATTTAGTCGTATCATCCGCCAAGGAATGCGGACGGAAACGGTAAGTTAGAAGCTCAATCAAAGTAGCGCCTTCGCCATTGCGGCCACGCTCTGCTGCTTCTTGAACAGCTTTGATAACAGCAAGTACGTCCATACCATCCACTTGAACACCTTTAATACCAGCAGCAACAGCTTTATGTGCAACAGACAAAGCGCCTGTTTGCTTGGAGTAAGGTGTAGTAATAGCATAGCCGTTGTTTTGTACAACATAAATGACAGGCAGCTTATAAGCGCCTGCGAARTTCATGCCTTCGTAGAAGTCGCCTTCTGACGAACCGCCGTCGCCTGTATAAGTGATAGCTACACGTTTTTCATTCTTTTTCTTAAATGCCATTGCTACGCCAGTTGCGTGCAATACTTGTGCGCCAATAATGATTTGCGGCATAAGAACATGTACATCCTCAGGAATTTGACCACCTTGTTGGTGTCCGCGAGAATATAGGAAAGCTTGGTACAATGGCAAACCATGCCATACAAGCTGTGGCATATCACGGTATCCTGGGCAAATRAAATCATCTTTGTTTAACGCGTATTCGCTACCAACCATTGATGCTTCTTGACCTGATACTGGAGCGTAAAAGCCAAGTCTTCCTTGACGGCCTAAATTAACAGCACGCTCATCCCATGTACGAGTAAATACCATGCGGTACATAACTTCTTTTAATTGATCATCAGACAAAGCTGGCAATAAGTCCGGGTTAACAACTTCCCCGTCGAGTGACAAGACAGATAGCGGAGTTACCGGTTCCGTTTGAACTTCGTATGGCAATTTGCTCATTTTGATCGCTCACCTCAATCGAAATATTTGAAAATCGTTTACCTCTGTTATAGAATTATTATAAACCTGTTTAATGAAAATGGTCAAAGCAAAAAACACAAAAACCGTTGTTTTTTCGCTGATTCTCATCATTCTTTTAAGAAATTGTATATGCTACAGACTTTATTTATTAGTATAACAGCATAATACAACAAGACAGAAATAGATGTGATTCCTTTGATTGTCTTTCTATTGTTTACCCACAACAGATGTTTTCCATTCAATAAATTCAACCGATAGGAGAGAAAGAAATGACAGATGAGCGATATTTGAAGAGAACAATAGTAAAGGAAACCGTGCCAAGCCGATATTTGGCTGAACAAAGCCGCAATTTACGTATCTTTTTGCCGCCAGGTTATAACGAGGTGCTTAGCTACCCGGTCGTCTATTGCCAGGATGGCGAAGATTTTTTCAACTTTGGGCGAATTGCTACTACAGCGACGCGATTGATTTTGGATGAGGGACTTGAGCCCTTCATTATTGTAGGTGTTGATGTCGACAAAAAGCAGCGCACGGAGGAATACACGCCAGATGGCAATCGGCACGAGGCATACATTCGGTTTTTCGCGGAAGAGCTCATTCCGTTTGTTGAGGAACGTTATGCGGTAAGACAAGAACCAGAGCATCGATTATTGGCAGGCGATTCACTCGGCGGCTCCGTTTCCTTGCATTTAGCTCTCTCCTACCCGCAGCTATTTACACGTGTCATGTCATTATCAGGTGCTTTTTATGGCGTATCCCAAAACATCATTTCCGCAGCAGGAGACCTTAGCTGGCTCAATATTTATATGATTGTTGGTCTGCAAGAGGATGCCTATGAAACAGACCGTGGCGTATTTGATTTTGTAGCTTTGAATCGCAACGCCAAGGCGCTGCTCGAACTTAATCAAGCTACTGTCTTCTATGAAGAAAAAGACGGCAAGCATCAATGGGGTTTTTGGCAAAAAGAGCTTGATAAAGCTCTCGCCTATTTCATTGAGGTTGAATAATCAAAAGCAAAGCTGTCCAGCTGGCTCCTTTCGGAACTGTTGGACAGCTTTTTTAATGAATTTATTCATTTAATTGCAAATCTGCTTTTACCCGTTTGAGAAGCTCCTTACATCCGCTGTCGACTAATTCATAAACAAACGGAAAATTGTTTTCATAATAAGGATCAGGCACATCGGCTATTCCTTTTCCAGGCAGCAGCTCCATAAAAGTAAACAATCGTTTGGATTCCTCTGCTGTAGATTTACCTTCTCCAAAAAACAGCTTGCGTACATCTCGTAAATTGTTTGTGTCCATACATACGATATAATCAAACGTGTTGTAGTCATCAGGCGTAACTAATCGAGCTTTCATACCCTGATGTGAAATTTGGTGCTGATCCAGCTGATCCCTCGTTCCCTCATGCGGCGGATGACCCAAATGCCAGTCACCGGTTCCTGCGGAATCAACCATAATTTGATCTGTCAATTTTGCTTGCTCTACCTGATGGCGCATAACGGCTTCAGCCATTGGGGACCTGCATATGTTTCCGAGACAAACAAATAAAATGCGAGCTTTCATGATATTCCTCTTTTCTGCTGTTCATTAGAAGTATGAATATGTAACGTGCGTCTTGGCAGCTTCCACTTGAAATAGACAGATAGCATCCGGAAGCTAATAATAATAACGAATAAAACCAAGAGCTCCAAGGTTGATTTTATCCAACCAAGTCCAATCGCGAGACCTGCAAGCATGGCCCATACGGCATAAATTTCATCTTTTAGCACAAGCGGCTTACGGCCTGCCAGCACATCGCGAATGATACCGCCGCCAATCCCTGTCAGCATCGCCGCAACAAGAACCGCACTGAGCGGATGCTTCATTTGCGTTGCATACAGCGCTCCTTGAATAGCAAAGGCTGATAATCCAATCGCGTCAAAAAACGCCTCGCTCCGTCGCCAGCGCTGAATCCAGTCAACAGGCAATAGAAAAGCAATCGTCATGGCAATGATAGCTATTTTGAGTAGGTATCCTTGATTCCAAAGCGATGTAACTGGCATACCTATCAACAGATTACGCACGACACCGCCGCCAAATGCTGTGACAAGTCCAAGCACGAACACACCTAGTATATCGTATTCTTCCTCCATAGCGACAATCGCTCCGCTGACTGCAAAGGCAATTGTTCCGATAATGCTAAAAATACCAAAAATGTCCATACTCACAGCAAATGCTCCTCGCTTCCCGTACATGAACCGATCAATGCACCTTGACTTTCATTCATCATTTTAGCTGGGAGGATGTGGATACGCAACGACAAATTTCGTGAAATTCATTCGTTTATCCATACAGTTATTCCACTCCTCTAGTTTTTATAGAACAAAAGGCATTATACTGGAGTGAATTACATTAGATTTCGCCAAAAAGAAAGGAAAATTCATCATGCATCCTCGCATCGTCATATGCACGGGCGGCCAGCTTGGCGCCTGGGCACTTGCACATATAAAGCCCGATGATCTGCTTATTGGAGCAGACAGCGGTGCTCGCTTTCTCATTAAGAACGGACGACGTCCGGATATTTCGATCGGAGACTTTGATTCCGTATCAGAAGAAGATTTGTTAGAAATTCGTAAAAATAGCGGTCAAACGATAGCTTGTGACCCCATCGACAAAAACTACACCGATACGGAAATGGCCATACGTCTCGCCTTGGACTTGCAGCCTACTGAAATCATTTTACTTGGAGCGCTGGGCACTAGATTTGATCATTCACTTGCTAATGTCCACCTGCTCGCGCTTTCTTCCCAGCAACAGGTGAAAATGACGATTATCGATGACCATAATAAAATTTCTTTGATTAGCGATCAATTAAACATCGAGCAGCAAGGATATCCAAACGTTTCTTTGCTTCCGCTGTCGTTAAAAGTAGAAGGAATTACGCTTGATGGTTTTCAATATCCGCTGACTGACGCCGAGCTAACGATTGGTCAGTCTCTCGGGATTAGCAATGTCCTTGTATCATCTACTGGAACCATCTCCATAAGAAAAGGCTTGTTGTTAGTCATCCAAAGTCGTGACTAACGATTTCAACAAAAAGACCCAACCGAGGCAATTAATCCTCCTGTCGGGTCTTTTGTTTTTTCGAGATTAATCCTTTAGAGAATTTCATCCTCTTTTGTAACAATTTCTAAACCATCTACATGCTTGCGATTCATCAGCTTGCGAGCTTTTCTATTCTCCTTTGATTCAAACACAATATCGAGATCATACTCCTCATTTTGACCCGGGTAAAGCTTCGTTTTGGCGATATACAGCTTCAACCGTTTATGATTGAACGTAAGCTTTTGCCCTTGAATTTGGACAATCACATTTCCTCGTTCATCTGCAGGCCGATATACTACACCCATTTTATTTAGAGGATAGATCCATACTGCATCACCTTTCTCAAAAGGTTTTTTTGCTTCTTTCGGGCTCTGTGCTTTCGTTTCATCAACCTTTTTAATATTTTTGTTAATAAAATCTGTTGCTGCTGTAGATGACGTTTTCTGAGCTTCCTTTTCATTTCTTAATTGCTCATTTGTGTGTGTTTCATGAAATTGATTTTCTTTCCGCACAAGCAAATGTTCTGCACGCTGCATCACCTCTTCCGGCAGACCAAAGCGCCTTGCTATCGCGAATGCATGACTCTCTCCTGCTTCCCCCATCTCTAAGCGATAAAGCGGCTTTAACGTTTCCGCGTCGAAAGCCATTTTCCCATTTTGGCATCCAGGGGTTCGAGCAGCAAAAGCTTTAATTTCATTAAAATGAGTCGTTGCCCCTGCTAATGCTCCTTTTTTCAACAGTTGTTCTAATAGTGCGATAGAGAGCGCTATCCCTTCTGATGGATCGGTACCCGCCGCCAATTCATCAAGCAGAAGCAGTGCTCTAGGGCCAGCCGCTTGAAGCATATCCTTAAGAACGGTGATATGAGAAGAAAATGTACTCAGTGATTGCTCCAAACTTTGTCCATCTCCAACGTCGGCGATAACGTGCTGGAATACACCGATCTCGCTCCCCTTCTCAGCTGGAACCAGGAGGCCAGATTGAACCATCAATACGAATAATCCAATGGTTTTCAAGGTTACCGTTTTGCCACCTGTATTCGGTCCAGTAATAATTAACTGTTTCCATTTGTATCCGAGCTCCACATGCAGCGGTACGCTATGTTGTCCTAGCAGTGGATGGCGTGCACCGACGAGTCTAACGACTGGCTGATCGGATAACTCGATTTTTTTACCGTTATACGACCTAGAGAGCTTCGCTCTTGCCGTAATAAAGTCAAATGAAGCCATAGCTTCTACGTTGCGAAACAGCTCAAAGGAGAACGATTCGGTATATTCAGACAATCGGGATAATATAACAGTACGCTCCCTCTCCTCATCCGCCTTCCACTGCTGCAGCTCCACCTGAAGCTCTGATGCGTCTAATGGCTCAACGAACAAGGTCTGACCACTAGCGGATTCATCCCATACTGTCCCTGGCACCTGCTTGCGATGCTCGCGCTTTACAGCAATGACAAACCGATCATGGCGCTTGCTGATGACCGGCTCTTGTAGAGCAGTACGATATTTATGAAGCGCATTCTCCATTTTTTTCTGGATCTTGTCCTCCGCCGCATAAATATGCCTGCGGATGTAGGCAAGATCAGGGCTAGCTTGATCGGTCAGCTGGCCGTAACGAATACAACGTTTTAGTTCGTCCCTAAGTACGGGGCAATCGTACATAGACTCCGCATAAGCAGAAATCGTTGGCGCAATCTCACGTTTGCTGAACATGTACTTTTTCATTTGCACAACAGAGCTTAACCATACTGACAGCTGTTCTAGTTCCTGCTCATTATATATTCTACCTTTGCCAAGCAGCGACAGAAACGAATCAATGCCGTCCATTGCGGACAATGGAATGCTTGCCCCGCTTCCGAGAAGTTCAGCAGCCTCGTACGTTTCTTGCAGCCACGCTTCAACTTGCCGCTGCTTCGTGCTTGGTTCAAGCCTTTCAGCCAATAATCGTCCTGCAGGTGAAATCGTGTGGCTTACTACGCCTGCTTTTACCTTATCAAATTCTAATCTTCGCCAAGATGCTTCATTCATCTGTATGGCCTCCTCTATTTTGAGTAAAAAAAAAAGACAGAAACAGAACGCGGGCGCGTTCCATTCCTGTCTTTGATCGACAAATGCTCCAATACCATTTCCACCGCTAACAAAATCGTTAACATGAAAATGGATATAAAAAAACCGCGCTGCGAGAGCACGGTGATTGGGCCGCTGTCGAATTGCTTCAGGCGGAAATCCTCATGTCCAGAACTCTTGGCGTCAGATCACGAAATAGAGCCTTGCATCTCAGTGAATTCACACTGGGAATCGTCGCAAGACCAACGTTCATCTGACTCTATCCAATTTATGAGTTATGGACACCAGCAAACATTAAAATTTCCCCTTTAAGCATATTGTTAAAAGTTAATCCAAAATAGGATTCTTAATAAATGTACATAAAAGACAAGCAGCTTGTCAAGCGAGACTTAATCTACTGTTTATGGCTATAAAGAAATGGACATGCCTGTTCGTGCAAATTGAAGGTGATCGGGCAGCTTATAATCTCTCCGAAGATCAATATCATGCGACATATGTGTGAGAAAGGTTTGTTTGGGCTTCCATTTCTGGATAAGCTCGATAGCTTCAACAACATCATAGACAGAACGAGTTTCATAAGCAAAAGGCTCTTCGTAAAAGCTTGTTCCTAGTACAAGCAAATCAAGATCAGCCAAATGTTGCTGCTGCTCATCCGTCAGGCCGATGGAATCAGAGCAATAAACCCATTTGCAGTTTGTTTCTGAATGTTCAAAGCGAAATGCGTAGGCATAGCCGTTTTTCCCGTGATTGACTCGCCAGCTATATGCTCGCCATTTGCCGAGCATAATAGGAGTGTCAAATGAATGGAACTCAATCTGCCGATTTAGCCAAGGAAAACGATCTAATATTTCTTTAATGACTTCAGTGGGCGCGTAAGCTTGACCTCTTTTTTTCGTCCAGCGACAAGCGTCTGCCCACTCCACCAATCCTCCGATATGGTCAAAATGAGCATGTGTAATGAGCAGTGTGTCGATCTCACGCAGTGATGCCATCTCTAATTGTTTTGCGAAGTCCGACCCACAGTCAATCCACACCGTTCCAGCTTCTTGATCCTCCAGCTGCAACGACGATCTATAACGACGGTTTTCCTGTGTGTCCCGTGCTTCCTCACAAACCTCACATTCACAATAAATGCGAGGCACACTCATGGAATCTCCCGTTCCCCTAAAAATCAGCTTCGTCATAGCGGCAGCAGCTCAAACGACTCCGATGCACGGATTTGTTCCATCATTTGAAGCCATTGTTCCGGCTTGTTTGGCAATGCGGCATAATAGCCTTCTAAGAATGAGGCGATTAGAGCTGCATCAATCGTTGTTTGCTCTTCATTTTTCGGAAGGAAACATAAGTCCAGTTCAGCAACAGCTTGGCCTTCATGGTCCCAAGAAGGATGAACATAAGGAAAAGCGATTCTCTTATAGCCGATATGTGACAGCACTTCGCGACGCACAAACGGATTCATAGGTGAAACTCTGCCAAATGCATGCTCACCTGCGCGATAAGGGTCATATACCTCAGCAAACATGCCAAGCGAGAAAGTACCCGACTGCTCAGCTAGCTTCTGCAAATCTTGTTCTCGATTGCGGAGTAGAAAACGACCGATGCCAAGTGATGGTTTTCCGATAATCGTAAAATCAGTCATAGCAACGCGAAGCTCTGGATAATAACGATATTCCGTTGAACCTACGACTTCCCCCTCATGCAATGCAACATATACATGAATGGTTGGGTCTTCAAGCGGCTCGCGCCAAAGTTCATAAGCAAGAACTTCCTCAGGCGGAAAAATCGTTTGAAGAAGCTTATGTAATGGTTCAAAATATTTGTCCTCAATGCTTACGATTCGATGATAGGTTAGCATATATGTACATCTCCTTATTTAAATGGATTACGCCACTCCATGATTGCAGCGCAGTTACCCGATTGCTCATCATCCAAGTAGTCATGAGCAACCCCAATCGGCATCCGTCCGCATCTAAGCAAAAAAGTAATGACAGGGTCTTTGTATTCTCCAGTTAGCACTTTTTCCAAATAAGCTTCTGGCGTCATCTCTTGTATTAGCGCCCCATAACCGGGCATGCGGCCACCCCCAAGCAATCTCATAAGACCAAGCTGAACAACCGTTTCATACATCGATTGCATGAGCCATTTGCCAATGCCAGATTTTCGGAACTCCGGTATGACACAAAGGTCTATTACATACAAAGTGTCTCCGTTTATATCATGATTGCGAATATAACCACTGTCAGAAATCGTTTCCCAATTATGTGCATGGCCATAATCATTCATATCGATGGTTACTCCGGTCATGGAGCCAATAATCATTCCATCAACCTCTGCGCATAAGGCACCTTCAGGGAATCGGTTCACATGTTCAGTTAATTGTTCTTTGTTCCACCAAAGCTCCTGTGGGTAAGGCGGGGGAAAGCTTAGCCGCTGAACTTCAATTAATCCATCAAAATCTGCTGGTTTATAATTACGAATGACTGCTTTTTGCGGCTTTCCATCGATGAACAAGAACAGCTCCTTACGCATCACGGTCTCCCCCTTTCTTCGCTAAACAAGATAAAAAAATCAAGTCCAATCGGTATACAAATCGGTGCGTCGGTCACGCCACGTCGTAACAGAACCCTTCAGCCTAACTTCCTCAAGTAAAGTTAAGTCGAGGTCAGCCACGACAAGCATATCATCGTTGATGATGCCTTCGCTTAATATACCGGCTGGCGGGAACGGAATATCATTCGGAGCAATAATTGCAGCTTGACCAAAATTTGCACGCATCAGATCGACTTTACGAAGTGAGCCAACTGTACCTGTCGTTACGATGTATACCTGATTCTCAACTGCTCTAGCATGGCAGCAGTATCTTACGCGATAAAACCCATGACGATCATCCGTGCACGATGGACAGAAAATAACATCTGCTCCTTTGGCACGAGCCATTCGAACAATCTCTGGAAATTCAATATCGTAGCAAGTGAGCATCGCAATGGTGCCATAAGCGGTCTCGAATACCTCAAGACCTTCACCTGCCGACATATTCCAGCCTTCTACTTCTGGTGGTGTAATGTGGATTTTATGCTGAACGTCAATTTTCCCATCGGGATGAAAGAGATGCGCAGCATTGCGCAAACTTCCATCCGCTTGTTTAATCACGTGGGTGCCTCCAACAATGTAAACCTCATATTCAGCAGCTAGTGAGCGAAAGAGAGCAAGATAATCCTCCGTGAATTCAGGAAGCCGATCAATAGGAAGCGCTACGCCCTGCTCATCTCCAATCGACATCAATTGGGTTGTCAGAAACTCAGGAAACAAAATAAATTGTGCCCCGTATTCCGAGGCATTGCGTACATAATGTGTTACTTGTTCTGCGAATTGCTCAAACGAATTAATATCAGCAAGCTTATACTGAACGGCTGCCGTACGAAACTTCATTCGTTAAATCCTCCAATCGTATCGTTATTGTTTGCGCTGTTTAAATTGCAAAGTAATCGTCGTTCCCAAATCCGGCAGACTAAACACATCTACCTTTCCTTCATGCAAATCTATGATTCGTTTGGCAATGGACAAGCCGAGACCTACTCCGCCTGTTGTGCGGCTTCTGGCTCCATCCACACGGTAGAAGCGCTCGAATAGATGCGGAATTTCGTTTTCTGGAATGCCCATTCCTTTATCCTTAACCTCGATTTTCACGATATGTCTAACGAGTGTAATCGTAATATCGATCGGGTCCTTCGAGTATTTAATTGCGTTATCGAGCAAAATGACGAGCAGCTGCCTGATTTTGTCCTTGTCTCCAACCATACGAACCGCCTTGGACATCGCTTTCACTCGAATCGGTCTGCCGAACGTCGTTTGCAGCATCGTTGCTAGCTCATCAACCACTTGAACAACATCAAACAGCTCCTGCTTCAGCCAATCCTCCTGCTCTGCCTCAGCGAGCATAAGCATGGATTTTGTTAAGTTTTGCAGACGATTAGCTTCTTTATCGATTGCTTCAATTGCTTCATTTCGCAAGCTCTCATCGTCACGTCCCCAACGCTTTAACATACCAGCATAGCTGCTGATGACAGTTAGAGGAGTTTTGAGCTCATGAGAAGCATCTGCTACGAATTGCTTCTGCTTAGCAAATGTGCGGTCAAGTCGTTCAATCATCTGATTAAATGCACGAACGAGCTGCAGAAGCTCAGCAGATTCCTCACGGTTGCTAAGCTCAATTTGTCTAAGTTTCCCGCTTCGGTCAATTTCTCGCATCGTATTAACCATTTGCTGAATGGGCGCCGTTAGTCTTGAAGTAAACCAATACGTTCCGAATATGGCAAACAAAATGGCACCGCCGCTCGTGACGCTTAACGCTGCGACCAGCACCTGCAAATAATTGTCCAATTCATCTAGTATTCGATTAATCTCAAGCATTGCAATGACACGATTGCCGTCATATAGCGGAACTCGCATGAACAAAATTCGTTCTCCGCCCTTCGTGATCATCCCGGTATGGTGATGTACCTCAAAGGTCGCTGGCAGCTGCTGCAACAGCTCATCCGTTCCTGTTATATTTACAACCCTGTTATTAGGCGCAATGATGCGGATCATTTCGTTTACGTTGTAATACTCATTGAGCAGCTCCGGATAGTTTAAACCTCGGCCGCTCTGAATTCGGGGATTCTCAAGCATGAGATTCACTTTATTCGCAATGACCTCTTCTTCACTTTCAGTCGTTATTTTGATCACATAGAAATACACAAAAATATTAAATAGAATCAAAATAAAAATAAGCCAAAAAATGGTGAAAAGCGTAAACCGTTTGCGGAGTGTCATGCATCGGGCTCCTTTATCATATAACCTACTCCTCGAACCGTATGAATAAGCTTATGACGATAACCCTTGTCCAACTTCTGACGCAAATAACGGATATAAACATCTACTAAATTTGTTTCACCGATAAAATCATATCCCCAAACTTCGGATAAAATATCTTCACGCGATTTCTCATCATTTTTGTTTTCCACAAGGTATACGAGCAGCTCGAATTCACGCGGCGTTAACTCGATCAAAATATCTTTGCGATAAACTTTACGTGTGCGCAGCTCGATCGTTAAGTCGCCAACCTTGATCATGTCGGATCCTTCCGCTTCTTTCGGATACTGCTGGAATATACGCAAAATGTTGCGAACGCGCGCCAGCAGCTCCTCCATTGCGAACGGCTTTGTAATATAATCATTTGCTCCATGCTCGAATCCGCTTACTTTATCCGGTACGGTGTCGCGTGCAGTCAACAATATAATAGGTACAGGATTTCCTGCTTGTCGCAGTAATCGCAGCACTTCAATTCCGCTCATCTCAGGCAACATGACATCGAGCAATACAAGCTCCCATTCACCTGTCGAAGCCATTTCATATCCGGTTCTGCCATCAGCGGCAGTTCCTACGGTATAACCCTCATGCTCAAGCTCAAGTTGTAAAATTCGGGAAATACCCGCTTCATCTTCGACGACTAGAATACGTTCTTTCATTCTAGAGGTTCACCTGCTTCCAGTTGTAAATAATATTAATGCCGTTAATCAACCGTATCTTCTTCTATAAATACGGTTAAATTTATCATAATGAAGACCTATCACAAATGCAAGCAAGCCGATCTACAAGAAGAGTAGAC
The DNA here is from genome assembly GCF_052115145.1 of Paenibacillus sp. 2TAB26. Classification (NCBI taxonomy): domain Bacteria; kingdom Bacillati; phylum Bacillota; class Bacilli; order Caryophanales; family Paenibacillaceae; genus Paenibacillus; species Paenibacillus sp. 2TAB26. The sequence goes on from NZ_JBFRGC010000020.1 coordinate 102,805, forward strand.
CGGCAATTGCCACGGAGGGTGTTTATCTTCACGAAGATAAAGGATATTAAGCTAAAACCACTCCTAGTTTTGCATCGACCAGGCTTCTACATCCCATGTTTTGGTAGCCATATCCTCGTAAAATTCCGGTTCATGAGATACAAGCACGACTGTTCCTTTATAAGCCTTGAGAGCACGCTTCAATTCCGCTTTAGCCACAACGTCCAAATGGTTCGTCGGCTCATCGAACAGAATCCAGTTGCTCTCGCGCATCATAAGCTTGCATAGACGAACTTTCGCTTGCTCGCCGCCGCTGAGCTGGTTAAGCGAGCGTGTAATATGCTCATTTTTCAAGCCACAGCGTGCAAGGGCACCCCGAACCTCTGATTGGGTCATGAAGGAAAACTCATCCCATACATCCTCAAGCGGCGTCATGGTCGGAGCTTTTGCTTCTTGCTCAAAGTAAGCAGGATTTAAATAATCGCCCAGATAGGTTTTGCCGTCAAGGGCTGGAATGACGCCTAAAATGGTTTTGAGCAGTGTAGATTTACCAACGCCGTTGCATCCTACGATAGCAATCTTATCACCACGTTCAATGACCATGTCCATTTTTGGCAGCAGAGGTTTATTGTAGCCAATGACCATGCCTTCTGCCTCAAATACAGTCTTGCCGCTCGTTCTCGATTCTTTAAAGTTAAACGTTGGTTTAGCCGCTTCTTCCGGTTTATCAATACGATCAATACGATCAAGCTGCTTCTCGCGGCTCTTAGCACGTCCTGATGTTGAAGCGCGTGCTTTGTTTTTTTGGATAAAATCCTCTTGCTTCTTAATAAAATCCTTTTGTTTCTCGTATGCATCGATGTGCTGYGCCTTGTTCAGGTCAGCCATTTCAAGAAATTTATCATAATTGGCCGAATAGCGTGTCAGCTTCGTAAATTCTAGATGGTAAATCACGTTAACCACTTGGTTCATAAAGCTCGTTTCATGTGAAATAAGAACAAACGCATGCGGGTAGTTTTTTAAATAGTTAGTCAACCAATTGATATGCTCTTCATCCAAATAGTTCGTAGGCTCATCGAGCAGTAGAACACCTGGTTTTTCAAGAAGCAGCTTCGCTAGCAGTACCTTTGTCCGCTGACCGCCGCTAAGTGCAGTAACATCACGATCAAGTCCAATCGCATTCAAACCTAGCCCGTTTGCCATCTCATCTACTTTTACATCAATTAAATAGAAATCGCCGATCTCCAGCTCTTCCTGAATCTCACCCATACGTGTAAGCAGCTCATCTAATTTATCTGAATCTGCATCGCCCATTTGAGCTGCAATGTTATTTAGCTCTTCTTCCAATAGCAGCAAAGGTAAAAAAGCATCCTTCAGTACATCACGGATTGTTTTACCTGCTTCAAGCTTCGTATGTTGATCCAAGTAGCCGTAACGAACACGCGGTGTCCATTCGACCTTTCCTTCATCCTTCAACAGTTTGCCTGTTAAAATATTCATCAGTGTTGACTTGCCTGTACCATTCGCACCGACTAGGCCAACATGCTCTCCATCCAACAAACGGAAGGCTACATTTTTAAAAAGCACACGATCTCCGAACGTATGTGATAATTGCTCAACTGTTAACAAACTCATTTGTCTTTATCTCCATTCATATATGAACCATAGTTATAGCTTGTGAAATGTGTCGTTTTGCCCGTATCATTGTACCACAAAAATGGTCATTTTGTGTTCATTTCCTTATAAAGGAGCTGTAAAATGGGCGAAAGCGCATGATTTAATCGTTTATTTAAGCGCGATTCATCCGTTGCCCAGAGCCCTTTCCATTGCAAAGAAAGCAGCGTCTCTTCCGGAAGTCGCGGCACGATGGCTAATGGCTTGTCGGGAAATAAGGAAAGCCATTCATTCCGACCATGGTAGTTCAGATCTTTGTTCGCGATATAAAATAATTTTCCGCTTGTGGCTTTCATTTTTTGCTTCAAGTCCATTAGCAGCTTTAATTCGCTCGCTTGCCACTTAACTACAGCAGGATCACCAATTACAAATACGAAATGCGACTGCTTCAGCATGGATAAAGCATTAGACTCCTTCCATCTGCCAGAGAAATCGAATAGCTGGTACATAGTTGATGAAGTCCGAAGCATTTGTGCAAAAGCCATAGCATCATATTTAGCATCATCGGAGCTTAGTTCAGAACGAAATGAAAACCAATTTACTTCTAAATCATTATGTTTATACTGGATATAACGTTTATCCTGCATTAGCTGACCAGACTGTTCATAATTACTGATACTTTTATGTCCAGATAACCATGCATGCCATTCAGGCTTAGTATCGTCGTATTCGACTGCTGCTATTGAAGCGCCTTGCCTCCCAAGCAGGACTGCAAGCGCATGCGTCAAAAAGGTAGACCCTGCACCTGAGGATAAAGATAATAAGCCGATCAGCTTCTGATTTAATTGTGTACGGGGTTTGCTTTTTTGTTGATTCCAGAACACCTTATTGTCGCTATCAGGCTCTACAAAAACCTCTAGCGCCTTCTCCGCTTCAGCAATAGTTGCATATCGATATTGAGGATCGGGTTGAAGCAAACGTTTTAGCACAAGCTTAAAGGCTTTCGGAACGTCTGGCTGCAAAGATGTAAATAAAGCAGACTCCGCTGTCCAGTTCGCTTTCTGATGATAAATACTTCCCTCACTAGCCATAAAATACAGCAGCGCACCGAGTCCATAAATGTCCGTACGTTCATCGCTTTGCCCTGCTCCTGCTTGCTCCGGCGCTGCGAAGCCATACGTTCCAAGCTGAACGGTATCTTTGTCCTTGCCGTTAATATATTGGCGTGAAATACCAAAATCAATTAGTTTCACATTTCCTTTTTTGTCAATCATCACGTTTGAGGGCTTCAAATCACGATGAATAATTGGAGGCGTATGTTCATGCAAGTAACGAATTGCTGAGCATAGCTGTAATCCGATATCAATTATGTTTGTAAAGGTTAGCTGTGCTCCGTTTGAACGAAATAAATCTGCAATCGTGCAGCCTTCAATATATTCCATTACCAGTGCTTCGAATTGCAGCTCATTCGGAGGGAAGTAGTCGACCATTAATGGAAGCTGCGGATGCTCCAGCCTCATCATCATTTGTGCTTCTTCTGCATATTTCCGACCGCCTGGCAGCGGTGCAATTACTTTCATAGCTCTTCGTTTATTTGCGAGCTTCATATCATCAGCGGCGTACACGACTCCCATGCCGCCTCGCCCAAGAATGCCGACAATTCGGTATCGATCCCCCACCACAGATCCTATTGCATAAGGCGAAAATATCATTTCCGTACCTTCCATATCGATCCCTCCAGCATAAAATACGAACAAAAAAAAGGCATCCCGACGCCGTTTGTAAGTTACAAACCGCATCAGGATGCCTTCCTGATTTCCTATCTATTAGTGCTACTTTAACATAGTTATTAAACTTGAAACAAGCAGCTTTTTATTAAAATACACGTTTCTTGGAATTCAACAGCTCCGCCAAAAACGCAAGCACAAGTCCTTGTCCCCAGCCTTGTACACGTTTGTGAGCCACTTCACGATAGCCCTGCAAATCATTCATAACTGCTGTGCCGGCTGATACATTCAGCACTGCGCCGTCCTCTGTAATTTGGCTCAAAATACCTTCGATCGAACGCTGAATGTATTTGTTGTATAAGGAACCAAAAGCGAATAATCCAGTCGCAATTCCTGCTGAACCCGATGTTTCATGATAGGAGCTATCATCGTTTAAAACCGTGTGCCATAGCCCATTTTCGGATTGCATACGCACTAATGTACTTAGCTGATCTCGCATTGAGCCTTCAATAATCATAAATGAAGGATGCTGAACGGCTATATGAGGCAATGCCTTTGCCATTGTAAGAGCAGCCCAAGAGTTTCCGCGTGCCCAGAAGATCGAGGACATATGATTTTGTGCAATATTGTCCCAGCCATGATAGTAGAGGTTCGTAACGGGATCTTGTAAAAAATGCTCATGACCGTGATACTGCTTTAGGCCATCCTCCAAATAGTCGTTTCGTCCTAGCAAATGTCCCATACGCACGAGGAAATAACCCGCCATCATCATCGTATCCACCCACGCTTGCTCAGGAAAATTATACGTTTCTGAATTGACCGTGTGCTGGAAAATGCCATCTGCGAATCGTACCGCATCATTTTTTAAGTATTCGGCCATTTGAATGGCGACATCTAAATATTTTTGCTCGTCAGTTGCTTTGTACAATGAAATTAAAGCATGACCTATGGATACTCCGTTGACTGATAGCTTCGGCAAGCCGTCTTCCAGCTTCTCATCAATCCATTCCTGCAAAAGCTGAATATAACGTTCATTACCTGTTGCCTCGTACGCTTCCGCAACCCCATAGAAAGCAACACCGCCCGGCCAATCCCAGCTAAAATCCATTCTGAATGTGCGATCTACAACACGATCTATAACGTCCTTAATATGATTTTCGTCAAATTGAAGCTGTGGCATTTCCATCTTCCTCTCCCCTATTTCATTTTGAATGTCTATTTCAAACCGCTGGTGCTGATACCTTCAACAATATACTTCTGGAATGCGAAGAAAATGGCGAGCACCGGTATAAGGCTGACGATTGACATCGCGAACATAGCGCCCCAGTTGGAGACAGTATCGCTGTCGAGAAACATTTTCAGACCCATCGACACAGGATACAAACTTGGACGATTCAAGTATAAAACCGGTCCGAGCAAGTCTTCCCAGCGCCAGTAAAACGAGAAAATTGAAGCGGTAGCCAGAGCTGGAACGACGAGCGGCAAAATAATTCGGAAAAACAAGCGGAACTTCCCGCAGCCATCGATCGTTGCTGCTTCGTCAAGCTCATTCGGAATGGTCCGGATGAACTGAATGAGTAAAAAGATAAAAAACGGAATGCCGAAATATTGCGGGATAACAATAGGTTTAATTGAGTTTAACCAATGAAGCTTCGCAAACAAAATATATTGCGGAACGAGTACAACATCATGGGGAAGCATTAGCGTAACCATCATGATTCCAAACCAAAACGTTTTCCCCACAAAATTAAGTCTTGCAAATCCAAAAGCGATAAATGCAGATGATAATACAGCTCCAATGGTAGAAATAACAACAATTTCTAGAGAATTCATAATAAAATTGCCGAATGACTGACCTGCTATGCCGACCCAGCCTATTTTATAATTTTCCCAAATCCAAGGCTGTGGTATAAGGGAATCAGCCGTTGCGAAGATGAGATTGCTTTGCTTAAATGAACTCATTAACAGCCATAACACCGGGTAAACCATTACTAAGGCGAGCGCTGCGACAAATACGTGGTAGATCGGCCACTTCAGCTTTTTGAATGTCATGTTTAATGGCCACCTTTCGACTCGTAATGAACCCATTTTTTAGAGGTATAGAACAAAATCCCGGTTAGGATAGCGATAATAATGAGCATTACCCACGCCATTGCTGAAGCAAATCCCATATCGAAATAAACGAATGCTTGACGGAACAAGTAAAGGGAATAAAGAAGTGTGCCGTCTAACGGGCCGCCCTCGCCTTTTGAAATAATGTAAGCTGGAACGAAAGTCATAAATGCTCCGATGGTTTGCATGATCGTATTAAACAAAATGATCGGGCTAAGCATTGGCAAAGTAATTTTGAAGAAGCGAACGACTGGCCCCGCTCCATCCACATTGGAAGCCTCGTACAATTCAGGCGGTATATTTTTGAGACCTGCAAGAAAAATAAGCATCGACGATCCAAATTGCCAAACGGACAAAGTAATGAGCATCCACAGCGCAGCTGCAGGTTCAGCAAACCATCTCACGCTATCTAAACCGAGTGCATTCAGAAAAATGTTTATAACCCCTTCGTCACCATAAAGGTTGCGCCACATAATCGACACGGCAACGCTACCTCCAATAATCGAAGGAAGATAATAAACGGTCCGATATAACCCGATTGCTTTCGAGGCTGTATTCAATATCATTGCAATAAATAAAGCAAAGGCCAATCTAAGCGGTACACCGATAAATACGTATAAAAAAGTAACCTTTAGAGATGCCCAAAACTTCGAGTCATCAAAAAACATCGTCTGGTAATTCTCTAATCCGATAAAGGATGGTGTCGATAAGAGATCATAATCGGTAACCGAGAAATATAACGATGCGACAGCGGGTACTAAGGTGAACAATAAAAATCCGATAACAAATGGACCAATAAAGGTGTAGCCTACCAAGTTGTTTTTAAGTGATAGCGATTTCATCTTATCCAACTCCTATACGAAGTCTAGCGTGCCAATGCATCTTTATTTATGAAAAAACGATGGTCGATCTAACGACCAACCATCGCTTCTACTCAAACAATATTACTTGTTTTTCTTAAGAATAGCGGTTGCTTCGTCTCTAAACTTCTTAGCTGCGTCTTCTGGTTTAATTTTGTTGTAGTTCATTTGCTCTGCAAGGCTTGTGAGCGATTTGAACACTTCTGCAGAACCGATTGGATCAGCTGGATCCATTGGTGAGCTGTTCGCTTCTGCCCAAGCAACATAGTCGTATACTTGGATTTGTGCTTCAGTAGAAACTGCTTTTAACGCTTCTTTCACTTTAGAGGAAACAGGTACGCCGCGATCGCCTAAAATCAATTTGTTAGCTTCGATATCATTTACGAAGAAGTTGATAAACTTAGCTGCTTCTTCTTTCACTTTCGAATTTTCCGATACGGAGAAGAACATACTTGGCTTAAGGAATAACCCTTTAGTCATATTTGGACCAGCCATTGGAGCAATTGCTAGCGGACGGTTAGCCACTTGCTGCAATCCAACATATTGGTTCGACCATTGCCATACGCCAATGCCTTGGTTCAATACAAGGTGGCTGTCTTCTGCGCCTTTGATTTGAGCTAGAACGTCTGGCGACGGTACTGCACCATCGATAACAAGTTTAGCTAGCATTCCGAAGAAATCGGTGAATAGTTGATCATCCTCGTAGCCAAGGCCGTTGCCTTCTGCGTTAAACAACGTTTTATCAAGTGTACGAAGGTAGTAGCCGAAGAACACTTCTGGACGCATACCGTTGTCGAAGAAAATTCCTGCTGCTTTTGCTTTTGCAGCCATTGCTACGTAATCATCCCAAGTGTAGTTTTCAGGAATGGAATCAATGCCTGCTTTTTTCAGTAGTGCTGGATCGTAGTTAAACCCAAGAGCATTTACACCAAGGTTCATACCGTATAGTCCATCGCCTAATTTACCGCCATCAATCGCGTTTTGGCTAATGTCACTTACGTCAATTTGATTGCCGATAAATGGAGTCAAATCAGCCAATTGTTTTCTGCCAGCGTATTGCGAATAGTTTTGCGTATCGATTTGGATGATATCAGGAAGCTCGTTTGCAGCTGCTTGAGGAGCAAGCTTTTTCCAGTAGTCATCATAGTTGGCATATTCCATTTCTATCGTTACATGCGGGTTTTTCGTTTTGTACATCTCAATGACTTTCATTGTGTAATCATGACGCGGCTGACCGCCCCACCATGCGATACGAAGAGTGACCGGCTTTGCTTCTGCTGGTTCTTCTTTCACTTCGTTTGTTGATTTTGGTGCGTTGGTCGCATTTGTTGGTTTTTCATTGTTTGCGTTTCCGCCGCAAGCGCTTACGAGAACTAGTGCAAAAGCCATGAGCATCAAAAGCATTTTCTTTGGTGCTTTCATTGTGTTACGCCCCTTCCAGACTCTTTAATGTTGTTTACAAGCTTTATTATAGGGTGAATGTCGAATCGTCGGAATTAAAAAAACCGCTTTCTTTGTTAAAAAAACAGAGGTCGCCATTATGGCGACCTTTTGAATTCGGAAGGCGTGAACCCTGTATGTTTTTTAAAAACTTGACTAAAATATTGCGGATTATCGCCAAAACCAAATTTCTCAGCGAGTTCAAAAACCTTCACATCACCTGTTTTCTCGATCTCTTCCATTGCTCGCTCCATCCTTAACCTAACAACATAATTTGAGAATTTTTCTCCCATTTCCTTCTTAAACAGCTTGCCTACATAATCTGCGTTCATGTATAAGATCTCACTCGCTACCCAGTTGAGCGATAGATCAGGATTGGAAATATGTGCTTCAATTACTTGAATCATCTTCTGAATAATGGCGGAATGCTTATTGGTGTGGGTATGAAAGTTGTTCAAGCATATTTGCTGCGCACATTCGGTGACGAATTGCTGCGTCGTTTTTAGTGTTGTAAATTGATCAAATCCTGCAATCTTAGTTAAATATTCATTGATTTCTTCAGGTTTGCCTTGTCTAACGACAGATATGTAAAGCGGAATGACATAAGATTTCGAGAGATGCATGTCCATGCGGCTGTCGGCAAGCATATCAAAATAGTTTTGCAGCTCATGCTGAACAAACGCCCAGTCTCCTGATTTGACATGCATGCAAAGAGGCTCTTCATCATAGATGAAAGGCTTAAGCGCATTATCATCTCCTCTTTCAACATCCTTCTGCGTTATGATGCTTCCTTCGCCTAAATAAAATTGATAATTTAAGCATTCCAGCGTATCACGATACATTTTACGAGCATCGATAATTTGACCTGGATTGCTGACGGCCACTGTAGCATCCAATTTGTAATAGGAAGAAAACGTTTGCTTAATTTCATTCAATTGTGCAAATAAAACGTCTGTTCCGTTAATCTCTTTAATGAGCAACAGCACATGTTTTCCTATCGTCGTACTGAGAAGTACCGTCGGTTTGCCGAGGACATCCTGAGCGATATTTTTGACCGCAAACAGATGCTCAAATTCAAACACACCCTCTATTTGAAACAAAATCAACTGAACCTTTTCATTGTCTACTGTAATATGAAACAGGTTGCCATAATCATCCCAATCACGCTGGCCATATGTTTTATTGGTAACAAGCTCCTTAAGGAATTGCTCCTTCGCGTGAGGAAGTACCTTTGAAAGCTCTTTCTGGATATGAAGCATGAAGCTCTCTTGCGTTTGCTGTTTCCTCAGCTCTGTTATCACCTCGGTTAGTGCATCCGTAATCGTATTTTCATTGCATGGCTTAAGCAAATAGTGTTTAACTCCAAATTGCATCGCAGTGCGAGCATAATCAAACTCACTAAAGCCGGAAAGAAGAATAAAAACGATATGCGGGTAGTTTTCATACACTTTTTCCACCAGCTGCAGCCCGTTCATGCCTGGCATTTTGATATCTGAAATGACGATATCCGGCATATGGCTCTCGATAAAGGCCAAAGCTTCAAGTCCATTGCGCGCCGTTCCTGCCAGTTCTGCCTCATATGCATTCCAGTTTACAGTTCGCGATATGCCTTCTACGATGATTCGTTCATCATCAACCAACAAAACCTTATACATGGGAATCCCTCATTTCATAAGGAAGCATCAGCTTCACTTTGGTACCGCCGTTTGGCTTGCTCTCTACGTTTAAGCCGTATGCATCGCCATACAGCAGCTTGATGCGGTCTTCGATATTTTTCAAGCCTAAGCCGGAGCCTTTCGTCTGCACTTGTCCGCTTAATAGCTTTGTGACAAACTCTTCTTCCATTCCCGGCCCATTATCCTCCACTGAAATAAACCACAGCTCATTTTCCACATAGGCATGTATTTGTATTTTACAGGTGTCAATCATTTGTTCAAGGCCGTAATTGATTGCATTCTCAACGAGCGGTTGAAGCGAAAGCTTCGGAATGCTGCAGTTAAGTAACTTGTCTGGTACGTCAATATGGAAATCAAGCCGTTCTTCAAAACGATATTTCTGAATCGTGACATAGTGATTAATGATGTCCAGTTCCTTGCTAAGCGGAATGAGCGGCTCCTTCAAATTGATTGACGTTCTGAGCAGGGAGCCGAGCGCTTCAACCATCTGAGAAATATGTGTTTGGTTGCTTAGCTTGGCGGACCAGTTGATCGACTCTAATGTGTTGTACAAAAAGTGTGGATTAATTTGAGCTTGCAGCGCTTTAAATTCCGTATCGCGAATTGTAAGCTGCTTCACGTAATTTTCATGAATGAGCTCATTGATACGTTCAATCATTATTCGGAAGTTTCGATGCATTTGACCAGCTTCATCCATTGCAAGCGCTCTCTCATTCGGCTCCTCGATATATTCAAAATTGCCGAGCTGCACTCTTTTCATTTTAGCATTCAAGCGTTCAATAGGCTCAGTAATACCATTTGCGAAGCCAACTGCAATGAGGAGAATGACGATAAATAATATAGCAAAAATAATAATAATCGTATTTTTGACCTTCACGACACGGTCAAAGATGTCATCAAATGGGATCAGCGTATAATAAGTCCAATCGGTATACGTTGACGCTATATAAGTAACAAAATATTGCTTCCCCTCATAACGTATAACTTTGTAGCCCTCATTGCCAGGCAGCGCAGATAAGGACTCCATGGAAAAAGCGGACGCTTCAGGATACACCGCTTCATTGTTTTTCATAATGACTAGCTTGGCGTCGTTGCTGTTCATCCCTTTAGCAAGATCTCTAAACAGTTTGTTCATATCGATGCGAAGCGCTAAAGTGCCAAGATAGTCTAAGCTCAGCTGCTCAAACGAACGCACTTCTCGCGCAGCAATTAAGGACTTATCGTTGCTGTAGGGGGCAATCCACGTATTCCCACCCTTTTTGACCGCTGTTGCATTTTTGAATGCATCCAGACGGTCCTGGTAAATCGTTATCGAGTTTGCACCAACCGCATATTCATTATCATTTACGTCATACAGCTGGGCGGAAAGCACGTATTTATCAAGCCCTCCGATATTGACCATTCGCTCCTTCACCGTTAATTGCACAACATAGTTATCATAATCGGACAAACCGCTCTTGATGGATCTCAAATAGTGCTGGATCGTAGAATCCGTTGAAAGCATAAAGGTAAGCTTCTCCATCTTTTTCAGCTCATTCTCGATACTGAGGGACGACAAACTGAGCGCTTTGGAAGATTGCTTATAAATTTCCTGATCATAAAAATCAAAAGCGTATTGCTGAATGATGATAGCAAGCATAGCAACAACCAGCATGATGACTGATATCAACACAAACATTTTGTGTTTGATACGCAAATTCATATAAAGCGCTTTCAAGCTCTGCATTGGCCAGGTCTCCTTTAAGAGATTACAGCTATTATCGATTTATTAGTGGTTAGAAGACATACTTATTCTTTGCTAGGATTGTAAGCTGGATTTGAAAAAAGAGCGCCCTCCTTTCAACAAGGGGGGCGACTCCTGTTATTTTTTGATCAAATAAAGTGTGATTTCTTCTCTGTTATGGAACAGCTGCTTAGCTTTTTGAAGCTTAAATTCCGTTGAAAGTCTTGAAATCACGTCTCGAATCGTTTGAAGCGGTTTCCGGTGCATCAGCTTAACTGTAATTATGGCAGTTGCACCCTTCGTTAGTGCAGGCTCAAGATCGAGAACGAGCTTGCACATCATCATCGGACTCCAGCTCATATCACAGACTAGTAGCTGGAATGAATCAGGATTGAATTTCACTTCGGAAGCATTGCGCTTTAAGTAAGTTAGCGTGGGATACGCCATTAGCGATGGATGCAATTCAGCAGGATCGATGGCTGTAACTCTCAAGCCGCGCTCAAGTAAAAGGGATGTCCAGCCGCCTGGCGCTGCGCCAACATCAAGGGCATTTTGAAACTGTGCGTAATTTAGGTTGAATTCACGTTCTGCTTCAAGCAGCTTAAATTTGGCACGCGAGACTTGTCCTTCTTCGCGTTGAAAACGAACGGCTCCGCCTGGCCAATCCGAGAGCATCTCCGATGGCGATCCAAAACCGACATAAAGCTGATTGATCGCCGCATAGATCGCAATAATAACGTCTGGCTGCTGTACAACAGGTTCCGCGTCAATCTCTTCGAGTACCGCATCAATTACCGCTTTTGTATCCGCAGCCGAATACACAAACTCCGATTTCGACGTACGTCTAATATGAACGGCTACCCGTTTATTTTCCAAAGTTAATACAGCATTTCGAACCATGCTAGACAATTGTTCTAAATCATTCGCATTTCCTGTAATTTCAATCGTCCGATCCACCGGCTGCACATGGCGCAAAAAGATCGGCTCCTGCTGATGAATAGCTTGCAGCGTCTCTTCCCGTGTTAGCGGGCTTGTCATTAAAAAAACTTCGCCTGCTGCCAGCTGTGTGAAGGCAACGCCCTCAATCAGCCTTCGAAGCTCCTCCATCGCATATGGTGCATAAGTTTGATTAGCTGTTCCGATCCATTGACTCACGTATGTTAAACCTCTTTCGTGTTATATTACCCTAGATCCCTAGAGGGATTTTTTCACCCTTGCCCTCGAGGGTTTAGCACCCTGAGCCCTAAACAATTACTACACCAACCCTACAAGCGTTTCGAACCCACCCAAACCCTCCCTTCCAAGGGAGGGCCCCAAGGGTTGCACCCTCTGGACACCCGCAACTCGACTAACGTTGGCGATAATCTGTGCTGGAATGTTTAGTTTACGGATGAGCGCTTTCGTCCCTACGGGACACGCTGGAAGTTTGTTGTCTGTAAATGTAAATCGTGTCTTGATGTGTGAAAGATTGAAGCCTTCGTAAATACAAACATTTACATAGATCAGAGATAATAAAAAAACATAGAAATGCCAGGAAATTAATTCCTCAGCATTTTAGTTCTACTTATATTTTTAGTCTTTGTTTGCATTATAACCGAATATGTCACATTTCGTGTAATTATTCGAGTAATTAACTCAGATATTATTTTTGCTAGGTATTATTTGAGTATAGCCATATGAACCATTGTTTTAGCCCATAAATAATGATTAATGGACGATGTTAGTGAAATAGATATAGAAACTAGACCTATTTCAACTAAATGGGCTCAATAAAACTAAATAAGACTAGAATATAGTCTTAAACCAGAGAAAAATAAATTTTATTACTGCTTATTGTAAAATTGAGCACAAATAGAACTAAAAACTAGTCTTATTACCCTCAAACCAATCGAATTACTCCAAATAAGTCTAAAAATTAGTCTTATGTGTAACTGGCTTAACAATATGTAGTTGATATTATTTATAAAACTGCATCAAAAAATAAAAACTGGTCAGCTCACACAATATCCAAATTGATAATTCAAACTAATGAGACTATCTATTAAGAAAAGGTGAAAGCCTCTCAGTGAAAGCATGTCCCAAAGGGACAAAAGCGTTAGATACTCTACCCTAACTCGCAAGCGACGATCAAGCTCCCACGTTATTCCAGCTGCAGGTGTCCAAAGAGCGTAACTTTCAAAGTCCTTAAAAAATATAGAGTTTGGGTGTGTTCGAAACGCCCTTGGGGTTCCCCCCCGCATTAGTGAAAGCGTGTCCCAAAGGGACGAAAGCGTTCGATGCTCTACCCTAACTCTCAAGCGCCGGTCAAGCTTCGACGTTAGTCCAGTTGCGGGTGTCCAGAGGGTGCAACCCTAAGGCCCTCCCTTGGAAGGGAGGGTTTGGGTGGGTTCGAAAAACCATTGGAATTACCCCTCATTAGTGAAAGCGTGTCCCAAATGGACGAAAGCGTTCGATACTCTACCCTAACTCATAAGCGCCGGTCAGGCTCCTACGTTAGTCCAGTTGCGGGTGTCCAGAGGGTGCAACCCTAAGGCCCTCCCTTGGAAGCGAGGGTTTAGGTTGGTTCGAACCCACCTTGGGGTTCCCCCGCATTAGTGAAAGCGTGTCCCAAAGGGACGAAAGCGTTCGATGCTCTACCCTAACTCTCAAGCGCCGATCAAGCTCCCACGTTAGTCCAGTTGCGGGTGTCCAGAGGGTGCAACCCTTGGGGCCCTCCCTTGGAAGGGAGGGTTTGGGTGGGTTCGAAAATCTCTTAGGTTCGGGAATTTTAAAAATCCTCAAAGATTTCACTTTAAAAAACCCTTAAGGGTTTGGGTGTAGTAGCCCTTAAAGGGTCTGGGTTTAAAAAGCCCTTGAGGGTTTGGGTGTAATAGCCCTTAAAGGGCCCGGGTGTATACTATTGCCCAGCTATATTATTAATGAGAGCCTCCGGCATCGGACCATTGAACAGCTTGGTCTCTGCCGGCGCATTCGTTGAAAGCATATGGTACATTTGCATGCGACCAGCGGCACTTGAGGTGTGTAAGTATATTTGGCTTGGATATCGACCCGTTTCAACAATGTGGCGCACGACTTCGTAGCCAGTCGGCTGTGACCAGCCTAGATCGTAATCAAGCGATAAAATATCAACTTCCTCAAGGTCAATCAGCTGCTTGCACTCTTCGGCGTTGCTTGCCAATACAAAACCTTTTGGACAAGTGCGATAATCGTCTAAATATACATGAATCATAAATGAATCCCCCGTTCAACCGATAGACTCAAAGCGCGCTTAATCCCTCATCTTGTTGACATGCAGGACAAGCATACGCTTTGCGGCCAGATACATCGATTTTCTCGATCACAGCACCACAGCGTGAACATGGTTGACCCTCACGCTCGAAGACTTGAAAGTGATTCCGATGTTTTCCAGTTAAGCTATCTCCCTCAAAGAACGAATGCTCTCCCGCTCCTCCTTGTGAAATCGCTTCCTTCAGTACATTATGCATCGCTGCGTATAGGCGTTCCCATGCTTCGTTTTCTAATACTGGAACTTTAGTGTCAGGGCGAATCGCTGCGTCAAAACAAATCTCATCCGCATATGCAGCACCAATTCCAGAAATCACGTTTTGGTCGCTAAGAGCGGTTCTGATTGCAACACGTTTTTTGGCAAATAGTGCAATGAAACGATCCACTGTCACTCTTTTGTCCAATGCATCTGGTCCTAGGCGTCCAAGTTTCCCTTCGACTTCCTTCACAGTCAACAACTGCAAATCATCCGCACGCAAACCGACTCCATACAATACGGCTTCACCGAAAAGCAGTTTCATCTGAACGTTGCGATCAGGTTTGTCAGACTCGTTTCCTCTATGCAAATAAGCCCCTTGCCCCAAATGAAGCAATAGACGTTTTCCATTATCCAAGTGTAAAACTAAATGTAAACCTCTTCTTTCAACGAACCATACAACTTTACCAACCACGTCACGCTCAATTTGTTCTTCACTTGCTTGAAAAACTTTACCATTTGTTATCTCGATACCGGTAATTTGGGCGCCAGCGAATTGCTCCGCCAATAAAGCCCGATAATTTTCCAGTTCCGGCAATTCATGCATGAAAGCTCGCTTCCTTCCTATTTTCTTCGTTATAAGTCTTAACAATCTCTATGATCAGATATATAAGAACGAAGCTCTTCTAAATGATTGCAAATGACAGTTGGTTTACACCCTGCCTGCTCCATATAATACTCGATATTTTGCGCTGTAGTAAGCCCGGTCAGCACAAGAATCGTACCGCAGCCAGCAGCTGCTCCAAAAGCGATGTCTGTTGCCAAATTGTCGCCTACTACCCATGTTTCATCAGCGCTTAAGCCAATCGATCTTAATGAATAGCTCATAAGAATGGATGATGGTTTGCCAATGAGTACAGGTTCTTTGCCGCCCGCTGCCTTCAACATAGCTCCTATAGAGCCTGCTCCCGGAATGAGTCCATCACTGGATGGCAGCAGCAAATCAGGATTTGTCATAACGAATTCAGCCCCACTGTGAATATACCGAACGGCCTTTGTTAATCGCTCGTAAGTGAACGAACGGTCAATTCCTTGTAAAACAAAATCCGGTTGTTCCTCTGTGAGAATTAAGTCTGCTTCTTGGACAGCCTGTTTTAGTCCTGCTTCACCAACGACAAATACGGATGCACCTGGCTTCATCGAAGCGATATGCTCAGAAGCCGCTTGCGCGGACGTGCATACCTCTTCAGCAGCAGCTGGAATACCCATTTTCATTAGCCTTTCAGCTACCTCATCGGGTGTAGAAGAGGAGTTGTTTGTAACAAAGCGATATGGAAGCTTAATCTCTCTCAAATAAGTGATGAGTTCAGCTGCACCAGCAATTTGATGAGTACCGTGATATAACGTTCCGTCAAGATCAATTAATAAGCCGCGCATGGCAGGCAGTCCCGTTGTCATCGTTGTTTTCCTCCCGAGGGTAAACGGCAGTCGCCACTATAGTGGTCAAGCTTACGTTTTCCGTTGAAAGATAAGCTATATAGTTGAGCTGCAGCTGTCTGTTTACGCTTTTATCCTATTTTAAAAAGTAGCTTCTTAATGAACATGTTTGGTTGATTTGCGGCGCAGCCTTGCTATTCGATTACGCAAAGCATCGAGCTCCGCTCTTTTTTTGGCGTCAGGCCGAATGAGCTGCGAATGATTCAGTGCATGTTCAAAAGCTGCATTCGCATATCCTAAAGCTGACTCAAAATCTTTGATCTTATGCTCATAATACATGGCAAGCTCAATGCTTGCTTCATGGGCAGCAGATCCAAAATGATTAGAAGAATGAATAATAGCCTTCTGCCACAATAACACAGCACGATCCCAATTTCCAGCCTTCTTGTCCCGCGCGGCAAGCATGACTAGTGTAGAAGGTTTTGAGTTCTCTTCCTTCATGGCTAAATCGAATAAATGATCAGGAAGCTCCATTTTACCCATACGCTCTAGCCAAAGACCTGTACGCACCATCTCCTCAGGCTCATCGGGCAACGGAATATACAACTTAATCGTTCCGTTTAACAAATGTCCAAATCGAATTGCTAGACAAGCTAGGGATAACATATCTATTTCGTTATGGCGAAAAACTCCCTCAAGCGGTGCTGGATCTCCATTCGCCAGAAATTGAAAATAAAGCTGAGGAGCGAGTGATCCTGGAACGTCATCCTCCCGGTGGATACCGAGCCGCTCTTCTTCAACATGGCTTAATTTACACGAAACGAGCGTATTACGCCATATCGATCTTGCAGGATGCAAGAAATCAAGATGCTTAGGCTCCCACATTTTTTGGCCAAGTCCATTCATAATAAAACGATTTTGAACGAGCGGCCAATCGAAGGTTTTTCCGTTGTAGGTGGACAAAAAAGTATAATCGTTCAGCTTCCCCATCAAATAATGAAGCATTGCCCGCTCTTCAGCAGGATGCCTGATCAACGCTTGCTCGATGACAAATTGGTCCTTTGACAAATAGCCTATGCCAACCATGAAAGGAACGTTCCCTGCTCCAACGCCTAAACCTGTCGTTTCCAAATCAAGAAACATAATTTGTTCCGCAGATGTTAAAGAATCAGGATGAAACGCTGATAAGGCAGGTGCAGCCTCGTGCAGTTCTACTAATGCATGATGACCATGGCGATAATCTGACGGATAAATGATTTTTCGGAGCAAAAAGCTTCCAACTTCATTCGTAACCAGCTTGACATCGAAGGTCTCCCACACGGGTGAAAGCCATTCTTCATCATTTTCCGGCTGTTGTACCATCTTCTCTTCAGTGGCAGGAACCACCGCCGCTGGCTGGTTCTCTTCCTCGCGGATGTTTCCCCGCAAACGATTCATTTTATCGCGTAATAAGCTCATCGTTTGCCCTCCGCTTCATTAAGAAGATAACATGTTTGCTTTCGCACACCAATCTCATGAATCGGTCCAAGTTGAGCGCGATGAGCGAGCTGTATTTCGTACTTGCCAATATAATCCTTCATAATCATAATGACCTCAACAGATCTAAGCTTGTTTGTTTTGCATGAATTCCATATATTTCAGTGCCAATACAAGACGGACAACCATCTTCGCATGGACATTTTCGGATTAATTTTATTGCAGCTTCTTTTACTTCATCAAACCGTTTATATACGTCCTCTGCTAGTCCAATGCCCCCAGGGTAATGGTCATATATGAAAATCGTAGGAAGCTGCGTATGCTCGGCCCTGATTTGTGAAACGACATGAATATCATTTCGGTCACACATTACATGAATAGGTACAATATGCCTAAGCACATTCGCTATTCCAAGAAGCAGCTGTTCTAGCGTTTTTGTTTCAATCGCTGGGTCTACCTCTTTCAATTCTATCCAGGTCGCGCTGGTATGCAATTCATCTTCCGGTAGATTTACTTGGCCGTATCCAATATTTTCAAAACTCGTCAATCGAATTTTCTTAAAAAGTGTTGCGAGAAAATTTACTACAACATCTCCATATATTATGGATGAAGTTCGCTTGCTCTCTATCCTATCCTCTGCTAATACTTTAAGTTTTACCGCCAGATTCGCGTCTGTATAATACTCTACATCGACTTTTCGAACATAAGCCTTCTTATGCTCCCAATCCAGCTTTTCTACTTGGAATTGTACACCTTCATGTAAATAAATGGCTTCATCGTGCAAAAGAGTCATAGCGCTAAAACGGTCCATTTCCCCTATGATTTTCACGTTCGCTGTTTCTGACTGGTCGATGATAACTACATTTTCCTGTGCGGCAGAACGCAGACTTACTTCACTAGCTGGGAAAGCCAGATTAGCCCAATAAAACGAATCAGCTGCTTGAGTGAGTACCCGTTCTTCTACCAGATACTCCAATATGTCTACTATTTCTATTGAACCGAATTGTTCTCCCTTTTTAAAAGGCAGCTCATAGGCGGCACAACGAACGTGATCAACTAGAATGAGTAAGTTTTCCGGATTGATTCTAGCGGATTCCGGGGATCGATCAAAGAAATATTCGGGGTTTTGGACAATATACTGGTCAATAGGCGTATTGCTAGCTACCATTAGTACAAGTGCTTCCCCATGTCGTCTTCCAGCTCGTCCAGCTTGCTGCCATGTACTTGCAACGCTCCCTGGATAACCTGTCATAATACAGACCTGCAGCTGTCCAATGTCTACACCTAGTTCTAAAGCATTTGTGCTGACCACGCCTAATATTTCGCCGTTTCTTAATCCTCTTTCAATTTCTCGTCTTTGATTTGGCAAGTAGCCGCCACGGTAGCCTCGTATGGATTTAGTGCCGATTTCATTTTTAACCAATTCCTGAATATGGCTCAAAATAATTTCTACTCTTACCCGGCTGCGAGCAAAAACAATCGTCTGTATTTTGTTCGTCAAAAATTCCTTCGCTAATTGATTAACCTCTACAGTAGAACTTTTTCGAATATTGAGCGGCTTATTTACAATGGGCGGGTTATAAAAAACAAAATGTTTCCGTCCTCTTGGTGCGCCGTTATCATCAATTAATCGCATAGGATTCCCTGTCAATTGTTCTGCTAGTTCCTTAGGGTTAGCAATTGTGGCAGATGTACAAATAAACAGTGGATCGCTACCATAAAACTTGCATATTCGTTTGAGCCTTCGAATGACATTTGCTACATGACTTCCGAATACGCCTCTATACGTATGAAGCTCGTCAATAACGATATATTTAAGATTGCTAAATAAACTTACCCATTTTGTATGATGTGGAAGGATAGCGGAATGCAGCATATCGGGGTTCGTGATGACGATATGTCCTACATTTCTTACAATCGTTCGAATAGCAGGCGAAGTATCGCCGTCATAGGTAAAGCTTTTAATATCAATTCCCATTTCGTTTATCATTTCAGTTAATTCACTTTTTTGATCTTGTGCAAGAGCTTTCGTTGGGAATAAATATAAAGCTCGACTGCCGTCGTCTTCCGCTATCGCTTGTAACACTGGAAGGTTATAACAAAGCGTTTTTCCAGAAGCGGTCGGAGTTACAGCGACTATATTTTCACCTTTACGTATCGTTTCGTAGGCTGAGTGCTGGTGTGTATATAAATGCTCTATTCCTCTTTTTGCGAAAGCCGATTTAATTCTTGGATCAACACTTTCTGGCAGAGGTTTTGTTTTTGCCTCTTGAGGCTCTATTTCAGTCCAATTTATAATATTTTCATTGGCTCGTAAATTTTGGATCATTTCTGAAAGTGATTTCTTTTTTATCATTTCTTAGCACCTCACTATACCCTATATATTAGCGAATATCTGTTCCCTTTACTAGTCTTTAGTTCTGGATATATAGTGCCAAAGAAAAACTGTTAATTTGCCATAAACTTGTTGTCGTCGCACCTATCAAATTGACACACGAAACAAAAACCAATATAGTAAATTTATATTACAATTAGATGGTTGTTTAAATATCTAACGACTTCAAAAGTCAGCTGGAAAGGACAGCTTACATGTCAATCAATTTAGCCTTTAAGGCACTATCTGACCCTACTCGCAGAAAAATTTTAGAACTATTGCGAGAACGTGACTTAACTGCTGGAGAAATAGCCGACCATTTTCAAATGACTAAGCCCAGCATCTCTCATCATCTTAGCCTGTTAAAGCAAGCAGAGCTTGTATCCGATGAACGTCAAGGCCAGCATATTTATTATTCACTTAACACAGCTGTCTTCCACGACTTAATGGACTGGATGAATTCCTTTCAACAGAGCGAATCCGAAGGGATTGTAGAGAAATGAAAGCAAGTATCTTCTCTTGGATTATTGTTGCCATTGCTTTAATTGCCAGCATCGTAACCTATCCCGATTTACCCGAGCAAATGGCGATTTACTGGGATATGAATATTGAATTCGATGGATTGGCGCATAAAGCATTTACCTTGCTGCTTTTACCAGCATTCATGGTCATCCTAATTGTCATCCTTCCAAAAAAACATGCTTCCCAAAACCAAAAGCCTAATCTTCACACGGTTCAAAATGTAGTCTTGATCAGCTTGCTCGTGCTTCACGGTGTTACCATTGCATCTGGTTACGGACTCATTATTGATATCACCAAAGTCATCATCACGATCATTGGTATTATTTTCACAGTGGCAGGCTTGTATATGCCGCATTTTCAACCAAACAGCTATATTGGAATAAAAACCGTTAATACGCTTGGCAGTGAAGATGTTTGGAACAAAACACATCGAGCAGCATCCAAATTTTATCTGATTGGCGGATTGCTGATGATTGTCTCGTCTTTTATTCCAAACCCTTACCAAATGTTTATTTTTTTCGGTATTGTTGTCATCATCGTATTAGCTTCTGTATTTCTATCGTTTCACTTTGGCAAAGATAACAAATAAAGCAAAAACGCGAGGAAATCCTCACGTTTTTGCTTTTTTTTATTCTATTTGAGTCACACGTTTTATTTCGATATGTAGAAAATCTGTTGCTGCTATGACAGGTGAGAAGTGTACGCCAGCCTCTTCTTCAAGCTGTGCAAGAGCCTCATTGCTATAGCGTCCGCTAAAATGGGTCATCACCAGCCGCTTGGCGTTTGCTTTAACAGCTGTTTCTGCCGCCTCCGCCGTCGTACAATGTCCAAACTCATGTGCTTTTTCTTCCATGCCCGCAGCGAAGGTCGCTTCGTGAACGAGCAGATCAGCATCTTTCGCTAAGGTTATAGCATTATCACATGGCTTCGTATCTCCGAGCACTGTAATTACTCTCCCGATATAAGTAGGGCCGGTAACATCCTCAGTGTGAATGAGCAATCCGCTCGGAGATGTAAACGACTGCCCTCTTTTTAACGCCCCGTAAAGCGGACCTGCTTCAATCCCATACTCCTTCAGCTTGTGGACGAGCAGCTTGCCGGGCTGATCTTGTTCAGTTACGCGATAGCCGAAGCAAGTCACTCGATGCTCAAGCGGCGCTACCTCAACCTTAAATCGATTATCGTTAAAAACAACACCTTCATTTCCCGTTAATTCATGGATAATGAGCTCATAATCGAGCTGCGTAGCACTAATCGCAAAGGTTGTCTCAATATAGCTCCTAATCCCAACAGGACCAAAAAGCTGTACAGGTGTGATTCCGCCATCAAAAGAGCGGCTGCTGAGCAAGCCAGGCAGCCCATAAATGTGATCACCGTGCAGATGTGTAATAAATATGTATTCAATCTTATTCAGTTTAAGCGATGTTCTCATAAGCTGATGCTGCGTTGCCTCTCCAGCATCGAATAACAGCAAACTGCACGTTGGCTCAGGAAGCTGCAGCGCCACGGCTGTTACATTGCGATACTTCGAAGGTCTTCCTGCGCCCGTTCCCAAAAACCACATATTCATATTATTATCCACCCCACTCTTAGCCCTGCGGCCTCGACTTCTGGAATTGAAACGAAGAGCCCTCTTAAGCTCGTCATTACGAACGCTCAAGGGCTCTTTGTTATTATACGCTATAGTTTCTCAACATTAAAATATTGTGCTTCTGGATGAGCGAATACCATTGCAGATACGGATGCCTCTGGCTCCATCATGCAGCCTTCAGTCAATTCGACGCCAATATCTTGGGGTCTCATCAAATCGAACAATGGCTCCTGATCCTCAAGGTTTGGACATGCCGGGTATCCGAACGATACACGAATGCCTTGATAACGAGCGCCATGACGCTGCTTCATCGTCATCTCCGCAGGATCTGGATAACCACAGATATCACGCATAATATGGTGGACACGCTCTGCCATTCCTTCTGCAACCTCAAGAGCTACGGACTGAAGTGCATGCGAGCGCAAATAATCGCCGTTATCCTTCCATTCATTCGCAATTTCACGAATGCCGTGTCCAGCGGTTACGACTAGGAAACCAACATAATCCATAACGCCGCTTTCCACTGATTTCAAGAAGTCAGATAAGCATAGGTAAGGCTCCACCTGTTGACGAGGGAACGTAAACCGCTTAATTTCCTGACGCGGGTCCACTGGATTGTAAATAATTATATCATTGCCTGAAGACTGCGCAGGGAAGAAACGGTACATACCGTGGGTTTTTATAATGCCATCGGTTGTTCCTTTTTGCAATATTTCATCAACGGTTGCTTTAAGCTGCACTGCTTTTTCATTGCCATCCTTCAATAATTGATCAACATTGCCTTTGAGTCCGAGGTGATGACCAAGCAGCATTTGCATGTTGACATAAGGTATGACATGAGGAAGCGGTACATCACGCAGAATATGCCGATCCAAATCCGGCGGCGTAAATACAGGCGCATCCGGTGAAATTTTGGAACGAACAGCCCGCGTCAATTGCGGCAAAGGTTTCTTCTCTTCTTCGTATACTCCGCCAGACGCTTTAAAAGCGGCCATTTCATCTTCAAGCCGTGATCGATGCTCAGGGTCCATCAGCTTGTTGGCGATATCAAGACCGTCCATTGCATCCTTTGCGTAAAGAACGAGTCCATCATATTCCGGGCCAATTCTCGTTTTTGTAAATTTCCGTGTCAGCGCCGCGCCGCCAACAAGAATCGGTGCATCAATGCCGGCTGTACGCAAATCCTGCGCCGTAATAACCATTTGCTGTGCGGATTTGACGAGCAAACCAGACAAACCGATAGCATCGGCCTTCTCATTGCGATAAGCTTCAATTAATTGCTCAGGCGGCACCTTAATGCCTAGATTTATAATTTTGTAACCGTTGTTTGATAAAATAATTTCGACTAGGTTTTTACCGATGTCATGAACATCGCCTTTAACGGTCGCCAAAATAATTTTACCTTTGACGGAGGATTCATTTTTTTCCATAAATGATTCAAGGTAAGTTACCGAAGCTTTCATCACCTCAGCGCTTTGAAGCACCTCTGCAACGATGAGCTCATTGCCATTGAACAAACGGCCAACTTCCTCCATCCCGCGCATTAGCGGCCCGTTGATGACTTCCATCGCCGTATATTTCTTCAACGCTTCATCCAGATCCGGGATAAGCCCCTCTTTTGTTCCTTCGACTACGTAGGAGCCTAAACGTTCCTCTAGCGATAGATTCGAAATCTTTTCTTTCTTCTCTACCTTCTTGTCACGGAATGCGGCAACGAACGCAGCAAGCGACTCGTCCGTCGTGTTGTAAATTAGCTCTTCAGCCAGTTGACGCTCTTCATCAGGGATCGAAGCATAACGCTCCAGCTTCTCTGTATTAACAATGGCATAATCTAGCCCTGCTTTTGTCGCATGGTACAAGTACACCGAGTTGAGTACTTCCCTACCCGCATCAGGCAAACCGAAGGAAATGTTGCTCAGACCCAAGATCGTTTTGGCACGTGGGAACTTCTCCTTGATCATCCGAATTCCTTCCAGTGTCTCAACAGCTGAACCGATATATTGCGGATCACCTGAACCAACTGGGAACATATTTGGATCAAAAATAATATCTTCCGGATTCATCTTGTATTTCTGAGTCAGAAGATTGTAGGAACGTTCCGCAACTTCCATCTTCGCTTCACGCGTAACCGCTTGGCCGCGTTCATCGATTAGAATCATAACAACTGCTGCTCCATAACGATGGATTAATGGCAAAATCTTCTCAAACTTGGATTCACCATCCTCCAAGTTAATGGAGTTAATAATCGCTTTACCTTGCGAATATTTCAGACCCAGCTCAATGATATGATCATAAGTTGAATCCAGCATAAGCGGTGCCTTTATTTTCTTTACAACTTGCGGCAAAAATTGATGAACCGCATAAGCTTCATCAATATCGGTATCCTGCAAGTTGATGTCGATGACATGGGCGCCGCCCTTCACCTGTGCACGTGCAATTTCAGAAGCCTCATCAAACTTCTCTTCCTTAAGCAGACGTTTGAACTTCCGCGAACCGGATATGTTTGTTCGTTCCCCGATCATGATCGGGCGATTTTCCGGTTCAATAAATACCGTCTCAATACCTGAAACCGCATCTGGATGCTCGCCCATCTTCGTGCGCGGAGCATACTTCGCCATGGTTTCAGCCATCACTCGTATATGGTCAGGAGTTGTTCCGCAGCAGCCGCCGGCAATATTCAACCAGCCCTGTTCAGCGAATGCTGACATCTTCTTAGCCAGCGACTCTGGAGATTCGTGATAATGCCCGTTCTCATCCGGCAAACCTGCATTTGGATAGCAGCTAATTGCAGCGTTTGCGATTTCACTCAGTGTCCGCAGGTGATCCCGCATAAACTCAGGGCCTGTCGCACAGTTGAGTCCGATGGAGATCGGCTTCAAATGCTCTAACGAAATGTAGAACGATTCGATGGTTTGACCAGCGAGCGTCGTTCCCATCGGCTCAATCGTACCTGAAATCATAATCGGCAGCTCTTTGCCAAGTTTATCAAAGGCGTTGCGAATACCGATGCTGCCTGCTTTTACATTAAGCGTATCCTGTGAGGTTTCAAGCAATAATGCATCCACATCAGCTTCGATTAAAGCAAGCGCTTGCTCATAATAGCTCTCGACGAGCTCATCGAAAGTTACCCCTCCGGTTACGGATAAAGTTTTGGTCGTTGGTCCAAGCGCGCCTGCAACGTAACGCGGCTTGTCTGGCGTGCTGTACTTATCACATGCATCACGCGCTAATTTTGCAGCTGCTAGATTGATCTCTCTCGCTTTCTCAGGAATATCATAATCATCGAGTACAACGCTTGTCGCACCAAATGTATTGGTTTCCAAAATATCTGCGCCAGCCTCTAGGTACTGCTCATGAATAGACTGTATAACGTCAGGACGTGTCAGAACGAGTATTTCATTACAACCGTCCAGCTCCGCTCCACCAAAATCATCTTCAGTTAATCCAGCTTGTTGAATCATCGTGCCCATTGCGCCGTCCAAAATAAGTATGCGCTCCTGAAGCATTTGTTGTATGGTCGGTTTTGACAAAATACTACACCCTTCCCAAAAATCATTAACACATAGTTTATCAGAATACCTGTGTGGTGAAAAGGTAATCCATCGACAATCCATTTGATTTGTTTTATAATCATTATATCATTTAATCTCTATAGGAAAAGAGGGAATGTTCATGGCTCAAATTAGAATTCGCAATACTGAAGAACGGATTCAAGGGGAAGAGGCTGTTCGTGCATTTCTAGAACAGCAAGAGGTGCTTTACGAGCATTGGAATCCAAGCAAGCTAGCAGAAGATTTACAGCAAAAATTCGTTCTCTCCGATGAAGAGAAGCAGCAAATTTTAGCGACATATGACGAAGAAATTAAAGATTTGGCACAGCGTCGCGGATATCAAACTTGGGATATTATCGCATTGTCCGATGCTACGCCTAACTTAGACGAGCTGCTCAAAAAGTTTGAAAATGTACACACGCATACAGAAGATGAAGTTCGTGCGATTACAGCAGGACGCGGCATCTTTATTATAAAAGGTACTGATGATGTTGGTTATTTCGACGTTGAGCTTGAAGCTGGCGATGTCATTTCCGTACCGGAATACAAACCGCATTTCTTCACGCTAATGGATAATCGCCAAATCGTTGCTGTTCGTCTCTTCATTGAAACAGAGGGCTGGATCGCTCATCCGTTTGCTGACGACAAGTTCGCTGCTAATCAGGCCTAATATTAAATCAAAAATAATGCAAGCCCCTCTTCAGCAGCACAAGCTGTCCGCGAGGGGCTTTTTTGATGCTAGTTTAAACTTCAAGCAAAGGAAGAAGCTCTTCCAAATGTTTAATTTCATGTGATGGGACAATCTCGTCATTGCGAACAACACCGTGACGGTTAATCCAAACTGATGTCATACCAATCGTATTTGCGCCAAGAATATCCGTTGTCAGCTTATCTCCAACCATGATTCCATGATCCGTCTCTACTCCAAGACGCTCAAGCGCATGCTTGAATATCGATGCAGCCGGCTTTCCTTCTCCAAATTCACCCGAGATTATAATATGATCGAAGTATGGCACAAGTTCCGGTACGCCAGCAAGCTTCTCACGCTGTAAATCAGGCGAGCCGTTCGTAAGCAAAAGCAGCTTGTATTTTCCTTTGAGTGCATCTAGAACGCGGAATGTTTCTTCATATACGATAGGACGCAAGCGGCGCTCAGCCGGGAATTGCTCAGCCAGCTTCGCACCTAGTTCCTCGTTATCAACGCCAAGTGCTTTCAAGCCTTGTGTCCAAGCTGCTTTCCGATAACTCGGAGCAAGTGACTCAAGCTTGCGGAATTCCTCCTGTTCACCTTCAAGAAACGGTGCCCAGAGCCCTTCGAAAGGATTGATCCCGATCATCTTGGTAAACGAGAACGTTTCATAGGATTCGTAGAGAGCTCTTGCCTCACGGCGAACGGATTCTTCAAGCTCGCTCGGATCAACCCCACATTCTGCTGCTGCCGCTTGGCATGTAGCTTCAAAAGCTTCCTTAACGCTGCGGTCATCCCACAGCAATGTGTCATCCAGATCAAATAATACTGCTTGTTTAGCCATCGTTGTTCGAACTCTCCTGCCTATTTATTTTTGCTGAAAAGCGATTCCATTAGCATTTGCAAATAATTTCAGCTTATCGCCAATTTCATCGGTTGGAAAACGGTTCGTCAATTTAGAGAACACCCAGTTTCCGCCTTTTTGCATCTCCACGACCACATAGCCTTTTTGCACGCTGAAGCCTTTGATCGATGCTGCTGGAATACGCTTGTCCCCCGTTAGACGACGTGATTGAATGTAGTCTTTGCCGATCGTAATATACGGTCTGCGGAAAAAGAACAAAGCCGCAAGCAAAATGTAGCATCCTACCGTAATCCAAAACATCGTATCCATTTTAAATGTAGAGGAGCTGGACATCAAAATGACGTACATCCCGATAAACAAAATCAAAAGAATTGGCGCAATAAAATTGCGGCCAACGATTTTTTCTGATTTCTCTGCATTAAAAACGATTTGACCATTTCCTTGCTTCTTGCGCTGCTTATTTACGACATTCATATTTTTGCGCACTTTGCGCTCCCAGGAACGTGACAAACAAATTCTCCTCCTAATTAAATACCTTATTCAAACGGTCTGCGAAACTTTTCAATAAAACGATTAGGGTAATCTTCCGGAAGCGCACTTATTTGCTCCAAACGGTTCCAAACCTCGTTTGGCATTTCCCAGCCGATGGCACCAATATTATCTTCAAATTGCTCCAGCTTGCTGGCACCAAAAATCGGTGAAGTAATGCCTTCTCGCTGAATGAGCCATCTTAAAGCTACCTGAGCAGGTGACTTATCCAGCTCTTTCGCTGCTTCCAGCAATGCGTCGAGAATTTCAAAGTTTTTATCATTAGACCGCAGAGTCCACGCGCTCTCGCCTACTTTGGAAGTTAGACGCCCTTCCTTTGGCTCTTCCCTTGTATAGCGTCCCGTTAGAAAACCGCCGCCAATTGGGGCCCAAGGAATAATTCCGACTTTCTCTTCTAAACAAAGCGACAGCATTTCACGATCCATCTGTCTGCTCACTAAGCTGTATTGAGGCTGAATCGATACAAAACGTACATATCTACTAGCATCGCTATACGCTAGTGATTTCATCAACTGCCAAGCAAAAAAATTGGAACATCCTATGTAACGAACTTTACCGGAAGTAACGAGGTCATCCAGTGTGCGCAGCGTTTCCTCTATCGGAGTCGCATGATCCCATACATGCACTTGATACAGATCGATATAATCTGTCTGAAGCCGCTTAAGACTAGCTTCTACACCGTCCATAATATGTTTGCGCGATAAGCCTACACCGTTAATATTGCTGGATGTTGTCATTCGCACTTTTGTAGCAAGAACGATGTCAGACCGTTTGTTTTTGATCGCTTTGCCGACGATTTCCTCGGAACGACCGCTCACATAAACGTCGGCCGTATCGAGAAAATTGCCTCCACGATCAACAAAACGATCGATCATCTCGATCGAATCTTCCTCACTTGTCGTATTGCCGAATGTCATGGTACCTAAACAAAGCTCAGAAACAGCTAGTCCACTTTTGCCTAATAGTTTGAAATTCATCTAATCACCCCATCTTGGATATTAAATGATTACACAGTACATTCGTTAGTGCTTAACATTATCTTTGTCATCAACGATTTCGATCTGATCAAGCTGTTGACGGAAATTGCTTTTGAAAACAGTCAAGTACTGCTTGCGAAGCTCTTCTCTCTCAACCGTTTCCTCATCGGATAAACCTTCCGATTTATTTTTACGAGCCAGCTCGTTAATACGTTCTATAATTTTATCAAATTCCATTACTTGCTCTACTCCTCTCATGATGAAAAAAACTCTACTCTCTACTTTTACATTTCCACCAATCAGTTGTCAAGGCAACAGAGCTCATCTCGAATAAAGTAACGACAGACAGCAGCATTCGTTATTGCAAAACAACTTGATCGCCTGGCTTCAATCCTTCAAGCACTTCTGTTTGTTCTGGCGTTTCGAGGCCAATCTTTATTTCTTTACGCTCATATTGACCATTGCCTGTATCGAGCATCACGAAATGTTTATCTTTCTCGCGAATAATCGCAATCGATGGCACTGAAATTGCATTTTCTTTGCGTTCAGTTTCAATAGCACCGCTGAGGCTAAGGCCGGCAATCAAATACTCGTTAGGCTCAAGCACGATTACGACTTCAAATTGTGCGGCTTGATTTAAATTATTTTGATCCGTTCCCGTTTTTGCAAATTTAGAAACTTTAAGCACTTTGCCTGAAAGATTCAGCTCTTTCATCGCATTCATCTTCACCTTGACCGGCATGCCCGCTTTAATTCGAAACACATCCTGCTCGCCAACTAAAGCGATAAATTGCAATTTATTCAAGTCAACGACTTTGCCGACATACTCATTAACGGTCAATGCCTGTGGCCGTTTGTTAGGATTATCGAATAAAAAGATTCCCGTTGCTGGTGAACGAAAGCTGGATTCATTAAGCATTTTTTTCTTTTGCTGCAGCTCCTTGGCTTGAATGCTAGCTGTTACTTCATTAACATCCTTCGATAAACGTACGATTTCTCTTTCAACGAGCACTTTTTTTCGTGCTTCTTCCGTCGACTCCATCGCCGCTGATTCGTCATTCAATTGATTGAGGTAATCGTTTAACTCAGCCTCAAGCTTGCCCTTTCGCAGTACTGCCTCCATTTGCAAAATATCGTTTTGCACGGCCGTCTGATCCAGGTTAAACAATATATCACCCTTTTTCACCTGCTGCCCGTCTTCTACCGCCCACTGTTTAACCTCGGAGCCATAAGGTGCATAGATGAGTGTTTCCTGCTCATACAATGATTTTCCCTTTACTTCAACCGTATTGGCTATCGTTTCGTTCGTCACTTGGAATGTAATTGGTTGAGAATCAGAAACGAATTCTGTTTGCCTTGGAGGATTGCCTATCTTGTATAGTCCAAAACTTATTCCAATAATAATAATACCGATTATTCCCCACTTTATTTTTCTTTTCATATGTAAGCTCCTTCTTCAACCATAAATTAATCGCGTCTAATCGCTGTTAAAGCATCCGTACGTGAAGCGCTTATTGCTGGATAAATACCCGATAGTATACCTGTAGCAAGCGCAAAAGCCATGCCTATTGGAATCGTTATAAATGGAATAAAAATAATAACAGAGTCCGTCTCGCCGGATAAGTTATAAATGAGGGCATTTATACCCCATACAATCCAATAGGAGAAAAGTACACCTAACAATCCACCAAGCAACCCGAGCAGCGCTGCCTCGATGATGAACATGTTGCGAATTTGAGCCAGATTCGCACCAAGCACCTTCATTATCCCAATTTGTCTACGTCTCTGATAGGTAGACATCGTCATCGCTACTACGATCGATATCGAGGCTATGATCAGAATAAACACACCAATACCAAGCGCCGCAGCTTTAATGATTTTAAATTCATTTGCGAGCTGCTCCTTCTGCTGTAGATTTGTTCGCGTCGTAACGACTAGTTTCTGCAGCTGCTTCTCTACTTGTTCAATCTTTGCTTGGTTATCTACTTTTACAATAATAGAGTTATAAGCTTCCTGCTCATCATTCCCTAGCTTCAACTCTTTCTTCAGGAGCTCCGCTGTTTCTAATGAGACATATCCTTTTTTGTCATACATCGACTGCTCATCACTGACTCCAGCTGGCTTCTTAAGCACACCTATTACCCGGAGGGGTCCGCTCAACACGACTTGGCCATCAGGTGAAGAGGAGCGAAGCTGTATTTGCTTCTGATATAAAGCCCCTGGTACACGATTTAACTTCTCAAATTGCTGATAAACCGTTTCATCATAGGGATTGGCATCGATTTGCTCTCGAATTTTACGTTTCGACTCTTCATCAATAAATCCCATTGTCGCTCCATAGTTAAGAACGATGGTCCCTAATACATTCGTTGCTTCTCCTTGATTGATGTCATTTCCAAAAGCGGAAAGCATCTCAATATCTGTACCAATAATTTCAGTTTGAATTTGTGAAGTAAGCCCATCTAACGTCATCGTCTCCACATAGTTAAGCTGTTGATATGGTGAAGCAGCTTTGACATGTTCGATTTGTCTCATAATGTCAAGCTTTYGCTTTGTTAACTTGCCTTTCTGCAAAGAAGCTTCATCAGCTGTGGATGCTCCGCCGCCAGCGTATGCTCCTGTACTCGCTGTTACCGTTATTTCATCCATCTTCAAGTAACTATTCATTTGTTTTTCAATGTAAACTTGAGCAGATTCACCGATACTGAGTGCAATTATAATTGCAGCACATCCAATAGAAATACCCGCAGCGCATAATGCCGTTACAACCTTTCTACGCCTTACCTGATCCCATGATAATCTTGTAATATCACTAATTCTCAATTTGAATTCCCCCCGCAAGCATACTTTCTCGTGCGGCTTCCTGATCCGTTACAAGATAACCATCTCGCAGCGTGATAATTTTTTCCGTTTGTGCTGCTACCTCACGTTCATGGGTTACGATAATAAAGGTAGTATCCATCGTTTTATTCAACTGCTTCAAAATCATAATAATTTCTTCCTCTGTTTTGGTATCCAAATTACCGGTAGGCTCGTCCGCAAAAATAACCGATGGCTCTGTTATCAAAGATCTTGCAATACTGACACGTTGTTGCTGTCCTCCGGAGAGCTGAGATGGGAATAACTCTGCTTTATCAGGAATTCCTACCTGCTCTAATAATGAAAGAGCTTTTTTCTTCCGTATTGAAGGATGCATCGATTGAAATACAAGCGGAAGCTCCACATTTTCCCTAACCGTCAAGTTGGCTATCAACTCATACGCTTGAAAAATAAATCCGATATGCTTCCGTCTAAACTCTGCCAAGCGGTTTTCATTCATCGTTACAATATTATGGTCCGCAATAAAGATTTGGCCTTCTGTAGGCTTCATTAAGCCAGCCATTAAGTTCAGTAAAGTTGATTTACCGGAACCGGAGCTCCCTAACAACGCAATCATTTCTCCCTTATGTACGTGAAAGCTTATTTTCTGCAATACAGTAGTCGTTTCATGCCCATTCATAAATGAGTGGGATAACTCTTCAACTCGTAACAAAATAGCATCTCCTTTCAGTCCCCTTTAATAGACGGCTAAACTAATGGTTAACCTGCAGTAAACATAAAAAAACTTTCTAAAGAAGTAGATTGGCCTGCATCTACTTTAAATAGAAAGTAATTTTTTGTATGAACTATTGAATTGTAATGGAAAATCAAGCTAAATGCTAGGAATAATTAACTTCTGTCCTGGCTTTATAACTGTTGATTGTAGATCATTCCGATCTTTAATCAAATATACGATATATCTGATATCATGGCTGCCATCTGAAACTTGTTTTGCAATATTCCAGAGTGTATCGCCTGATTGCACCCTAATAATTTGTTCTTCCGCGGAAGCAGCTTCGGGAGTATTACTCGAAGCGTATGTCCCCATAAGTAGGAAGCTTGTAAACAATAAGAAAAACACAGCAGTGCAAACGACGAGCTTAACAGTATGACGCTTTATGAAATGCCTAATCAAGCGGTTGACCTTTGTTGCTTTGTTCGTATCTTGTTTATGAATGGTTCTATAAAAACTTGGACTAGTTATCATTTATCAACACCCCAAACGTTTGTTCTGTTTTTAGATTACACGAACAAACGTTTGGTGTCAACGAAAAAATACGAACCTCTGTACTTAAGAACTTATGTTTGTACGAACTCGAGTTCTATGTTATAATTTTTTGCAAACCTACTAATGGAGTGATTGCAGTGTCGAAGATTTCTAACCGACAACATTCAATTCTTGAATTTATTAAGAATGAAGTTCGGGAGAAAGGCTATCCACCCTCCGTTCGAGAAATCGGCGAAGCTGTTGGATTGTTGTCCAGTTCAACCGTTCACGGTCATTTGGACCGTCTAGAGAAAAAAGGTTTAATACGCCGAGATCCTACTAAACCGCGTGCTATTGAAATTTTGGATCAAGAAGGCTCTGATGGCATTATCCCACTTTCCGTAGCTAGAGTACCTATTGTTGGTAAAGTTACCGCTGGTGTGCCGATTACTGCTACAGAAAATATTGAAGAATATTTCCCGCTTCCTTCCCATTTTGTTGGTGACAGCAGTGTTTTTATATTGAATGTCATGGGCGAGAGTATGATTGAAGCAGGTATTCATGACGGGGATTATGTTATCGTTCGTCAACAACAAACGGCAAACAATGGTGAGATCGTAGTTGCAATGACTGAGGACGACGAAGCAACAGTCAAAACCTTTTACAAAGAGAAAAATCATATTCGTTTGCAGCCGGAAAATTCCACAATGCAGCCTATATTACTTCAAAATGTAACGATTCTAGGTAAAGTCATTGGACTTTTCCGTGATATTCATTAATACCAACTTATATGTACATAAAGAAAAGGCTGAATCAACATCGTTGATTCAGCCTTTTCTTTGATTATTATGTTAACGATCTTGCTTAAAGGTTTGGAATCGTCTGCCATTCTCATGCCTTTCAACAAAATTCCCATTTGTAAGCTCTCCAATGACATTTGTCCAAAAATCTTGTGCGGGAACATTACGTTCAAGCTGATACAGCTCCCACTCTCCGCTATGCTTTTGTATAACTAACTTAGCTGCTTGTTTACCAACACCAGATCTTCTATATTTTCGCATAATAAAAAAATGCGCAAGTAAATTATAGTGTCTGTCATTTTGATTTACTTTTTTGGTTAATGCAAAGCCAGCGATCTCATCGTTCACAGTTACGATATAAGGAAAATAAGCATCGGACTCTTGCCAATAATTTTCCCAATCGGTCAATTGTGAATATAATCCTGATGAATTTACTGCAGCATCCGTATACTCTGTAAAATCGTACATATAAAGCTGAAGCAAATGAGTCATTGTTATTTTTTCTTCCGTATGGGCTAATTTAATTTCAACATTCAGCTGAACCACTCCCTAAGCAAGCTATTTATACAAACCTGCTTCCTTAACTTAAAAACGCAATGCCTGCATGAATTAATCATCTAATGACAAACACCCAATCACTATGTATTTCCAAAGCATAACATACTGTGTATTCAACTCGTAAGGAGGTGCATTGAAAAATGTCCGGTTACGTGGGTGGAGCTTTCTCAAGCTTAGGAATCATCTTAGTATTATTCATTCTACTGGTGATCATTGCTTGCAGTTGCGGCGGCTTTGGCTTCGGATATTAATTCGTATTTGAGCCATTCTTCATATTAACAAAAGAAGATCCATTTGATGGATCTTCTTTTTGCTTTTCATACTCCTTACAACCATTACTTTGTTATTTAAATGGAAAGATTTTAAATTACACGTTTTCTTAGCAGTACTGCTGTTGTTCTTAAACTAGAAATTCGTATTAGCTTCTTGCGGTCAAGTTTCGGATAATCATAAAGTAATCCTTCATATACGATTTGCATTTGCTCATGTTTTAGAAAATCATGAGGTGTAACTTGCGCGGATGGTCGTTCCCACAAGTTTATACCACTGCTCCGCATGGCTTCAGCAACAAACTGGGAGCAGAAATATGAATCTGTTGGCTCGATATTAAGCTCAAGCAGTACACCTAACAATCCGATTAAATTGTATCGGTAATTTTCTTTATTTTTTTCAAACTCACGAATGTATTGAAGCAATGCGGCATGTTGTTTTTCTGATAAAGCAATCTTTAGAAGAACACAGCGCGTATTAGGGAAATATCGAAACGTTCCAGTATAGACGTTTTCTTTGACAAATCCAGCGATTAGCGGGTTGTTTGCACGTTTACGCCCAAAGCTGTATATATTCTTCAGATTTATATCCAGTGCAAGTGAAGCGTGATTATAGGGTGCACCAGTAAATAATTTGATCATTCGAGTAAACCATGTGCCCGTGTCCGTAAGCAACACATAAATACTGCCATTGGTTTCTTCATCTATTCTAGTTTCTGTCATGCTGCTCACCTCATTTATCTTTGATTATCCAGGTTATAGTTAGGTCATTTTTGAGTTTAAGATATATGTCACGATTTCGTTTATTAGCTTGGGTTGATTAACTGTTATGAATATAACAACAATATAACCACCCGAATAGTACTAACTCTATGTGGTACTGGCTCTAGTCAACCTAAAAAAGACCAGCCACAAACACATTATCCATGTGTTTGACTGATCCTATAAAAGTTTATTTTACTAATGACGCATATATATCATCGACATATAAGCACTAGACCGTAGCTCTTAGACCTGTATACTTTTCTTTAGGCGCGTTTTGAGTCCACTGCTTAATATGTCTCTGATAATCTTTAAAATCAAACTCAGCGCATCTTAGACGTTGCTGAGCGATAATATAGGTTACTTATCGACATATGTCTGTGCCTTCACTTCATTATGCTTAATTTCAGCTGTATAACTGAACGCAAAAAAACCTCAACGCCAGCAGCGTTGAGGTTTTTGAACTTTAGTAAAGCGTCAAATACTGATCGCGTTCCCATTGGTGAACTTGTGTGCGGTACATATCCCACTCAATTTCTTTAAGCTCGTAGAAATGAGCAAGAGCATGATCACCCAGCGCATCGCAGATGATGTCGCTTCTGAGCATTTCGTCCAGTGCTTCTTTCAAATCTAGCGGCAAGCTCGGGATGCCTGCATCCTGACGCTCTTCCTCTGTCATGATGTAGATGTTCCGATCTGTTGGTGCTGGTAAAGGCAGCTTGTTTTGAATGCCGTCAAGACCAGCTCTGAGCATTACAGCAAGTGCCAAATACGGGTTAGCAGCTGGATCTGGATTCCGTACTTCTACACGTGTGCTAAGACCGCGCGAAGCAGGAATACGGATCATTGGCGAGCGGTTGCTTGCAGACCATGCTACATAACAAGGCGCTTCATAACCAGGCACAAGACGTTTATAGGAGTTAATTGTTGGATTCGTAATGGCAGCCATTGCACGCGCATGAAGCAGGATTCCTGCCATGTAGTGACGAGCAGCAGCACTTAGRCCAAGCTTGTCCTTCTCATCGTAAAACACGTTCGTATYSCCTTKRAACAACGATTGGTGACAGTGCATACCCGAACCATTCACACCAAACAACGGTTTAGGCATAAATGATGCATGCAAGCCATGCTCACGAGCAACTGTTTTTACGACTAGCTTAAATGTTTGAATTTGGTCAGCCGCTTTAATCGCATCGGCATATTTAAAGTCGATCTCATGCTGGCCTGGTGCCACTTCATGATGGGATGCTTCGATCTCGAAGCCCATTTCTTCAAGTGTCAAAACGATTTCACGGCGACAGTTTTCACCCATATC
Organism: Paenibacillus sp. 2TAB26; assembly: GCF_052115145.1. NCBI lineage: Bacteria > Bacillati > Bacillota > Bacilli > Caryophanales > Paenibacillaceae > Paenibacillus > Paenibacillus sp. 2TAB26. The sequence continues at coordinate 139,217 of NZ_JBFRGC010000020.1, forward strand.
CATAGGTGCTAAGTCGAAGTAACCGCCTTGGTCATTAAGCTCAGTCGTAGGTTCGCCGCGCTCATCGGTTTTGAACAAGAAAAATTCCGGTTCTGGACCAACGTTCATTGCTGTGTATCCTAGATCTTCTGCTTCCTTCAGTGCACGTTTCAAAATACCGCGCGGATCTCCAGCGAATGGCGTTCCGTCTGGCATGTAAATATCACAGATCAAGCGAGCAACACGATCTTGTGTTACCCATGGGAATACAACCCATGTATCAAGATCAGGATACAGGTACATATCTGATTCTTCAATACGTACATAACCTTCGATAGAAGAACCATCGAACATCATTTTGTTATCCAACGCTTTTTCAAGCTGGCTTACAGGAATTTCAACATTTTTAATTGTTCCGAGCAAATCCGTAAATTGCAAACGAATAAATCGAACATTTTGTTCCTGTGCTATACGTCTAATATCGTCTTTAGTGTAACTCACAGAATCATCTCCTTAGTTTGCGAAGCAATAGTTATCATGTTAAATTAGCGCTTATTTAAGAAACGAGTCAATTGTCCTTGAATTAGCGAAGCTTGTCCAGGTCTCTTCTCCAGCAATTGCTGTTTAAGCAGTCGGTGAAGCTGCTGATCGGATAGCTCACGGCGCTTCACTTCCGATTGCTCACTGACAATTGTCGCATCATCAGATTCCTTGGATACAGGATTCATTACTTGCTTAATGCCGGCGATATTAACGCCCTTCTCAATTAACGATTTAATTTCCAAAAGCCGTTCTACGTCATTAAATGAAAATAACCGCTGATTGCCTGCTGTTCTTGCAGGAACGATTAGTTCATGCTGCTCGTAATAACGGATTTGGCGGGCTGTTAAATCCGTCAGCTTCATAACGATGCCGATGGGAAATAAGGCCATATTTCTGCGAATATCATCAGCCATGTCGCATCAACCTTCCAGTCGCTCTTTTATATGTTCATTCTAACCGTTACAACGCAAATGTGTCAAGTTATGTAAGGTTTAATCACAATTAAACCACTGTCTACAAGGCGATATAATGCGGTTAAAACACCATATTTAGCGTGAGCATACGTCAGTCCACCCTGCATATATGCAATGTAAGGTTCGCGTATTGGAGCATCAGCTGATAGCTCTAAACTGCCTCCTTGAATGAACGTTCCTGCCGCCATAATGACAGCATTCTCATATCCAGGCATGTCCCAAGGCTCGGGAACCACATGCGAATCAACAGCAGCTGCCTGCTGTATCCCTTGAACAAAAGCGATTAAATGATCAGCTTGTCCAAAACGAACCGCTTGGATGAGATCTGTACGCGGCTCATTCCATCTCGGTTTTGTTTCGAACCCAAGCTCTTCAAATAAAGCAGCAGCAAGCACACTTCCTTTGATCGCTTGTCCGACCAAATGAGGGGCTAAAAATAAACCTTGGAACATGGAGCGAAGCGTGCCTAACATTGCGCCTACCTCGCCGCCGATGCCCGGAGCAGTCAAGCGGTAAGCAGCAGCTTCGACGGCAAAAGCTTTCCCGGCAATATAGCCCCCCGTTTCAGCTAAGCCCCCGCCTGGGTTTTTGATAAGCGAGCCTGCCATCAAATCTACTCCAACTTGAGTAGGCTCGAGCAGCTCTGTAAATTCACCATAACAATTGTCCACAAAAACAATCAGGTCCGGCTTTATTGCTTTTACCCTATTTACGATAGTTTCAATCTCCGAAACGGTAAATGAAGCTCTCCAATCGTAACCACGCGAGCGCTGGATACCGATGACCTTCGTTTTTTCCGAGATCGCTTGCTCAATTTGAGCCCAGTCCAATCCACCATCCTCAAGGAGCGCTACCTCGGAATATTTCACGCCCCAATCCTGCAAGGAACCCATGCCGTCTCCAGGCTTGCCGATAACTTTATGCAGCGTATCGTAAGGTCTTCCCGTAACGTACAGGAGCTCATCCCCAGGGCGCAGCACTCCGAATAAGGCACAGCTGATTGTATGTGTTCCAGAAACGAAATGCGGCCTAACAATAGCCGCTTCCGCTCCCATTACCTCTGCGTAAACAAGATCAAGTATTTCACGTCCGCGATCATTATAGCCATATCCCGTTGAACCGGTAAAATGAAAATCGCTTACTTTGTGATGTTGAAACGCTTCTATGACCTTCCACTGATTCCGCTCAGCTATCTTGTCAATGCTGCGAAAAACTTCTGAGGCAAGCACCTCGGACTGCTCTGCTAGCTGCTCTAGGTGCTCCCATAGTCTTTGGTTTACATGTTGCCTGTTCATTATGATATCTTCTCCTTAAAGTTTTGCGCAGCAAAACTACTTCGTAAGCATAAGCCTAAGTTTTGCACAGCAAAACTACTTCGTAAGCAAACCCTACTCAATATATTGTTTTAAACGATGACCGTGCTGCTCGTATTCCTGCTTACTCACATGAACGGTAAGTCGTAAGCTTTCTTCATTCACTTCTTGATTGATGACCTCGCCGCTTCGATAAGCAAGTGCGATCAAATCTCCACGCTCTGCTGGCACGTTAAAGACTACTACGTCTCCGCTGAGCTTATCTTGCACGGTTTGCTTTAACAGCTCGAGATCTCCAGCATCGTACGCGCTAATGACAAGATTGTCGCCGCTAGTAATCGGCAAATCTGCTAATGAACCGTTATTTATACACAAATCCTTCTTATTGTAGACCATAATATAGGGTTTATCCGCAGCGCCTAGCTCACCTAAAATTTTGTTAACGACTGCAATTTGCTCATCCCGCATTGGAGAGCTGCTGTCGATGACATGAAGCACTAGATCAGCCTCGCATACCTCTTCTAACGTCGCCCGAAATGCTGCTACAAGATCTGTCGGCAAGTTTTGAATAAAACCTACCGTATCTGTAAGTATAATTTCTCGGCCATTTGGCAGCTCAAGTGTCCTTGAGGTGGGGTCAAGCGTTGCGAACAATTGATTTTCTACATACACATCTGCATGAGTAAGCTCGCGAAGCAGCGTCGATTTCCCGGCATTCGTATAGCCAACAAGAGCTACTTGAATGGCGCCGGATTTTTTGCGACGCTCGCGATGCAATTTACGGTGGCGGACAACCTCGTCAAGCACCGTCTTCAGGTCAAAAATCCGATCACGAATATGACGGCGATCCGTCTCGAGTTTCGTTTCACCTGGACCGCGGGTACCAATGCCTCCGCCAAGCCGTGACAAGTTTTTACTTTGTCCAGATAGACGTGGCAAAAGATAGCTGAGCTGCGCCAGCTCAACCTGAATAATACCTTCGCGCGTTTTGGCACGACCTGCGAAAATATCCAAAATCAGCTGGGTGCGGTCAACGATTTTCAAATCCAGTGATTCTTCCAAATTGCGAACCTGAGCGCCGGACAACTCTTGATCAAATATAGCCGTTGTAGCGCCCAGTTCATCAGCTAGAGCCTTAACCTCTTGTACTTTTCCTTTGCCAATAAACCATTTGGAATCGACGGTTTCTTTGTTTTGCGTAATGGTCGTCAGCACTTCAACCCCAGCTGTTTCCGTCAGCTGTACAAGCTCCTGTAGCGACAGCTCAGGGTCTCCGCCTTTCCGCTTGTCTTTTGACGTAACTAAGCTAATCAGTATCGCTTTTTCAATCATGTTCGTATTCGTATCGAATGTTATCTCGCTCATCTCATACTCCTTCTAAACTACGCAATCATATTGGTTTCGTGTCCCACTTTAAATCATCTGGTCTAATCGTCATTAATTCCTGCTTTGCGGGAACGGAACTGGCATACTGCGTAAGCAAACGAACAGCTTGAAACCTGATCGCTTTCTCTATCACATTTCGAACATACCTGGCATTGCTGAACGAGAACATGGTGTTTAGCTTTTCCTGCATTAAATGCTGTCTTAGTTTAAATATGGTCTGAGGCTGCAATATATAATCACGGTCCTTAGCCATGAGCTCACTAATCTGAATCAGTTGATCAACCGAATAATCTGGAAACTCAATTTGGATCGGAAAACGTGACGGCAAGCCTGGATTTGTGAGCAAAAAATCGTCGATTTCGGCAGGATAACCCGCGAGTATGAGCACAAAATGATTTTTGTGATCCTCCATTGCTTTTACAAGCGTATCGATTGCTTCCTTGCCAAAATCTTTTTCCCCGCCCCGAGCTAGACTGTACGCTTCATCAACAAACAACACTCCGCCGATTGCTTTTCGAACGAGGTCTCGCGTCTTCTGAGCGGTATGTCCAATATATTCGCCAACAAGATCAGCTCGCTCCACCTCAATCAAATGTCCTTTCGTAAGTACACCCATCTTTTGAAACAGCTTCGCGACGATGCGGGCGATTGTTGTTTTTCCTGTCCCTGGATTGCCTTTAAAAATCATATGATACACATGAGAGCCGCCAAATAATCCTGCTTCAGAACGCATTCGGCTAATATAAAGCAACGCATATATTTCGTACACAAGAGATTTCACGTTGTCCATGCCAATCATCGGTTCAAGCTCTTTCTGAATGTCAGCATAATGATCGACGCCCGGCAGCGGCTTCACTGCAGGCAGCGGTTCTGTCTCTAAAGCAGGAGCAGAGGCCCCAGTCTGAAATGTTTCTTGCGTTCTTAGGACCACATTGATTTGACGGGAAGGCCTTGCAGTGCCATTGCCGGATCCCGATTTGACGTGTCCACTCATCTGTGGCATCACCTATCCTTTGCTTCGAAAGCTGTAGCGGCTAACCGCACTACAAGTTTATTCTACTTTGCAGCAGCATATTAGCAGATTTACAGCTTCGAATCGGAAGAATGAAATCCGAGACTAAGCAATAGAGAGTCGAGCTTCCACTTTGTAAAAGCTAGTACTTCACGCGACTCATTATAGACAGGATTTAGCACCTTTGATTTTATACCAGCGACTTGAAACTGAACAAAATCAAGCTTTTTTGCTATCTCCATTGATCTTGCAGCATGATAATCATGGGTGATGACAATTAGTGTTGACAGGCCTTGCTGCTCTGCGATCTTCTTGCTGAATTCAAGATTTTCGTACGTGCTGGTCGCCTTATTTTCTAGCAACAGCTTGTCAGCTGAAATACCTTTTGTTATGAGATAGTCCCTCATACCCTCGGCTTCTGTTTTCTTTGAACCGTTGCCATCCAATCCACCTGTCAAAATAAGCTTGTCTACCGTACCCGCCTTGTATAATTGCCAAGCAAGGTCAAGCCGTTCCTTCAGTGCTGGACTTGGCACATCATTCCACAAAGCAGCACCAAGAACGATGCCTACATCCGATGGAACAAGCGGCTTATTCGTATCGAAACCGTTAATTAACCACAGTAAATATCCACACCAGAACACGCCTGCACATATTAACCAGGCAACAACACGAAACAAGAGCAGCCACGGTCGCTTTTTCTTCGATCTTCTGCGCGGGCTGCTCCTTGAGACGGTTGCCTTCCTCATGATTCGCTTAATTCCCCGGTTTTTGCAAGCAAGCTCTTGCGATGCTTAAGGCTCAGCGTAAAATACCGGAACCGTCCGTTTCGTATGCTCGATAATAATTTCCCTGCTGTTTTGCGTGCAAGTGCAACATCCTTGCCATTAACATCACCTTGCCTTAAGGCATCCTCCAGCTCATCCTCGTCCATGAGAAATACCTCGCCGCTTGGCAGCACAACCACGTCCAAATATAAATCATCGAACCAAGGCACTTGCTGATCGGTTAAGCCTTGTGTTTTGCAAACATCGATATACCATTGCACGACACGTCCCTTGTCATCAAACATCGTCGTGACGACAAAATGCTCGCCTCTTGGAAAATGCTGCATCCACAAGTATCCGCGATCTGCCAAACATAATCTACGTCCGTTATATTCCTTCCATAACGGCTCACGCAATTCATGAATCCGGTAAAACGTCACGAGACCTTTGAACTCTTCACCGTCCAGCGCTAGGCACGTATAGCTCTTACGCAAGATACGCCGCCAGTTAGCTCGGTCTGAAAATTTTCTCTTCATACGGAACGTACCCTTCCGTTCATTTGGGAAAAGCTCGCAAGCAACCTGCACAGCTCTTCTTGGCTTTGTTAACACAACGAACATTTTGCGACCAACGACAATTGAAATTTACCTATAAAAAAAGATTACCATAACTTAACGTCCATCTCCAGCCGACAGCCAAAATAAACCAAGCTCTTTGCGATAAAATAAAAAGAATACCGCCCCGAAAGGCGGTATTCCTCTTATTGCTCAACGATTTCAATCGAATCAATGACGATATTTTCAGTTGGCAAGTTGTTTTTCAAAGGCGTCTTCGAAATGGCTTTTACAACATCCATGCCACTCTCCACCTTGCCGAAAATCGTATAATTAGGCTCGCGGTTTAAATTTGCAGCATCAGGTCCCGTGCAAATAAAAAATTGGCTGCCACCCGAATTAGGCTTGCTTGCGTTTGCCATCGCGACAATTCCTTCTTCGTATTTCATTTCCGAACTTAGTTCATCTGGAATTGAATAACCTGGAGTACCATATCCATTTCCTTTTGGATCTCCGCCTTGAATCATGAAAGACTCAATAATACGGTGAAAAGTTAATCCATCATAAAAGCCTTCTCGCGCGAGAAAAACAAAATTGTTCACCGTTACCGGCGCGTCTTCCGTAAACAGCTTGACTGTAAAATCGCCTTTAGTCGTTTTAAACTTTGCTAAGTACGACTTGTCGAGATCAATCTGCATATCAGGCATCTTGTCCCAGTTCATCAACTTGGCTGAAGCTGAAGCACTATCCCTTCCTGAACCATCCTTGCCGCAGCCAGCTATAACCATAACTGCTGCGACAACAATGATCAAATACAAGAATGGTGCTCTCTTTCTATTCGCCATTGCTAACCACCCGTTTCTTACGTATTGCCGCCGGTTTCAGTATTTCCTAGAGCATTGTTGCTGTTGTTCGTATTTGTGCCAGTGTTTGGAGTTGGCGTTGGTGTTGGTTCACCCGTTCCGTTTCCTGATCCTGGCGGTTCAGTTGTTCCTGGATCTGTACCATCAGTTGGAGGCAGCGTCGGTTCTCCATCACCGCCTTCTACTGGAGGTGTAGGCTCTCCTCCGTCCGGCTCATCTGGATTCGGCTCCATTGGCACATCCGGAATCACTTCTGTTTCCGGAATGCTGATTTTAACTTTTTGAGATGGGGCACTTTCCAAATCCTGCTCAGCATCATAAGCCACAACATAATATTCATAGGTCATTCCCGGGAATGCACTCATATCATCTACCCCTGTGGAAGTGAGCGAGTCTACGAAGCGGATGAAGTCACTTTCTGAAGCTTCCTTGCGGTAAACCTGATAAGTGACCTTTCCATCCTGATACGGATCCCACGACAATTGAACCTTCATTTCTTCTGGAATAAATACTGCTTTAAAATTTGTTATCGTTGCCGGCGGTTTATTTTCTTTAATGCCTTGCGGTTTCTTAAAGCTTGACTTCGCTACATCCTTCATTGCAGGTTTCATAACCTTGGAGAACATGGAAGCCGCTTGACTGCTGCCCGTCTTAAGGATATGTTCCACATTTGTCTTATCGTATCCCATCCATACGGCTGCTGTCCACTCCGGCGTGTAGCCAACAAACCAAGCATCCCGGATACCCGAGCCTTTGTAACCTGGAATACCATGCTGAGTAGTACCCGTTTTCCCTGCCAATGGACGATCAATTGCTGCTCTTGTACCTGTACCGCCCTTTTGTACGACCGTCTGCATCATCTCGGTCAAATAATAGGCAGTGCTTTCAGACATGAGCTGCTTGGAAGGTGGAGCTTTATATTCATACTTATAATTATTTTTGCCTTCAATCTTCGAAATCGCATGAGGATCAACGGACTTTCCTCCGTTTGCAAATACGCTATAAGCTGTTGCCATCTGCATAGGCGTTGCACCTTTGGACAAGCCCCCCAGTGCAGCTGTTAAATTACGATCATCTTTCTCAAGCTCGATGCCAAGCTTGCTTGAAAAAGCAAACCCTTGCTTCAAGCCTACTTGATTCAGCATCCAAACGGAGGCAAGATTTCGAGAATCCTTAATCGCCTGCTGCATCGTAACTGCAGTTGCTCCCCATCTATCCGTTGGGCAATAGCTGCCGTAACATTTCTTGTCATTTGCAAGTACAGTCCATGGATAATACTTGCCCGTTTCAAGGGCAGGACCGTAAGAGATAATCGGTTTGAAAGCTGAACCTGGCTGGCGAGGAACCTCTACCCGGTTAAGTCCCTTTTTCACGTAATCTCTGCCGCCTGTTAAGGCTTGAATCGTGCCATCGCGGTGATCAATAATGATCATTGCGCCTTGCACTTGTTGGTCATCCTTGCTCTTCTCAAAGTTGTCATCATCGTTAAACTGTGTATCCATCGTATCCTGTGCTTGCGGGTTTAGCGACGTATAAATCCGGAAACCGCCGATCCGAAGCTCTTCCTCGGATTTCCCAGTCTTCTCCATCGCTTCTTCAACCACATAATCAATAAATGCTGGATACTTTTCGGTATTTCTTTCTTCATGATTTTTAGGAATTTCATACACGACCGCTTTTGCCTCTGCCATCTCTGCTGCCGTAATCAAGCCTTGATCGTACATAAGCTTAAGCACGACTGCTCTCCTGTTCATCGAATCCTCAGGATGATTTATTGGATTGTAGCGGTTCGGCGCTTTCGGCATAGCGGCAATAGTAGCAATCTGCCAAAGCTCCAGCTTATCAAGATCAGTGTCGAAATAATACTTGGCTGCTTCCTTAACGCCATGTACTCTCTTGCCAAAAAATATTCGATTCAAATACATCGTTAATATTTGTTCCTTGGACATTTTGTGCTCAAGCGCTACCGCAATAGAGGCTTCCGTTGCTTTACGGAAAAACGTCTTATCCGCAGTTAGAAATACGTTTTTGGCAAGCTGTTGGGTAATTGTACTTGCTCCCTCAACCGCGCTGCGTGCGATAACGTCCTTCACAACAGCACGTCCGATAGCAAAAAAATCGATTCCTGAATGCTCATAGAAACGTTGGTCCTCTGTTGCTACAATAGCATCAAGCAGTTGCTTTGGAATTTCCGAAAATTCAGCAATCTCACGATTTTCATTTGGATCGGACAATCGTGAAATTTCATTGCCATTCACATCATAAATGATGGATGCTTCACCCATAGTCAGTTTGTTCGCATTTTCAGTCAGAACTCGTTCACCGTTCAGCACGATAAGCAAGTATCCGATCAAGCCGCATACGATGGCGATTACAGCGGTGAAAAATAATCCATAAAACCATTTCTTTCCTGATATCTTCTTTTTCTTCTTTTGTTTAGAAGTTTTAGGTGCAGTTGTTTTGCTTGGTCGTTCAGCCATAGCCGACTCCCCTCCTGTTGTTCAATTGTCTGTCTAATCTAGTTTTACCACAAAATGAAAAGAGCAACCCAGCTTGGAGCGGGGTTGCTCTTGCCTGCCGCTATCTAGTTAAACGAGACACGTTATAAGAAAGTTTCACTAACTGATTAAGCCTATGAATCGGAACTGTTATGATCCTGCTGCATAAGAGAAACATTCCGCTGCGGGGTAAACGTCGAAATAGCATGTTTGTATACCATTTGTTGACGACCTTCGCTGTCGATGATAATCGTAAAATTATCGAACGCTTTAATAACGCCCCGAATTTGGAAGCCATTCATTAAAAAAACCGTAACCGGTATGTTGTCTTTGCGAAGCTGATTCAGGAACGTATCTTGAATATTGATCGATTTGTTCATTGGACGTTACCCCCGTCTTAAAAAGATTGATTAGAAGTATATTCAAGATTAACTTGAAACTTTCCTGCTATTATATCATGAACAGATTGCAAATTGTTGTGAAAATTTTCCCCCATATCAATCCAATGAATGTCTTTCATATGACGGAACCAGGAAAGCTGGCGTTTTGCAAACCTTCTCGTATCTCTTTTCAGTAGCTCTACCGCTGCTTCCAATGAGCATTCTCCCTGTAAATATTGTGCAATCTCTTTGTAGCCAAGACCCTGCATAGCAACCGCTGCAGGCGGCAAATCTCTCTCAAGTAGTCGCCTCACCTCATCTACTAAACCTAGCTTCATCATCTCATCTATCCGCAGCTCTATTCTACGATACAACTCCGCACGGTCCATAGTCAAACCGATGATGCAAAGCTCGTATGGAGACACCTTAGTTTGGCCGGCTTGCTGATCGGAAAAGGTTTGTCCAGTCATGTGATAAACTTCCAGCGCACGGATGACGCGGCGCATGTCATTTGGGTGCAATCTCTGCCCTGCTAGAGGGTCGATAGCAGCTAAGCGCGCATGCAACGCTTCTGCGCCAAATTCAGCCGCATAACGCTCTTGCTCTTGCCGGAATGCAGCATCTGAACCAATTTCTGCAAACTGAAACTGATAACAAACGGACTCCACATATAAGCCAGTACCTCCAACGATAAACGGCAGCTTTCCTCGCTCCGATATTTCCGCGATCGCTTTCGTTGCTCCAGCTTGAAAATCAGCAGCGGAATACGCTTCATCCGGCTCACAAATGTCGATAAGGTGATGAGGAATGCCTTCACGCTCTTCAAGTCCGATTTTGGCAGTACCAATATCCATGCCGCGATAAACCTGCATGGAATCGCCCGAGATGATCTCCGCATTCCAGGCTTTTGCAATATCTAAGCTCATTCGTGTCTTGCCTACAGCTGTAGGACCAATGAGGACTAGCAAAGGCTGCTTTCGAATCGGAAGCCCTTCTTGAGCTAACTGCGTATTGTTTATTTCTTCACTCAAAGCTTTATCACTCCATATGCAATTTTCGAAGTATTCACATGCTTGCGTTCAAATCCGAGTCTTGCAAATTCACCGCTAGCTTGATGCTCCTTTAGAACTACGCTTTTCCTTGCAACACGTTTTGCTTGCTCAATCACTTCATCCGACAATGCGTCCATATTTGCAATGCCGCGAAGCGGCTCCATCGAGCTGGATTCGTTAATCGGTTTCCGGAACATAGGGTCAAAATAAACGATATCTACACTATTGTCAGGCAATGCTTTTAAGTATTCCAAATGATTCATGCACTTCATGTCAATACGTCTCATTGCCTCATTCACATCAGGAAGGCTTGTTTCATAACCTGCTAGACCCTCTCGAACGATAGCGCATAAGATAGGCTCGCTCTCAATCGCGGTAACAGCTCCTTTAGGTCCAGAGGCATAAGAAAACACTAGAGAATCCGAAGCAAGACCTGCTGTGCAATCAATGATTTGATCCCCTTCCAAACATCCCGAAAGCTGGATAAGAGGATCTGTTTCACCGCGCCGCAGCCGTTTTACCCGCACATATGCCATGCTGGGGTGAAAATAAAGCGGCGTCTCTGATTGTCCGTCATAATAACGAACCTCTTCCTCGGTTACGACGATTAGCTGACTGTCATTGCTTAACGATAATAGTTTGTTAACCGTTAAGTTTCCGCGTGCTTTGAGCGAAGCGGCTAGCTCTTCAGAAAGCCGGCTTGCTTGCTCCAAAGCCCGTTCTGAAGGCTTCGCCGTCGTTGTAACAATCAAGACATCACCCGCTTGAACATTTTTTCAAGCTGATAGGTCGATAGATGCACAATGATTGGGCGGCCATGCGGACAAGTATAGGGCTGTTTGCAGTTTGCAAGTCTTGTCAAGAGTGTCTCGCCCTCCTCACGGTTCATACGATCATTTGCTTTAATGGAGGCTTTGCATGCGCACATAATGGCCGCCTTTTCCCTAAGCTTGCCGATATCAATCGTTTTTCGCTCGGAGATGAGCAGCTCTGCCATTTCCTCAAGCAAGGATTGCTCCTCGCCTTGAGGCATCCATTCCGGGTAGGAACGAACGAGAAACGTTTGAGGACCGAAGGACTCCAGCTCCACGCCTGCTTGCGCGAACATAGGAATAAGGTCCTTTAATTGCATCGCTTCTCCTGCTGTAAATTCAAGCGTCAACGGAACAAGCAATTGTTGGCTAGCTGCCTCAGGATTTCCGAATTTTTGAAAGAAATATTCATAATTGATCCGTTCATGCGCAGCATGCTGATCGATTAAATAAAGACCATCCTCCGATTGCGCTACGATGTAGGTGCCATGGTGCTGTCCAATCCAGTGAAGCTCAGGAAAGGATGGTTGATCCTCTACTGTTTCTTCTTCTGATGGCAGCTCGGCGATCATGGCTTGAACTACTGGCGCCTGCACCTCATCAAAAAGGTTCTCTTGCGGCACATCCGCCTGGTAAGCTCGAGCCTCAGCGAATTCAAGGGTCACAGCAGCTTCTTGAGCAGCATTTCGTAACGAATCAGTGTCTAAGGCTGTTTCAAGTGATTTTAGATTAGAACCCGAATCATTAGATGCTTGCTCCATATGCGCGGGAGCTTCACGGACGGTAAAGCTGTCAATAGGAAACGTTGGAGGAGGAGCATAAAGCTTCTCTGCCGCATTCCTAGGAACATATTCCCGATCAATAACCGGCGGCTTATAAGGCGTCGATGAAGTCTTATTTGTCGCTGTTGGTTGGTAAGGCTTAAACGATTCCGCCATGGGCTCAGGGCGATGGAAAGAAATCGCATCTTGAACGAACAATGGCTTTGAACGCTCCAGCTTATTGCTTGATTCTGGGCCCGGTATATGTCGCTGGCGACCTAACACCGCTTTAATCGCATCCTCTATCATTGTACGAAGCTCCGGTTCTTTACTGAACCTGACCTCCATTTTGGATGGATGAACGTTTACGTCGAGCAAGCTTGGATGCATTCCTATTTCTAATATCGCAAGCGGAAAACGATTGATCGGCAGCAGCGTATGATAAGCCTGCAGCAAAGACTGATTAATCGTATGACTGCGAATGTAACGTCCGTTAACGATTGCAGTAATCCCATTTCGATTCGCACGTGTGAGTTCCGGCTTCGAGATATAGCCGCTCAGCTCGTAATCTGAAGTTTCTGCTTCGATCTTGAGCATCACCTTCGCTGTATTTGAGCCATAAACGGCCGCAATGACTTGAAGTCGATCGCCAGTTCCGAGCGTACGAAGCAGTACATTCCCGTTGTGCTTGAACGTAAATGCAATGCCCGGATGAGCAAGTGCGATGCGGTTAATATAGTCGGAAATATGTCCTAGCTCCGTCTGAATTGCCTTCATATATTTAAGGCGCGCAGGTGTATTGTAAAATAAATCCCGCACGGTCATTTCCGTGCCCTGCGGCGCATTTGCTGGTTCATCAATGGTAACCTTGCCGCCCTCTATTACAATCCGGCGAGCAAGTCCTGTCGACGTTTCCGAAGAGGTGCACTGCAGCCTCGAAACAGCTGCGATACTCGGCAGCGCTTCTCCGCGAAAGCCAAGGCTCGCAATACGGAACAAGTCGCTTGCTGTAGAGATTTTGCTCGTCGCATGCCGCTGAAATGCGGTTACGATATCGGCTGCCTCTATGCCGTAGCCGTTGTCGATGACCTTTATAAGCGATAAGCCGCCTTCTTCAATCATTATATCGACCGTTGTACTGCCGGCGTCTACCGCATTCTCAACAAGCTCTTTGACGACTGAAGCAGGCCGCTCTACCACTTCTCCTGCGGCTATTTGGTTGGCTAGCTGCTCGTCCAATATATTAATTTTTGCCATGACGTTGCTGTTCCCCCTTTCACGAAACTAGTCATTTAATTTCGATTTCATATCGTTAAGCCACTGCATAGCTTGCATTGGCGTCAAATTAAACAAATCGAGCTTGCGCAATTGATCCGCCAGCTGCTCCGCTTTCGGATTCGCTTTCTTCCGCATGGGCYCTGCTTCCACAGCAGCTGCTGGCTCATCAAATATCGAAAGCTGTACCATTGCACTGGTTTCCTTTACTCGTTCATTGCGAGTGCTGGTATTGGAAAACACTGAAGAGTCCTCCGGTACTGGGTAAGTGAAACGATTGCTAGAAACAGCACTTTCAATGCCAGCTGTTGCTTTCGGAGTTTCGTCCGCTAGTGTCTCATCAAGCAGTTCATAAGCTCGTCCAATGATCGATTGCGGCAGTCCAGCAAGCTGTGCACAGTAAATTCCGTAACTAGTGCTTGCAGCACCTGGAATCAGCTTTCGCAGAAACGTTACATTATCGCCGCTTTCCTCAACCGCCATACGTGCGTTAGTCAAAGATGGCAAAGATTCCTCGAGATGCGCCAGCTCATGGAAATGCGTGGATACCAGTGCTTTGCATCCAATATGATGGTGGACGTATTCAATAACTGCTTGTGCGATTGCCATTCCTTCACCCGTTGAGGTGCCTCTTCCCAGCTCATCTATGATAACAAGGCTGTTCGCCGTTGCTTTCTCCGTCATTAGCTGGATATCCTTCATCTCAACCATGAAGGTGCTTTGCCCGCCGATAAGATCGTCAGCCGCTCCAATTCGTGTAAAAATGCGATCGATTAACGGAATAACCGCTGACTTAGCAGGAACAAAACAGCCCATCTGAGCCATGATGCAAATGAGTGCGACTTGGCGCATGTATGTGCTTTTACCAGCCATATTAGGCCCTGTGATCAGGAGCATCCACTGCTCGTCCTTATGGAGCGAAGTACCATTTGAAATAAATGGCGTACCATCCATCATCGCCTCTACGACTGGATGTTTTCCATCCTCTATGTGCAGATCATAATTCTCAGTCACGCGCGGACGTGAAAAACGACGTTCAGCGCTGACCGTTGCCAGCGATTGGTAAACATCAAGCTCAGCGATAATCGCAGCGGCCTTCTGCAGCCGATGAAGGTGTTGCGACAAATGATCACGCAGCTCGATGAAACGCTCATGCTCCAGATCGACCATTTTATCCTCTGCTTCGAGAATCAGCCGCTCTTTCTCTTTGAGCTCAGGAGTTACAAATCGCTCCGCATTTGCCAATGTTTGCTTGCGCTCATATCTGCCTTCAGGCAAGCTTGATAAATTTGCTTTTGAAACTTCTAAATAATAGCCAAAAATGCGGTTATAGCCGATTTTTAAGTTTTTAATGCCTGTTGCCTCGCGCTCTTGACGCTCGAGCTCAGCCAGCCATTTTTTGCCGTTCGTGCTTGCCTCGCGCAGCTGATCCAAATAGTCATCATAGCCAGCACGAATCAGTCCGCCTTCTCTAATGGTAACTGGAGGATCGTCGACTAACACGGTTTCAATCAGATCAGCTAAATCGGAGCAATTGTCCGTCCCATCCACAAGTGCTTTGAGGACCTCTGAGCCAGACTGTTCACACAAAGCAGTCAACTGCGGAATGCGGCGAAGCGAACTGCGAAGTGCATTTAAGTCGCGCCCGTTTGCGCTGCCAAAAGCTACTCTGCCGACAAGCCGTTCAAGATCGTAAATAGGCTGAAGCTCTGAGCGTATGTCATCTCTCAAAATTAAATTAAGGTATAAGGTCTCCACTGCATCCAATCGAGCTTCAACGGCAGCGCTGTTTAATAACGGTTTGTCGATCCAGCGGCGCAGAAGCCGCGCTCCCATTGACGTTTGTGTACGATCAAGTAGCCATAAAAGCGAGCCCTTCTTGTTGCGATCGCGAACCGTCTCGGTTAGCTCCAAATTTCTACGTGTATAATGATCCAAAATCATATATTGATTCGGCTCATAACTCGTTATCGAACGCACATGTCCAAGTGAGCGTTTTTGTGTTTCGTCCAAATAACCCGTAAGTACACTTACCGCTAGCAGGCGTGCTCCAGAAATTTTGGCAAGCTCCTGCTCTCCGAACTGCTCAGCAAGCTTCTCCGCATCCATTGGCTCACGGGCGGTTAACAGCAGCTGCTTATTCCACACGGCTGCAGCCTGAACTCGGTCAAGCAATTCTTTGTCCCCGACCAGCTCCGATGGCTGATAAACATTTATTTCATCAATCAGCGCTTCGACATGTTCTTGGAATGAGGTTACATAAAGCTCACCTGTCGATAAATCGCAAGCCGAAAGCCCGAACAAGCCTTGGGAGCGAACGATTGCAGCAATAAAGTTGTTCGTATTTCCGTCAAGCGCCTTCGATTCCATAACGGTACCGGGTGTAATAATTCGAACAATTTCGCGGCGGACAACACCTTTTGCCACTGCCGGATCTTCGACCTGCTCGCAAATAGCTACCTTGTAGCCTTTGTCCACTAGTCTGCTAATATAATTTTCAGCGGAATGATAGGGTACACCGCACATCGGTATTTTTTGCTCGCCGCCGCCCTCTCGGCCTGTCAGCGTAATTTCCAGCTCGCGCGAAGCGGCTATTGCATCCTCAAAAAACATTTCATAAAAATCGCCTAATCGAAAAAATAAAAAAGCATCTTTTGCCTCTTCTTTTATAGCTAGGTATTGCAAAATCATTGGAGTATATCCAGCCATTCCGATCCTCCTCAAAAACGTAGGCAGCATGCTGCTCCGTATATGTTCAAATAATTAATATCGTTAATTACATGCGTGCGATAATATAATCCTTTTGCGCCCATGCAGTAAACAGTAGATATTCATTATAACAAGCGGAACAGATGTGCGCCATAAGTGAAACGGGTTGTGGGTGGTTTTGTTTGTTTTGTGGGAGGTGGTTTGGTGGGGTTACGGGGTTTGTGGGGTTTGTGGGGTTTGTGGGGTTTGTGGGGTTTGTGGGTTTGTGGGGTTTGTGAGGTTTGTGGGTTTGTGGGTTTGTGGGTTTGTGAGGTTTGTGGGGTTTGTAGGGTTTGTGGAGTTAACTGCAGGGAGTTATTTAAATGAGGGGCTTCATGGAAGCGGTGTTTGCTGATGGTTACCAGTAGCATTGCTTATGTTAGCTGGCTTCGGTGCGGAATGCTAAAAATTTGTGACTGTGTGGAGATGAGGTAACTTGTGAAATGGGAGAAAGGAGTAGGTTTAACGGACACTAGATACGTTATTATGCTCATTTTGCCTGTTTACGCAGCACTAACGGACATTCAATCCCTTATTTGGCTCCTCGAGCTAGTTTTAGCTCCCTTTTGCGCAAATAGCGGAATATATGTCCGTTAGATTCAAATATGTGCTTGATTATCGAAAATAGCGGAACATATGTCCGTTAGGAGGTGTGTGGTGACTTTTGCGATTAGCTAACGGACATCAGGTACGCTATTATTCTCATTTTAGCTGTTTACCCATTACTAACGGACATAGAATCCCTTATTTGGCTTTTCGAGCTAGTTTTTAGCTCTCTTTTGCGCAAATAGCTGAATGTATGTCCGTTAGATTCAAATATGTGCTTGATTATCGAAAATAGCGGATCGTATTCCGTTAGGTGGTGTGCGGTGACTTTTGCGATGAGCTAACGGACATCAGATACGCTATTATGCCCATTTTGGCTGTTTACGCAGCACTAACGGACATAGAATCCCTTATTTGGCTTTTCGAGCTAGTTTTTAGCTCTCTTTTGCGCAAATAGCGGAATGTATGTCCGTTAGGTTCAAATATGTGCTTGATTATCGAAAATAGCGGATCGTATGTCCGTTAGGTAGTGTGCGGTAACTTATGCGATGAGCTAACGGACATCAGATACGTTATTATGCTCATTTTGGCTGTTTACGCAGCACTAACGGACATAGAATCCCTTATTTGGCTCCTGGAACTAGTTTTTAGCTCCCTTTTGCGCAAATAGCGGAATGTATGTCCGTTAGATTTAAATATGCGCCCGATTCTCCAAAATAGCGGATCGTATGTCCGTTAGGAAAATACCAATGTTATCGAAAGCCGACACATCCGCTCCATACTCTGTTCAATATGGAGCTCATCTCCTGTTTTGCACATCTTCTTGCAGCAACAGTAAATAACACATAATAAAAGCCAAGTGCAGCGTGTGCCGACGAGTTAATTAACACACTCAGAAGCAATAACTCAAGCAATAGCGACTTACAGATGCCATTTCGCAACGCCTATCTTCTTAATGGCAGTCTCCATTTGACACGTATATCTGTGCTTTCATCCCATGTCTTGCCTTTTCTTGCGGCATCAAACAATGGCTCGATGTATGGGGCGAGCTCAGAGTAGCTTGCTGTGGCCGAGAGTGCTGAAACGAGGCCATCCAAGCAGTTCGCTAGTTCTGCGCGGTCGCCGGAATAATATGCTGCTACATAACGCTCCTGCAGGGACGGCATGTAGGATAGATTTTGTTCTTCGCAGGCGCATATAAGCGCGAGCGCGAAGGAGGCTTTGGCTGCCGCAGGCGATACAAGCCAGCTCGGCAGCGTGCGGTATTCGAACCCGCCATGCGGCTGCAGACGGAAGTCTCCAAGGGTTCCATACCTTGGACGGCGGGCCCGCCCTGCGGGGTCCTCGACAAGCGCGAGCGGGAATGCCGCGTAGCTGTCCAGCAAGCGGAGCAAGCGACTCGTCAGCGGCGCTCCGCTAAGATGAATGTGCCCGCCGAGCGCAAGCCCCGGCACGGGCATAGCTCCAGCGGCCCAGCGCAGCGCCGGGTCGCTGATGCGATCGGCGGCGCGCAGCAGCAGCCGCCGCACATTCGCGGCAAGCGCGGCCGGGCTATCGGCCGGCTCGGGCCGCAGCTCGGCGACGGGATACAGCAGCCGTCGCCCTACGAGCAAGGCGTCGGCACCGGCTGCCCCGCCGACGCCAGCTCCAAAAAACCGTGACGCCGACGCGATCTTCCCCGCTGGCGTCACAAGCACAAACTCCGGATCGGCGCCAATAAGCAGCTGCCGATCCATAGTCTCCGCTCTCGCCGCAGCATGCCATGCGGCGAAACGCCTAAGCGAAGCAGCCTCCAGCCTCGTGTCCCTCAGCTTCGGCCAAGCATCACGGACGGCTGTGCGCCCGTCCCCGCCAAGCCACACCTCGGCCTCGCCAATATCGAGGCCAAGCGCATAGAGTGCCGCTACAGCGGAACGCGCCACTCTTCGCAGCGCTGGATCATCAGGCCAACCGCCGCTGATTGGCAGCAAAGATTTATTCTGCATCACTTTCCCCGATGCATCAATTCGCAGCATTTCGACGGGCTCCAAATGGACGACGCTGATGCGGTACAATCGTTCACTCTGAATCGCAGGACCGCCGCACAAGCCAGCTCGGCGCCAAATGCGCTGTTTCTCCGAATCAAGCAGATTTGTGGCAATGTGACCGTTGACATTAAGAATCCACATCCCTGTGAAACGGCTGCTATCGATTGTGCGGGCGTCTGACCATGCGAGCACAGCATCCCCTGCTCTCACTGCTGACCAGTGCTCGGCATGCATCGGCTGCCCATTGCGCTCGCCTGAGGTATGCTGCTCGTTGGCATCGTATGTAATTTTCTCCAGCCGATCGTAGCTGCCCCGCCATATCCACGTCGAAGCCATTGCTTTCCCGCCTTTAAACAAGGGATGTATACATAAAATATCGTTTTATTTATAATTTCAAAAAAAAAGAGGGCTTTCGCCCTCGAATTTGCCGCTCGCGCAGCATATGATACCTTGATAGCAAAGCTTCCCGGCTTGCTTACAACTCATCGTCCAGCAGATCAGGATCCAAATCCTCATAATCATTATCGCCGAGGCTGAATTCCAAATCCTTGCCGTCCAGGTCGTCGCAACCGCCTGGAAGAACCGCTACACAAACCTTAGTCTCGGCAACTAGCTCTACCGAAAACTCACGCTCTACACGAATCACGACGCCTGAACCGTTCGAAGAAATATTCGCTTCGATACAGTTTGGCTCCTGAACTACCTCGGCTGACACTTCCACTGTAGAAGGCCGATGTTTCGGGTCTACATAGGATAGATTGACATGCTCGACGTAATGCACGGATTCCTTAGCTACGTCTGTTTGCGAGTTTTTGCTGTACGAATACCAAATGTTGATATCGTAAGTACCAATTACCTCAATGCCGTCGCCCGAACGAACCGCTTCATACTGATGGTTGATGATCCATGCTCCCAGAATACTGGTTGGATTATGAGGCGGCGTTACGGTATGGGTTACAGTGGAAAACTTACGACCTTTGCCGCAGACAGCTTTCGTAATTATTTCTCTGTATTGTAGCTGTTTATCTGCAATAGTCATTGATTTAACCTCCTCCATACAATCATTCATTTAAAGTGTATGCAGGACATTCGTCTAGGGTGACTGTTTATTTTCTCGAAATATAAGATTATATAAGTTTTATACTTATAGCGATCCATATAGATCACTGCGGAACGGATGCTAGAGCCGCCTGACGTCGGAAATAGCCGTTACGCTTGAAATATAAGAATACATAAGTGCCACACTTATAACGATGCTTATATTTCTCAGCTAAACGTATGCTGTGCCGAAATGGCTTGCAGAACTGCTTGCGATTGATATGCATGCGATTATAGCTTTTATCTCTACAATCACGCTCGCATATATGCGCAAAACGATAGTTAGGTTTGCCAATGTCGCCACAGCCGTTTACGCTAGAAATTCAAGCGGCTATAGTTTAAAACCTATAAGCCACTCGTATTTCAACGTGATACGATAGCTATGTCTACGAATGCCGCCACAGCCGCATACGCCAGAAATTCATGCAATTACTTATTACGCCATAATCACATTTGAATTTCTAGGCGGTACAATAGCTATGTCTACGAATGTCGCCACAGCTATTTACGCTTGCCTCGCAACGAATTTTTCCCTTTACATTCTATGGTCGAAGTTCGGACGTCATGACTTTTCTTTTTTTTAATCGCTTCGCGATACCTAAATACCGTTCAAGTTCCCTTAAAAGCATGAGCAGCGAAGCGCGAACCTCGAACTCATCTCTTGTTTTTGGCAGCTCCATCGCTTGAAATAATCGAGACAGCTCTAGCAGCCGCTCTCCAACGCTGCCTTTATAAACATCTGATTTCACATCGCTAGACAGCTGATCAAACAAATCTGCGATCATAATCGCTTGAGGAAACTTTTCATATACGAAAGCAAGCTTAACCATCATTTGCTGGATGGATTCGAGCTGCTGACGTCTCATTTCAAAATAAGTGGACCAATATTGCTCTTGGCCCCAAAGCCGATTTTCGCGATTGCGAACGGAGCGCTGGGCTCCTTCCTCAATCGCGTTATAGGCTTCCAAAATTTCGCCGCCATTCCATATATGCGATGGATCTCGCAGCGTCAGCGACATTTCTTGAAAGATGACGGCAAAGTTTTGCTCAATTGAAGAACGAAAGAAGCTAAGTTGATGCTCATCCTTAGGCATATAAATGATGTTCACGATGGTTGCCCATCCCAAACCTGCAAATAAGAGCATAATTTCGTTTCCAATAATGTCGGTTGTCACCTCAGCCCGATTGAAAAGGTGGAATACGATAACCGAACTTGTAACGATGCCATCCTTCAATTGGAAGCGCGACAATATTGGAAAAGTAATGAGAATGAATATAGCAACTGCCCAAATGTGAAAACCAAATACAGTAAAGATAAGCGAAGCAAAAAAAAGTCCGAGCACAGAAGCGATAAATCGCACAAATGCGCTCTTAATCCCCTTCATCCTCGTCACTTCAACACCAAGTATGGCAAGAATCCCGGCGCCAAGCGGCGGCTCCAATCCGAGATAGACTGCGGTATAAATGGCTGCAATGGCGGCTAACGCCGTTTTGATAATACGAATGCCCATGAATTAACCTCACGTTAAGTAGGATTTATTTCTACATCCTACCGCTCGCGCCAACCCTCAGTCAACTTTCTCTCCAGCATTGCAACTAATTGATACATAACCGTAGCGACTACAGCAATCACAATCAAGCTTGATAGCACTAGTGTGAAATTGAAGACTTGGAAGCCATATATAATTAAATAACCTAAACCTAGCTTTGCGACGAGAAACTCACCCACGATGACGCCGATCCACGCTAGCCCGACATTAACTTTCAACGTTGAAATAATGACAGGAAAAGAACCCGGCAAAATGACTAGCTTAAATAATTGCAGTCTAGAAGCACCAAACAGCCTTACGACCTTAATATAACCGGTGTCAATCTCACGAAATCGATTATAAATGTTCAAAATCGTTATAATGACAGTGATCGATAGCGTAATGGCAACGATCGACATAAAGCCTGGTCCAAGTCCAACGATAAAAATAGGTCCAAGCGCTACTTTTGGCATACTATTGAGGACGACCAAATAAGGATCGAATACACGAGATAGAAATGGGAACCACCATAGCAAAGCGGCAATCACAGTGCCTAAAATCGTACCAAGCAAGAAACCTACGACGGTTTCTGTCACGGTCATGCCAACATGAGGCCAGATGGAGCCGTCCACCATCGTCTTCCAAAGCTGTAGAAACATCTTGGAGGGATAGCTGAACAGCAAAGGATCAATCCAATTTTTGCGCCCAGCTGCTTCCCATAGACCGATAAACAGGAGCAGCAGCACAAACTGTGTTGTGATGACCGCAGCTGTAATACGCCGTTTGTGTTCTTTGAACCGAGTGTGCAGCTCGCCCATCCAAGTCAGGCGATCCTCTTGAATACCCGCTACAACAGCTTTACCTGTTTTGTCTTTATTCAATATATCCTGCCCGCTTCGTTTATCCACCATTTCCACCCCCTTCCATGTCGTCCTCATCAAGCTCCTCCCATAAGCGATCAAACAATTGTTGAAAATCTGGGAGCTTGCGAGCCGCCATCGGGGTTGCTTGACGAATCTCTTCCGGTATTTCCACTTCACATCGAATATGTCCGGGATTTCTGCCTAGCACGATAACACGGTCACTCATTGCAGCAGCTTCTGCCAGATCATGTGTGACGAGAACGGCTGTTTTGCCAAGTCTCTTTAATGTCTGATGAACCAAGTCCTCGAGTTGGAGCTTGATATGCAAATCAAGTGCTGAGAAAGGCTCATCGAGTAGAAGCACTTCCGGCTCTGTAGCTAAAGTTCTTGCAAGTGCGACTCGCTGCCTCATTCCGCCTGATAGCTCATGAGGATATTTTCGCCCTGAATCCGGAAGTCCAAGCTCAACCAACAGCTCATCTACCGCTTGAAGCGCCTTTTCTGATTTTCGTCCGCTTATTTCAAGTCCAATTGCGGCATTTTCTTTGATAGAACGCCATGGAAATAAATAATCTTGCTGCAGCATGTAGCCTACCTTGGGCGAAGGTCCCACAACCCGCTCACCATTTAGCAGTACTTGACCCTTAGTCGGTGGAAACAAGCCGGCTAACAGACTAAGCACCGTCGTCTTGCCGCAGCCGCTAGGACCAACCAAGCTGATAAACTCCCCGCGGTTAACCGTCAGTTCAATTTGTTCGACCGCGAGGGAGGCTCCTTTTTCATTCACATATACATGTGATAATTGCTGCAGCTCAAGCACGGGTACATCCATCATGCCTAAGCCTCCATTTCATGCCGGCAGTTATTTCACTGCTTCGATTGCTTTTTCGGCAAAGCTAGTATCTACAATTTCACTATGCTCGGTACGCTTCTGAAGTTCTCCCGCGCTCGTAATAACGTCAAGAAGGTTGTTCCATTCCCCTTCATCAATGATCGGATCTGTCGCGAACGAGCCTTGTTTTTTGTATCGGTCAATGGAGCTGATAAGAATATCGCGATCCACATTTTCAAAATATGGCAGCACAACATCGGCAATGGCTTCTGCATTGTTGTCCTTAACCCAGAGCTGCGCTTTATGAACAGCGTTCGTGAACGATTGAATAGCTTTTTTGTTTTTGTTGATATAGCTTTTCTTAGCCATAAACACCGTGTAAGGAAGGTGACCGCTTTCCTCACCGAATGATGCTACCACATGCCCCTTGCCTTCCTTCTCAAAAATCGAAGCTGTCGGTTCAAATAGCTGGACATAATCGCCAGTACCCGATGCGAAGGCTGCAGGTATGTTTGCAAAATCAACGTTTTGAATCAGCTCCAAATCCGCTTTCGGATCGATGCCTAGCTTCTTTAACGCAAACTCGCCGGCCATCTGCGGCATTCCGCCTTTTCTTTGGCCAAGGAATACTTTTCCTTTTAAATTGTTCCAATCGAAGTTTGCATCAGCCTCTCTAGCTACAAGGAAAGTACCATCGGTTTGAGTCAATTGGGCAAAATTAATGATCGGATCATCCGTCCCCTGCTGATACACATAAATGGACGTTTCCGATCCAACCAATGCAACGTCGATCGCATTTGAGAGCAATGCCGTCATCGTTTTGTCACCGCCCGGCGTAGTCGTTAATTCCACATCGAGCCCTTCCTCTTTAAAGAAGCCTTTCGCGACAGCTACGTATTCTGGTGCATAAAATAATGAGCGCGTTACTTCGCCGATACGAATCTTCACATTGCCTGAATCGCCTTTCCCGCATCCAGCAAGTACACTTGTCATGACTAGCACTGCGGCGAGCAGCATCGTCAATACCATTCGTTTTTTCATTTTTGAGTCCCTTCTGCAACTATGCGTTTAATAAATGTACTTCAGCCTATGCGCTTTAGCGAAGGGCGGTGAATACATGCACAAAAAGAAGGCTGCCCATTATCGTCATTGGACGATTGGACAGCCTTCTCATCTTGATATTAAATTTAGCTGCTTATTACAGCTTGTAGATGTCAGTATATTTTTTCGTTAAATAAGCAACCAAATGCTGTGGATCAAGCGGTTTGCCAGTAACGCTCTGGATAAGCTCAGATGGCGTTCTCAGCTTGCCGTATTTGTAAATGCGCTCGCTAAGCCATTGCTTAATCGGCAGTAAATTCCCTTTTTCTACACTGCCCCAGAAACCTTGCAGATCACGCTCCATCGTATCTGCGATTTGTGCCGCATACATATTGCCAAGTGAATAGGAAGGGAAATAACCAAAAGCTCCACCTGACCAGTGAACATCTTGGAGAACGCCTTCTGCATCATTTTGCGGAGTCACGCCTAAATACTCTTTGTATTTTTCATTCCAGATAGCTGGAAGATCTGCAGCTTTCGCGCCGCCATTAAATATAAGCTTCTCGATCTCATAGCGGATAATGATATGCAGATTATAAGTCAGCTCATCTGCTTCTATTCTAACAAGCGATGGCTGCACAACATTATTCCCACGATAAAATTGATCAACGCTCACATCAAGCTGGCCAGGAAAACGTTGTTGAAGCTCGCCGAAATAACGATTCCAGAACGGTCTGCTGCGGCCAATGACATTTTCCCAGAAGCGGGATTGCGATTCGTGAATCCCCATGGAAGTTCCGGTGCAAAGTGTTGTGCCGATAAGCTCTTCCATAATATTTTGTTCATAAAGCGCATGACCGCCTTCATGAATTGTTCCGAACAATGCGCTTGTTACATCGTCCTCCAAATATCTTGTCGTAATTCGAACATCGCCGGGATTAAGTCCTGTAGCGAATGGATGAGCACTCTCATCGAGCCTGCCTGCTTCAAAGTTGTAGCCCATTTGCTCCAATATGTATAGACTAAACGCTTTTTGAGACGATTTATCATAGTTTTGCTTCAGAAATGAAGTATCTGGCTGATGCGGCGAGTTTGCGATCGCTGCTGCTAGCGGTACGAGCTGCTCGCGTAAACCGCCAAACACTCGGTCAAGTTCAGCAACCGTCATGCCCGGTTCATATTGATCGAGAAGCGTATCATAACGAGTCTCTTTCGGTCCCCAAAGATCAATAAATTGATTTGTATAGGAAATGACCTTCTCCAAATAAGGCTGGAAGCTTGCATAATCATTGTTTTCCTTCGCTTCTTCCCATTTGCTTTCGGATTGCGAGGATAACACCACATATTCTTGATAGAGCTTCGGTGGTATTTTGATGCTGCGATCGTACTCCTTGCGAGTTTCCGCAACTAAACGCTGATCGATTTCACTGAGCTCTGAGTATACAGAACGATCCTCCAGTGTGGACAGATTTTCTCCTAGTTCAGGTGATGTTGCCAGCTTAAAATGGTCACCGGATAACACGCCAATGACCTCTGAGCGATTATCCATTCCTTTGCGCGGAGCGCCTGTGCGCAAATCCCAATATAGAACTCCGAGTGCTTCCTCATAGCTCGAAATTTTGCGAATGGTTTCTCTGAAATTTTGCAGAGCTTCCGTATGTTTTGTAGACATCATTGTTCCACCTTCCTGCTTCGTTTTTACATTGATTATGATTCATGGGATCTTTACTTGATCTTACTTATTCCAATCCTTATAATCATCTTAAACCTGCAAGACATCCAGTGCAAGAGATAGAAAGAGAGGAAGCCATATGCATATCATTTTTTCCAAAGCAGCTACTGATCGGTTAACTCCTTATTTAAAAGAGGGGAAAAACCAATTAAAACTGCTTCATGATACAGAAGGATGCGGTTGTGTCGTTAGCGGCGTTCCTGCCCTTCAGTTGATTAGTGAGCCCACGGTGGACGACAAACTCGCACAAGGCGATCCTTTGCCCTTCTATTATGAACCTCGCCATGAAATATATTATGAACCCCAGCTGCGTGTTGATTACAATGAGGAACGAAGCAGCTTTAGTCTCAAGAGCGACAGCCAAATCTATACGGTAAACCTTCGTTTTCTAAGCGGAGGAGCAGCATGAACAAGATTGATGAAATTTTAAATTACAATAAAGAATTTGTTGAGAACCGGAAATACGAGAAATATTCCACGAGCAAATATCCAAACAAAAGAATGGTCATCGTTACTTGTATGGATACAAGGCTGACAGAAATGCTGCCCAAAGCTATGAATCTCAAAAATGGCGATGCCAAAATCATTAAAAACGCTGGTGCTATCGTAACCCAGCCTTTTGGCAATATTATGCGTAGTGTCCTTGTCGCCTTATATGAGCTGCAAGCTGACGAAGTATTTGTCGTTGGCCATAGCAATTGCGGGATGACTGGTCTCAACCCTGAACTCATCATTCAGCATATGGAAGAGCGAGGCGTCTCCAATGAGACGATTACAACCTTGAAGCATTCAGGTCTTAATCTGATGCGCTGGCTGACTGGCTTCGACAACGTCAGAGACAGTGTTCTAAACAGTGTAAGCATCATCCGCAATCACCCCCTGCTGCCTGCTAATATTTTAGTACATGGATTGATTATTGATTCCGAAACTGGTGAACTAGAGCTTGTAGACGCTGCAACGCCTCAATTGTAAACAAATAAAACGGGAACACAGCGGTTATTCAATCATACCGCTACGTTCCCGTTTTTTTGCTTCATAAGCTGYAAGTCTTGCTGCTATCACATCGGATCTGTCTCTCTTTGAATGCCTGTGTATGATTGCATCATCATCTAATGGGCTCGTAGCTCCCCAAATCAATCCTCTTTGATCACACATCTGCTTGCACAATAAAACGACGTCTTCGTTTACAATTTGCAAATTAATATCTGTATAGGGAGTTTCGTCCTCTGCCTGCAAATAAGCCAATCTCGCACTTAATTGCATCTGCAAGCTGTTCTTACCTAAACCAAGCTCATCAAGCGGGGCTGCAGACAGTCTGCGATCTGCTTGCGTTAGCATTTTGACTGCGCCGCGAACATTGCCTCTGCGCTCGTGATAGAGGCCAACAGCCAGCTGAATAAGTCCAACCCAAGTATCCGCAAATCGATCACCGGGATTCTCTTTCCAGTACTCCTCCAGAAGCTCGTGACATTCGAAATAATCTCTGGATGCATGGAACTCCACTAAATAAGCAATATACGCTTTCGGAAAAGAAATCATAAAAACCTCCAAATGACTTTTTCCAATCGAATTCATCGTTTCATTAATAATAAAAATATTAGCATATGTCGCTTATACTTTCATACATTTAAACCAATCCTATAGAAATAAATGAAACCAATATGTCTATTAGCCGTATATTATCTATGTTTGTAAAGAATGTATTAAAGATATCAGGAGGAGAAAACACAGATGAAAAAGGGATTCATGGTCATGCTGGCACTCACACTATTCATCACACTAGGTTTCGGACAGTATGCCGATGCAAAACCACGAGGCGGAATGAAATCTCCGAAACAAAGCGTTACGCAAAACCCTAAGAAATCGGATAACGTTAATCAATCGAACCCAGGCAAGAAAGCTGGAGCAACTACTGGCGCTACAAAACCTGGATTTTTTAGCGGCGGCGGCTTGATGAAAGGCCTAATGATTGGCGGTTTGGCAGGCTTGATGTTCGGCGGTTTGTTCGCGGGCATGGGCGCATTCGGTAATATTCTTGGTCTAATGATTAATTTAATGGCTATTTTCGCCATCATCATGCTAATACGTGTAGCATTTGTATATCTGCGCAGCAAGCGTAACCCGCCAGATCAACGGAGACCCTACTAATCGTGCGCATCTATACAGATGAGATTATAAACGCTATCTGCCTTCATATGTCTGAACGACGGGGAGTTAACCCTACCGATGTGGAAGTGCAGCTCTCATGGGAAGAAGAGTATGGGTATACGGCCGAGGTTTGGGTGAAGGGCCGCAGCCAGTACATCATTGAAGCGAATATCCTCGAGGCTATCGAGCAATATATGTTCACACAATATAGTCGGCGCGTTTTCCGCTCCAACATTACGTTGGATGCAGATGAAGAATTTTGGGCAGACATTTCCGATTAGCATAAAAGAAGCATCCAATAGCTTGCATTATCTTATGGATAAGCAGTTAACGGATGCTTTTTTTTGTGCCAAAAAATGCTCTCCCAATAATTACTAGAGAAATATTAATAGATTTCCAGCAACATCCTCGTCCTCCCTGCGTCTAATCATTAGACTAGAGAGGAGTGTATATGACAAATCTATGAGAAAAAAAATGAGTACAGCACTGCTTTTGCTTTTCTTTTGCCAAACAATCATGACAGCAACGGCAGGCATTGCAGATGCTGCAGCAAATCAAATGACAAAATTCCGTGTTTATCAAAATGACCAAATGCTCCGTGAGTTCACTACGGAGGGCCAAGCGATTTCCTATGCCGGGAAATTCGGTTACAGTCATGTCGAGAAAATTGCCGATCGTGCTTGGGTATGGGATAACTTCCCTCGTTACAAGGTTTATCAGAACGGTCAAACTCTCCCGAAATGGGAGTTTAGCACTTACAATCAAGCATTATCTGTTGCTAAAAACCTAACTAACGTACATATCCGTGATCTTGAAAACATTGGCTGGAGTTATCAATCCTATTCCAAGTTCAAGCTTTATCAAGGCGACAACACTCGTGACAATTGGTCCTTCCTTACACTTGCTGCCGCTAAGCAGGAAGCTAAAAAATGGGGAAATGCCCATGTAATCGACTTAACAACGAACAAATGGGTTTGGGGAAACCAGACAGCTGCACAAACTAAAGCACAGCGCGCAGCTGCACCCGTCTATCAGATTACTGTGGATGGGGCACCTGTAGAAGAGTTACCGCTTTACTCCTACCTCCTCGATGCTATGAATGCCTCATACTCCATTTCTGGCAGTCAGGTATTAAATACAGCAACGAGTAAGATCGTTCATTCGAATGTTCCTGCTTATTTAGTAAAACAAAATGGTGCCGTGGTCGGCTCTTCTATTAGCTTAGATGGGGCTGTACAGCTTGCGAAAAAAACACCAAATGCAGAAGTTACCTTTAATGAGAAAGTATACTGGTCCGGTATTCCTTATTTAGCCGTTTATCAAGGCGACAAGAAATTAAGAGCCTTCAATACAAAGACCGGTGCAATTGCGTATGCGAAGGGTTTTGCGAACAGCACTGTTCAAACGAGCGAAGGCCGTAAAATTTTCAGCAATACCAAAAGCCTAGTTTATATGGGATGGAATGGCAGCGCTACAAGCGCAACGATTATCAGCCATGTCGCTAATACGCAAGGATTGTCGATTGACTCCCCTACTTGGTTTGAGCTCTCCGCTGCGGATGGCTCAATGATCGACACTTCAGATCAAGTAGTCGTAGACACATTCAAAGAACAAGGAATTAAAGTAATGCCGCTCGTTCACAATCAATTTAACAAAAAAATGACGACGGAATTTTTAAAGAACAACACCGCCCAGCAAGCTTTCATTAAGACGCTTGTAGCGAAGCTTACTCAACTCGGTGTTGCAGGCATCAATCTTGATTTCGAAGAGGTCGCTGGAACGGATCGGGCTGCCTATACCACCTTTGTTACAGCACTTGCTAAAGCCGTGCATGACAAAGGTATGCAAATATCTATCGATTTGCCACGCGGCAGCTTAAGCTGGAATGATAGAACCGCTTACGACCATACCGCTCTATCGGCAGTCGTCGATACGATTATCATTATGGCTTATGATGAGCATTGGAAAGGAAGCGAGGTGCCTGGTTCCGTTGCTGGCCTCAACTGGGTTGAAGAAGGCGTTAAGCAATTTTTGAGCTATGGCGTTCCGCGTAACAAGCTTATGCTAGGCATTCCTTTTTACGTTCGTGAATGGAAGCTCGACAGCACGAATAAGCTAGTCAGCAACCGTGCCATCTTTATGAAGGAAATACCTAAGCTTATTGCAGATACGAACGCTCAAGGTGAGATGGACCCGGAATCCGGACAGATGAAATATAAGTATACCAAAGACGGCTTCACCTATTTATTCTGGGCTGAAACCGAAAACACGGTCAAAGCTCGTATCGATATAGCCAAAACTTACGATTTGGCTGGCGTTGCAGCTTGGCGCCTCGGTTATGAAAGCTCTGATTTGTGGACGATGATGCTTCGCAATAAATAACATGAATAGCCCCATTCTCCTATGGAGAATGGGGCTATTCTTCATTTATAGACTTATTTCAATTGATCTACGGCAGGGAATTTCAGCAATACCTTCGTCCCCATTCCGAGCTCGCTTTGAAAAGCAATTTTACCCTTTAATGCTTCGACAATCCGAAAGGTTACCAAAATGCCTAAGCCTGTCCCCGTTTCCTTTGTCGTAAAAAAAACGGTACCTAATTGCTCCAATTCCTCTCTAGATATGCCCTTTCCAGTATCAATAATTTCTATACAAATTTCTTCTTTGTAATAATAGGCATTGACAGTCACTTCACCTTTATCTGGGATCGCTTCTACCCCATTTTTAATTAGATTTAATATCACTTGAGTCAGCTTCGGTTTGTCTGCCCTTATATAAAGATCCGTTTGATTACAGTTTAAGTGGATTTGCACATTTTGAATTAACCCATAAGAATTCATAATTTCCAATGTATGTACCAGAAATTCGGAAATCTCGATTACTTCCAGCTGATCTGCTTGCGGCTTAGCCAGATTCAAATAATCAGAAATAATATACTCTGCTCTATCCAATTCAGCTAAAGCAATATTCAAGTAATCCTTTTTTTTGTCATCGACAGATTCCTTCAACAGCTGTAAAAATCCTTTCACTACCGTCAGAGGATTTCGCACCTCGTGAGCTACGGAAGCCGCAATTTGACTTACGATCTTCAATTTTTCACTACGCTCCAGCTCATTTTTCAAATATGCCGTTTCGATAAAATGCTCTTTCAGTAATATAGAGACACCCATTCCAATAAATGATGCTGCAGCTAAAATCGAAATGATAAAAATACAGTCTGAATGAATCTCGTTTGTGTAGGAGTTAATCTCTAGATAAACAAAAAAAGATAAAATGAACACAATAACGGAATAAATCGATAAGTTCATACAAATCAGCATACGTCTGGTAGCTTGTTTTTTACGCAACGACTTTAAAAAAAAGAAACACGGCCCCACACTTAGCAACAATGTTGCTGTAGAAAGGAAGACATCATCTCCTCCCATACACAAGCAGTATAAGATGGCAGCAGCAAGGGCAATAATGCCAGGTACAACATACTCATAGCCATAAATGATCAGAACAATTAAAGGAATGCTTCTTAAATCGCCATGAAAGTTGCCCATCACATAAATAGGATAAGCCATACAAAGGATAGAGGATGCTCCAAACACAAATCCATTTAGAACTTGATAAGAAATTCTATTAATTAATTTATTTCGAGAATAAAAAAATTGTTGGATAAAGATCGGAAAACATATGATAATTAGATGAATTAATAATTGATTTATCATATCTAGATATCAATTCCCTCTCCTTTTTGCTATTTTTTCTTCATTCTTTCGAACGATCTTGTCCCCTGTATAATATCATAAAAAATAGAAAATAATCATGAAATTTTTGGAAGATATCAGTAAAAATGAAAAACCCATGTCATAAGACATGAGCTAGTTTAAGATATTGGGAACCTAAGCTTACGTTCTCTGCTTTTCCGCTCTGTTTTTGCTGCCATGAAAAGAAACTATATATTCCTTAGAATGTTATATATTTATTTTTGAGTACGAAGTACTTCTACACAGACTCGATGAAGTTCACTATTGCCGTTACTTACCTTCCTCTTTCCTAACGTTTACATTTCAGCCCTCAAATGAGCCCATTTCCGGCGCTATCGTCAGCTTATTACGAAGTACAAAGAGCAGTACGCTAGCGATGACCAAAGCCATAAAATCAGCGATGACAATGGACC
Source organism: Paenibacillus sp. 2TAB26 (assembly GCF_052115145.1). Classification (NCBI taxonomy): domain Bacteria; kingdom Bacillati; phylum Bacillota; class Bacilli; order Caryophanales; family Paenibacillaceae; genus Paenibacillus; species Paenibacillus sp. 2TAB26. The sequence continues at coordinate 171,614 of NZ_JBFRGC010000020.1, forward strand.
AAATAACACCATGAAACTGCATATAATGATTCATCACAAACAGAGTTGGAATAAAAATAACTCCCTGGGCAACCGCCATAACAAGAGCTGCCTTTCCTTGTGCTGTAGCTTGAAAAATACCAGTAATTAAAAGCGTAAAACCTGTCATAAACAAGGATAGAAAAACTACTTTCAAAATATAACTCCCTGTTGCAATCAGCTCTTGATCGATCGTGAACAGACCTATTAGATGATTCGAGATGAAGAATACAATAGTACCGCATAAGACAGCAATCGAAATGACAGCAGCAGCAGTAAACTGGATGACTTCTTTCATTCGTTTCTTATTTGCTGTAAAACAATAGGCTATCAAAGGAATCACTCCTTCACATAAGCCCATTATAATAAATTCAGGAAATTGCATAAGCCGAGAAGATGTTCCAAAGGCCGCAACAGAGGTATCTCCATAAATGGCGAGAAAATGATTAAAAAACAATGCCGTCGTTCCCATAAAAACGCTGAGTAAAAAAACAGGAACACCAACACTTAAAATATTTCGAATCATAGTTATCGTTACTCGACAAGCCTTCAAGGAAAGCGTTAAAAATGGGCTTTTACGATGAATATATTGGCCATAATAAACTACAGACGCAAGGTTTGCGAGCATAGTAGCGGCAGCAATTCCTTTCATTCCCCAGTCGAATACAAAAATAAAAAGAGCATCCAAAACAATATTCAAAATCACGCTTAATATCATGCCATACATCGATACTTTGGCTGCTCCTTCAGATCTAACAGTCTGTTCCAGCGCAAAATTTGCGATTACAGCCGGAGCTCCAATAAGCATTATGGTCACATAGTCTTTCGTATGGAGAAACGATATGGAGCTCGCCCCTAACCCGTATACGATTGAACTTATGAACGGTATACTAACCAAACAAATGACAACTCCTAAAAGAATCGAACTATAAAATGAAAAAGAAGAAACTTGTTCCACGCTTTTATATTCTTTTTCCCCTAAGAGCCGCGATATATAGGTTCCCCCACCGATGCCAATTAGATTCCCAAATGCCATCAGAATAGCAAAGACGGGCAAGGTGAGCGTGATCGCCGTTAACATTTCTGAGTTATGAAGGAAACCAATAAAGTACGCATTAATTATTGAATAAATAACACTTGCAGACATCCCTAAAATCATGGGTATGCTAAAATGAGCAATTGCTTTGGGAATTGGGGCTTTTTCAAAATAATAAATACTTTCGTTCGATTCAATGACGGTTTGTTCCATGAAAATCACTTCTTTCTGTTTTTTTGAGGAGCCAACAATTGTCAATTTAGTTAGATATCTAACTAAATGCTGAAAAATGAAAATCCATCTTTCAAATTCAAAGCACGTTTACACAAAAATAATTTCGAACAATACTGTTAGATATCTAACTATATTCTGAAAATAACTGCTGTTACGTATTATAAC
>NZ_JBFRGC010000021.1:0-166128 GCF_052115145.1 Paenibacillus sp. 2TAB26
GGTATAACCCGATCTTTCTCTAGGTATAACCCGATCTTTCTCTAATTAGATATTCATTATCGCCGTAGATCTCGCCTCCAACGCCAGCAAACCCTCCAGTCTGCTTATCATTAATAAAGTATTTCCTTGTAGTTCCAGAAAGCTTAAATACAACGGGTACATCAACGACATTTGTAATCGCATCTGAAAATCTCATGAGATAGTCGTTATAGGAACCCTCTCTGAAATCGACAAAATCATCCCATAAAACGCCGCGATAAGCATCCGCTGCATACGTAGAACCTGGATTTCCCTTGTCTACCAAATACAATTGGTTGTTCCAAGCAGCCGATCCTTCTCCCCGTACAATGGGCACTAAACGCGCCGCTGTTTCATAAGATTCAACAGGACTGCTCATTTTCCAAGCCTCATTTAAGGCATCCAATGTGTTATATTTCTGTTTTAACCAATCTACAAATTGTGAACTATAGATGGGGGAGTCAAACAGATAACCTTCATCTCCGTTGTATATTCCTGATTCGTTCGTAACAGGATCAACAAACAGTCTGAAATTGGGACCCCAGGTGACCTTGCTAAGCGTGTCTACCATACTATTAATAATCAAATCTCCTGCATCCCAAATATTCCTTAAAGTATGGCCAGAGTACTTAACCTTAGGTGTAAAATAAACGGTATAGGCCGTTTGGTTCGCACTCGGAAGAACAACATTTGCATGCAGCTCGAGCGTAGCTGAATCCACTTTGCGAATATTCTCTTCACCGGATTGAATAACCTCGCCTGTCGTCGGATTCATGACCACATACAGCGCCGACATCGCATCCACATAACCTGAAATTTGAAACGTGGGTACCGTTAAGGTGACTTCTCCGCTATCCACGATATTCTCTTTCTTCAGCACGCCCGCTCCTTCATAGGCTCTAGGCATATAAGCGGAAAGGGTCAACCCTTGGGCTCCTTGTACCTGCAGGCCATAAGTAAAGCCTTCCTGGTCTAAGTAATCCAGCATTTTTTGCCATGCCCATGCCGGAACCTCCATGACAGCCGTATTGATATACATATCCATTGCCCCATGTGCCTTCATATATTGCAGTACTTCAACATCCTTATCCCAATTTGCTTTATTGATTGCAGGATCTGTTTTGGAGTAAAAGAGCAAATAATCCGAAGTAAACATACCACCGATCGGTACGAATGGTTTACCATCCCAAATCATCGTATGCGACTGGTTAGCATACCAGAAATGAGATTGTCCCAGCTTTTCATCGGTAAAAGTACCGTGTGTTAATGGCTTGTAGTCCGTATTGGACGCAGCGACTGTCACTTCAACTTGCCCCGCTGTTTCCTGCTCTGCTTGCAATTTGTGGAGACCCCATGCCACAGTATAGCTGTCAGCAGGCACTCCTTCAGGCAGTGTAAAACTAAACGATGCCTGAGCTTCCACATTAGCCTGGAGCTCGGAAGTATTCACAGCTGCAATCTCGGCAACATACCAAAGCACATCGCCCTTATAAAGGCTTAAATATCCCGTCGTATCAAAATCTACGGCTTGATTCAAAGCATACGTTACATTTCCTGCATAGGATCTAGGGCTGGCTTGGTTCGGCTGAACCTGCAGATTAGCTATCGTTGCCTTTAGCATCGGCACCGCAGCATTCGTTTCTTCTTGTTCAATATTCAAATGGCCTACTTTAACCGACTTCTCGCCATTAACTGCATTATCGTAAGAAATATCTACAATGCCGGTACGGATTTCGTTTTTTCCTTTTGGAGCATTAAACGGAACCGTTAATTGAATCGTTTCCGTATGCTCCTCACCAGCCGTCCAAGATGTTTTATTAAACTCTTTAACCGCCCTTGATACAACTTCCCCCTCATATACTAATTCAACGAAGAAGCTAAGGCTTGCATTGACTGGGGCAATGGCTTTATTCGTAACCGTAACGCCTACTTGCTCTTCTCGATTCACCAACGATTTATCTAACGCGCCTGTTACGTATTCATATTTAACGGCTGCCTTATCAAAAGGTTTGCTTAATCCATTCGGCTGCCACCCCCAAAGGGCAGGCACAACGGCGATTGCATCGATGCCATGATTATACAAACCGTCGCTTGCTCCTTGTCTTGGCGTATTCGTTAAAAACGTGAAGTCATGCTGTCCTTGGCTCAGATCCGCGCTGCTTAATTTGTGCCAATAGAAAGGCATGCCCTCAGCAACAAAGATGGAGCCGTCCGTCACAACAGGCGGGGTTGTATAGGAGCCCTCGTCCAGCTTCCAGTTCCAAGGAGACATCCAAATGCTCAGCCCCGTAGCTAACGCCCAGATATCATAGCTTCCTGTTTCTGGTATATCCACTTGATACTGCGCAGTTGCCGAGGTACCTGGTGTATTGGTTTGCAGCAAGAGATAAGTGCCTCCGCTTGCCTGTGACTCAGCCGCTCCATGATAACCCCCTTGTGCAGAATGAGCGTTTTCTCCTTCCATCCATAAATAATTTTCTTCGTCTGACGGTTCAGGTACAATGGGAGCCGTTGGTTTACTCAGACCATCCGGCTGCCATTCCCAATCAACAGGTACGACGGCGATCGCATCGATGCCTTGATTATATAGACTATCGTTCGCCCCCTGCCGAGGAGCGTTTGTTAAAAATGCTAGGTTGTGCTGCCCCTGAGTCAGCTCGGTGCTATCTAGTTGATGCCAATAAAAGGGCATCCCCTCCGAAGCGAAGACAGCTCCCTCCGTGACAACGGGAGGTGAATGATATATGCCTTCGTCCAGCTTCCAGCTATAAGCGGACATCCAAAGACTCATACCTGTCGCCAGCACCCATATATCGTAGCTTCCGGTTTCTGGTATATCGACTTGATACTCCGCAGTCGCTGATGTATCGGGCGTATTCGTATGCAAGGCGAGGTATTTCCCTCCGCTTGCCTGCGATTCATCATTCCGATAATAACCCCCTGGAGAAACAGATAAATAATCTTCCCCTTCTGTCCACAAGTAAGCATCCGCCCCTGAAGAAGTATCCCTTAAAGTACTTTCGTTTGAAGCTGCGCCATTCGATATGACCGGTAAGCTTGAAAATAATAAGAGAAAGACAATCGTCCATGTCATCCCCTTTTTAAAAGCCTTAAACCTCTTGCTCCTCATGATTAAAACCCCTCTCCTTTTATTAAAGCGCTTTCATTAACCATGATATGATTTCAGCCCCATACGGTAAATGGAGGATTCGAAAGTTGCAGGGGGAATATTTCACATTCGGACCGCTTGGCAAAACCACTCCATTGCTCTATCGTTAATATCCAGCTCATGAGCTCCATCAACTACTTCTCTCGACAATCGATGCATGATATTCAGCTGCCCATAAGGCACGGCTAGTTTATCAAGCTCTTTAAGCGCATGTGCATAGTGGAACAGTTCATCCTTTTTACCCACCTCAATATGCAGAAATCGCGGACAAATTAATCCTGCTATTTCTGCGTCTAGAAACTTATTGCCAGCATTAAACCAAGTAAAATCAGACCAATCATACCTAAAGCGATCGTTGAAAAAGCAGGATGAATACGCCGCCTTAATACGAGTATCCGCTGCTGCTGTAAAGAGGGTATAAAACCCGCCATAGGATAAACCAATCATACCGACTTGGTCAGCGGCGATATCATTCCGTGATAATAAATAATCCAAGCTCCGCTGAATTTTATAGATTTCCACCGCAGCAATAGAGCTGCCCACCTGCTTTAATTGTCTATCGATAGACGCCCTGTCATACGGAGGACCGTATTCCCCTTCCTTCCAGAGCAGAAGCTGTGGCGCAAATACAGCGATGTTCCTTTGAAGTACTCTTCGCGTCATATCATGATAGTTCGTGGGACCATAGAAACTGGAACATAATTCCGGCGTGCCTTCTCCTCCATGCTGTGAAATCACGAGAGGAAAAGGCCCCTCCGTCAGTGGCAGGAATAACAGGCCGTACGTCGTCAGACCATATTCCCCTTCAACCATAACCCTGTAAATTTTGCTTAAACGATCTTGGGCAACCCATTCAACCCGAGCAATAGGTATTGATGAATCTAGCGCTGGATCACTCAGCGGCCATCCTAACATCGCTTTGAATTTCTCACGATAGGGTTCTAGTCCCGCTTCGTACGTATCTATCGATGAGGTATCCGGGCGGAAGAACTCCGCCCGATTCTGATTCCCAGTTGCACGCATTCGCTTGATGAGATGATCGAGTTCGATCTTTTGTTTCTCACGATACCAGTTTCCGATATCTGGATCTTCTCCATATAAGTCGTTCTTAGAACCGCTCATTCCATCACAGCTCCTATTCTTCTGACTCCATCATGCTTACTTCTGACAGTATTTTGTCTGTCACGTTTAATTTGAACGTTTTAATTTCAAACTTTCCTAGTGTGATTACCTGCTTCATATTCAATGAAGGAATGTGAAGCTCTGTCGTTCTGCTTTGGCCCGTCGGTTCAAACAAACGAATGATATAATCCTCGGATCGTTCCGCTTTCTTGAATGCCGTTACTAGAATGCTCGAATCACTCAGGATCAGAGATGACTCTGGTCGTTGTCCGGTTCCAGGAGGGAAGAAGGAGAGCGCAAATGGCTTTTCGTTAACCGTAAGCGCATCGCGATCCACAGTCGTCAGAAGCTCTGAAGCTTTTCCCGCGTTAAACCAGAAACGGTACACTCTTTCTCCTTGGTCGATTCGATTGGAATAACGATCCTGCGGCATGATCGTTCGATCATGAATCGGATGCCCTGTGTAGCCTGGAGAGCGAAGCAACGAAAGACGCATCTCCCCATTGGCATAATCAGAACCGTACGTTCCATCATTCATTTCGATCATCACAAAATCATTTTCTTGATCATGGACAGCTGTCCATTTTTGGGCGACAACCTCTTTACCATCTGAAGGCAGATCATCCATACCATACGCCACTTGACCCTGATATTTTGCTTGCTCATAAGGGGTCGGAACGGAAAGCTTCAGCATTTTGCTTTTCTCGTTCCAATGCACGCGGAGCTGCACTTCAATAAGAGTACCGCTCTTAGGCAATTTATAGGTTTGCGCGACAAAAGAATCATGATAGTGAAAGATAGCTTCTATGACTGTCCTCACTTCTCCGTCTTCAATAACACGCACAGACTCCAGCATCTGCTCCGTCACCCCAGAGAACTGTGTCCCTTCACTCGCGGACATTAATGCAAACACGCCTGCCACTTGGCGAAAGCTTTGTACGTTCATTCCCCAAGCATCATCATCGTCTTCGATAACTAAGGGCATGAATGCTCCAGGTTTTACCGCATCAATTCCATGCACCCGATAACGATCTATTAATCCGGTTTTACAGTTAACAATCACCTCCATTTCTTCGTTTTGAAACGTTATGCGATGATTGTGAGTTTTAAGTTCCAGCTCGGGTTTTCTCGGTAAAACTTCCAATTGAACATCAAAACGATTCATTTGGCCTGGAGCGAGAACGGCCTGAAATACGGTACGTTTACGCCAATCCAAATTAAGGTTGCTCTGCTCCTTTTCCGCCTGTGATGGAAGACGAACTCCCTCTTGATAGACAACAGGAAGTGAGAACTCATCGTTCCAGTTCTGATCGGATAATTGAAACTCGCATTCCACGATGGTTGAGATAGGGTACGGGTGCGGATTATAAACCAAAATAGGAATCTCGCCTTCATCCGCTTTGCGTTGTCCCTTGGCAAGCGCAAAGAAGGTTTTGGCTTTCAATCGAGAAATGATTTCGAGTCCATGATCAACTAAACGCAAGGAAGCCTCCTCTACGGGTTGAATAGAAGAACCCGGAAGCACATCATGGAATTCCGTGACCATGAGATCACATAAAGCTTCATGAATGTCATCATAGGGATAGCTCGTTAGACTCAGAAGAGCAGCGTGCGAAGCCATCTTTTCCAACATATAAATTTCATTTTCCAACAGCCGGTGCTTTTGTTTAATCCGGATTTGTGAAGTGTAGCATCCAACCGCCCATGGATTAATATCCGATTTATGATGAAGAAGCTCTATACCACTCTCTTTTAATTCTTGGAAATAAGCTTCCGGGGTGGAATGCAGGATTTGAGTATCCTGGCTGGATGAAATCAACTCCTGCAGTTGAACGAGATCCAATCTGGATGGCCCTCCGCCATGATTGCCAATTCCCCAGAGTAAGGAAGCAACAGGGTTATGCTGTTTTTTCTCCAGCCACTCCTTCACTTTATGATCGGCCTGACCTTTGGGGGAATTGTACATCTCAAGCGCACGATGCCCAATAATCTCTGAACCATCATAGCCAGTCCAAATGAAATCCTCTCCAGGCAGCTCACAGTTAACCGGATCAGGACGACAAAATAGGTAGGAATCGAAGCCCGATTTTTTCATAATTTGTACAAGTCCCCGCGTATGTCCAAACGGATCGAAATTAATTGCGGTCGTGGGGTAGGAATCGAATTTTTCTTTGAAATAGAGTCGACCGAGGAGCATCTGGCGAACAAAAGATTCACCTGATGGCATATTACAATCTGGCTGCAAGTACCACCCGCCCATGATATGCCATTTTCCCTCCCGAACAAGCTTCTGAATACGCACGAATAACTCGGGCTCGTACTCCTCTACCCATTTGTACAGCGTAACCTCGTTATGGTTGAAAATAAATCCATCAAAGATCTCACACAGTTCAGCGGCAACTCGGAAGGTAGAAATAGCCTCTGCGGCTCCCTCCTCCCACTCCCAAAGCCATACCGGGTCCAGATGGGCATTGCAGATGAGATGAAAATTTTGCATGTTAAAGCCCCCTATCCCAGTTCAAAACCACACCCAGACAGGGTTTATTTTTATCCAAAATTAGTTTCCAAGCCTCTGTAGCTTGCTCCGCTGGAAACTGATGCGTGATGAGTGTTTCTGTCTGCAGCCAGCCTTCTTCTATTCCACGAATCGTTGCATTCATTCTTTCGTTATCCCATCCCGAAGGATTGTGAAGAGTAACTTCTTTCTCCCGCAGAGATTGGATATCAATTCTGCCATCTGTCCCTAGGAACCCGGCGGAGACCAGATGTCCGTTATGACGCAAGTAGGGAAGACATTCATAAACCGCGGCGAGCGAGCCTACCGTATCCACAATAATGGAAAGATCGGCATGCAGTGAAGAAAGCTGCCCGCTTACGTCGTTCTTGGACGTATTAATCGCGAGTGCCTCATCCGGGAGAAGCGCTAACCGCTCCTCATGTCGGCCCAGCACGGCAACCTTAGCCCCCCGGTGAATTAAGGTTTGAGCTGCCCACTGGCCGACAAGACCGTCGCCAATAACGACGGCCTGATCCCCTTCCTTCACCGGTGGCCGAGAGCCGCAATTATAGCCAACTTGTGTAAGCACAAGCCCAGCAAACGCCACAGGGCTCATCCCGTCTGGAATTTTCCATACTTGGTTAACGTCCGTTACCGCTGGGCTGACATGGCCTCCTTCACTAAATGCCATTCCCTTTACTTTGCTTACCGTGGCAAATACGCGCTCACCTGCTTGAAACCCCTCTACCTGATCACCCAACGCTCTAATTTTACCGACCTTTTGATAGCCGTTGATCTGTGGAAATGGCAAAGCATCACCCTCAAGGTATGGGACTTCTCCCGCGATTCGTTCGCCCTTTAGGAAGGAAGATTCCGTTCCAATACTAATCCAAGAATGCTCCACGTCGATGACGATATCACGACTCCCTAGCTCAGGAACGGTTACCTCTTGATATTCAACCTTGCCTTTATCAACGAATACAACACCATAGCCTTTCATTGCCAGATCCCCTCCGCCTTGTATATTGGACTTAAATATCGAAATCGGTTTGTGGATAAAAATATACCTTAATCGCTTCCTGCTTATTTAATAAATCAACGGCTTCCTGATACCGATCAAACGTATAATGATGAGTTTGCAAACATTCCATGTTTAATTTCTTATTTCCCACCAGGTCGATTAGCAGCTCATGATCCCTTGGACCAACATTGCGGTATTTATAAGATTCCAGCTTCATTCCCTTGTACCACAGATGCTCCGGATACTTCACTTCTCCGCGAAGAACACCAAATATAACGATATGTTCATCTACGTACTCAATCAGATTTTGCACAGAAGCGGCCGCCCCGACACAATCGTAGCCTAAATCGAATTGTTGACCCTGCAGCTCATCGACAAGGCAAGTCTCGCCAAGTCCAAGCTCTCGAACCTGTCGTACTCGCGTTTCATTAATATCTACTCCGATAACACGTGAAGCCCCCCATAGGCGCGCCACCTGAATGGCCAGCATTCCCGCAGGTCCTAGACCGGACACGACGATAGATTTGCCCCGCAGATCGCCAAATTGCATGATTCCAATTACTACACATTTCAATAGTTCAAGCGATACTGCTTGTTTATCAGAGATATGATCTGGCAGTTTGATGAGCTCCTCTTCACGGAAGCATAAATACTGCGCATAAGCCCCGTTACCATCCAAATGCTCAAGGGCAGCCACACGGTCCCCCACATTCAGCGTACGCACGCTTTTTCCCACCGATTTGACTACGCCAGCCAGCTCATGTCCCGGAAACCCCGGGGGTAATGGGTAATTGGGAGATTCATTATAATTAAACATATTGCGGCCAGCCAGCATATTCATATCCCAGCGAGGACAAGTTGACACCAGTCTTATCTCTACCAATACCTGATCATCAAAAGGTACCGGAATTTCATGTTCTAAGATGGTATACGTATTCGCTCCTGTAATTTGCAAAGCTTTCATAAGACAGCATCACCCTTCTATTAGATGTTCAAATGCCTGATAATAAAGCCAATGCCCATAATCATTCGGATGATTAATATTGTTGAGCAGAAGGCTCTCTGGCGTTTTTCCTGCTCGTAATTCTTGTTTCCAAATCTCATTCACATCTGCAACGCCGATATCATATTCCTTCCCCAAGCGACGAAGAACTTCAGCGTATCCATCCATTAGCCCACTCGTATATTTCCACAAGGGATTTGGCTCGCAAGGCGTAACAAGCACAATATCTGTTTCACAGCTACGCATCTTAGATTCTATAATCGTTCGAATACTACTCTCGTAAATAGCATAAGGTACTGCCACTTCTCCCTCGAATAGATTCTGATCATTCATCCCGTACCCTATCGTTAGAAGATCGGGTTGATTAGACACAATATCCTGCTCTATGCGGGCTGCGCCTCCCGTGCTTGTCTCTCCTCCGATTGCTTTATTAACAACGCGAAGGTTTCCACTCGAGCTTATAGCAGATAGCCGATGCGCAAAACGTTGATAAAAAGTATAGCTATCCTCACTTGCCTCTCCGCCTTCGCTAATGCTGTCACCAAAAACCACATAAACAGCTTCTTGTCCGGCATTAAGCTTTTTCATCGTGTTTTTTAATAAACGACTAGCCCCCAAGCTCATTCCGGCATTTAATTGATGTTGATGTTGCTCCCTCTCATATTCGTAGTCTATAAATACAGTGAAACTGCGATTACTGTATTCCTCAAACAAATGATGATCGAAGTTCAGGTTTTGAAAGAATACATGGTCAGCCCAATCCCGTATACTGCTTGCGACCGTTCTTGCAATCAGCCCAGTTTCATAATCAACAATAAAATCCTTTCCTTCTTTATAACTAACCGACTTCACATGCTCGGAATTCGTATGTGTTCTTAAGCTCAAGCTTCCTTTGACGATCGGGTGGAATCGCAGCTGCTGCTTTTCTTGCCCCACAAAAACGAGTGACTCCGCTGTTTGTTTCACGTTATGCACTGACATTTAGCAAACCTCACCCTCCCATTTAACTTTTCACTGCCCCTGCCGTTAAGCCTTCAACGATGTACTTTTGCAAGAATAGATACAATAGAATGACCGGCATGGATACCATAACCAAGTCAGCAAAAACCAGATTCCAATCCGAGGAATGCTGACCAAAGAAAAAGTATACGGTCAAGCTTAAGGTGAAGCGGCTCGCCGTATTTAAGAAATAAAACGGGGTAGTGAAGTCATTCCATACCGACATAAATGCAATAATTAGGACGCTGGCGCTTACCGGCTTCAGCAATGGGAAAATAATCTTCCAAAACAATCCGTAAGGGCTAACTCCGTCAATCATTGCGGCTTCATCCAATTCTCTTGGAATGCTATGAAAAAAACCGATGTATACGTAGGTTAGAAAAGCATAATTCCCAGCAATATAAAGCAAAATCACGCCTAAATAAGTACGAACCAGATGCAAATCAAACATCAGCATATACGTCGTAATAATGGAGGAAGGCAATATTAAGCCGGCAATAATAACCGTTTGCAGCAGCCTGCTCACCCGGTTATCTCTCCGTTGAATGAAATAAGCGGACAGTGAACAGAAAATAACGATAAAGAATACACTAATGACGGTTAAAATCGTTGTATTCCATAATGCCTGAGGAATCTTGGCATTTACGAACACATCTGAATAGTTATGCCATAGGTTCCATTTCGTCGGGAAGGATAATCCTAAATCTGAAGCCTCCGCCTGTGTTTTGAAGGAGTTCACAACGACCAAGTAGATAGGAATGGCGATGATACAGCTAATGAACACAGATAGAGCTTCCCATAATGTTTTACGCAATACTCGCATTCCACTCACCCTCTGTTGTCTTTATTTAGATATTTGTTCGTTATGGATACAAGGACGAGAATGATCACAAACAATAACAAGCTAGCGGCAGTCGCTTCCCCATTTCTTCCTTGCGAGAAACTTTTGTAGATCATTGTGTTAATTACGCTAGAAGCATTCCCTGGACCGCCTCCAGTAAGCGCATAAACGATATCGAATACTTTTAATCCGCCAATGAGCGAAATAATAATGTTGGTATTCACAACGGGGAGAATCATCGGGAATATAATATGCCTCTTCTGCTCCCAATTTGTTGCTCCGTCAATCTTGGCGGCTTCAATCATCTCTTTCGGAATGGTCTGAAGTGCTGCCAGAAACAAGATGACCGTTAATCCCGTCCACTTCCATATTTCAACAAAGGAGATGGAATACATCACGATATGGCTATTTGTAAGCCATTGTTGGGTTAGAAAACCAAGATGAAGGTTCTCCAATAACACATTGATAAACCCCCGGCTCGGGTGAAATAGGGCTGTAAATGCCAGTGATACTGCAATCGGGCTTAGTATGACGGGAAAGAAAAGGGCAGAGCGCAAGAAATTTGTACTTCTTAGCTTTTGGTTTACAAAGTTAGCTAATATAAACCCAAGTCCGACTTTACCGACTGTTGTGACCACTGTGAAAATAAAAGTATTCTTAAATGCAATAGAATTGCTCGAATCATCAAATAGGGATATGAAATTTTCAAATCCAACGAGCCGTGTGTAATGAAAGGTGGCGTCTAGATTCGTGAAGGCATAGAAAAAATTTGAAATCGCTGGCCACACGAAAAAGATTAAAAATATACAAAGTCCTGGAGCTAGCATTGAGTACCTGTAGTAATGACGCTTCAGCATTTATTTGCCCTCCAAAAAAGAGAGAGAGTTTCTCTATTTCAGAAACACTCTCCAAATTTGCTTTTCATATCGACTATTTCTAGCAAGCTTTACTTGAAGTTCGGATCATCCTTAGCTTTAGCGTTCTTCACTAATTCTTTCTGTTCCGCTTCTTGCACCTGCTCTGGGGTTTTCGCGCCTGCTACTAAATCCTGCAGGAATGCTGGATAATCCCCGTATCCATAGGCAGGGATGCCTTCGCTAGGATTAACGCCGGTTGGAGCAGCTTTTCCTTCCTCTCCAAACTTCTGTGCATCAAGCTCAGCAGGTGTCAGAAGTGTATTCGTAACTCCCTTGATGGCTGGTATACCGCCTTCTGCGCCGAAATAAATATTTTGAGTCTCAACGGATTCAAAGTAGTTGACGAATTTTTGAGCCGCCTCTTGATTGCTTCCTTTCACGACATACATAGCATTAGGCGCATATACCCCAGCAACGTCCTTGCCCCCACCATTAAAGGGAATAAGGAATGCTCCAATATCATTCGTTTGTTCAGGGTATTTGGCCGCAATATCGGTCATGACCCATGTAGCCATTGGATACATAGCTGCACCCCCATTTGCCAATGCCTTCTGTGCATTATCATAAGTATCCGATAAATAATCTTTGTTTACATACTTCTTATCAACAACTTCCTTAAGGAAAGTCATCCCCTGTCTTTGAGCATCAAAATTAGAAAACGTAGCTTTATTGGAAAATACTTTGTTTGTTAATTCCTGAAGGCCAGCCTGCGCCGCACCGGACTGATGGGTTGGAATTTGCAATGTCCAAGCATCTTTGGCGGACAAGTATACTGGGACTTTGCCTGCCTTGCTGATTACTTCAGAAGCAGCCCAGAACTCATCCATCGTCGTTGGAATTTGTAAGCTCAAGCTTTCAAAAACCTTTTTGTTAAACAGCATAACCGCCATATTAGATCCGCCGTAAGGAGCCGCATAAAATGTTCCAGCCGAGTCGAATGCACCTGTCCAAACCTTCTTATCGAAGTTAGCCATCCAAGGCTGATCCTCCTGTGAAACGAACTGCTCTTCCGGTTTCCCTAAGCCGTAGCCCTCATTAACGCCTCCATAGAAGAACAACAGATCTGGCTTATCATTCGTGGCAAACCGGGTTTTGATTAAATTATCCCCATCTGCGCCCTCAGGAAGCTTCTCAATCTCTAAAGTGATTCCGACCTTCTCTGCAGAGTCCTTCAGAACCGCTTCCATACCGCCCTTTAACCAACTCGTATGCATAAGTGCCTTTAGAGTAATCTTTTCTGGCGGTGCTGATGGTGAAACATTTTCCGAGGTTGGAGCTGCACTGGCTTCTGACGGCGTATCCGTTGAATTACTGTTGCTATTCGTTCCTGCACAAGCTGCTAAAACAAGCATGGTAAGAACCGTTACTATCCATAACAGCGTTCTCTTTGTGGTGAGACCCCTCATGTTCATTCCTCCAAATTTGTGATGTAAATGCTTACAAAACCAATGTTATGTTTTTTGCTTCTTATCGTAAATGGCGAATTTGAAAGTACTAGGGGAAATATTTCACACTGGGCAAGGCTGCATTTTTAATGTGTTATACTTAACGGGGAGGTCGTCTATGCTGTCTTTCAAAAATTTACAAACGAAATTATATGTGACTTATTCGCTTGTCCTCATCGTCATTGCACTCATTATCAGCACTCCGATGTATGTATATTTGAAAAATAATATTGAAACCAATTTAAAAGAAAATGTGGACAAGCTTGTAAGCGGTTACTCCAATGCTCTGGATGTTTATTCCACCATTAATAACAACGTAACCACCCAGCTATATATTAATCGTGACAATTCCAGCTATACTGCCGTCCAATATTTAAGCTCTATCGCCTATCTCAAAAATACGAGTCCCACCGAAACGTTACAGTCCGAAAAGGCCATTCAAAACTCCCTTTACTTGAATGCTGCCGTCTATCAAACGATTCATAGGATTAATTTGTTTACGTCAAAAGGTGACTTCTACTCAACTAACGAAGCTGACGTAGATATTATGCAAACCATCCTTGCGAATGATGGATTTAAGAATGTTCAAGCTGCGAAGGGCTCTTCCTTATTGAATTTTTCGGAGAAGGACAGATGGCTATCCCGTGATTCCGAAGCCGTCTTTTCATTTCTGCGTCAGATCAGCTGGGACTCGCATCCCGTTGGTTTTCTTGAAATCCAATTCAAAGCTTCGGATTTATTGCATGTAGAGGAATTAGATTCGAAGCAGGATAAAGAAATTATGATTGTACAAGCGGACCAGGTTCTTTATTCGTCTACACCTCCCTCATCCAACAAACTAGCCTCGATCCTTAAACAGGTTGGCAATGGGAATACAGGGAACGGCTTCATAACGAATGAAAAGGGGACTAATGATTTCTATATGTATCAGACCTCTGAGAAAACAGGCATAACGATTGTAGCCATTATTCCAAAGTCGCAACTTTTTGCGCCATTGCTCTTATTTCGTAATGTCACGATCATAAGCGTTCTACTCCTTATTGCGATCTCGGTTTTTGTTTACTTTATTCTCGCCAAAATTTTAACGCATCCTCTTAAAAAGCTAAAAAAAGCGATTGATTCTATTAATTTAGGTGAGACCAATCAAGCCTTTATTGAAAATAAATTTCATATGGGTGAAATCGAAATTATTAACCGTTCCTTTCTAGCCTTGAACCAGCGTTTACAAGATAGTCTTGAGGAGACTGTTCAATTCCGAACCTTGCAAATGCAAGCTAAATTCGATGTGCTACAAGCTCATATCAATCCTCATTTTTTATTTAATATGTTAGGTGTCATTACTGTTTTATCAGATAGAGGCCAGCAAAAGGCTGTATCGGACACAAGTAGAAAACTATCTCAATTTTTACGATATTCGATTTCTTCCGGCTCGTCGATCACAACCGTAAGTGAGGAGCTAGAATTTGCACAGCATTATTTGGATTTATTAAAATCTCGCTATCAACACCGGCTACATTATGATATAGAAGTTCCTGAATGGCTTTTAAATATTCAAATCCCCAAATTAATGATTCAGCCTATTATAGAAAACGCCATTCAGCATGGTTTATCGGATAGCGATAAGCAATTGAAAATTCAAATTATCGGTAAAATAATCGGAAATAAGTGGGAGATACGAATCAGTGATAATGGTGTCGGGTTTGACCCTGCTTCATTGGAAACGTTGAAGCACAACATTCAAGGCTATCTTGAACGCATTCAAAATAATCAAACATTAAACGAGCCTATTTCAATTGGAGGAATGGGCCTAGTGAATACGATTGCTAGACTTCAGCTCATGTTCAAGGAGCAATATCAATTCTCCTTCGGCAATAACGAGGATTGCGGAGCCTATGTATGTTTCCATGGCTACATCAAACTTTAACATAAGTTCCCTAACGTATCATGTAATGGAGGCGGCTGCCATGAGGATTATGATTGTTGATGATGAACCCTTCTACATGGATCATCTTAAAGAAGTAATTGAAAACAGCGACTTTAGCAAAAGAGAGCAGACCCAGATTGTCGCCCAATGTATTAGCGCTAGCCAGGCACTGGAAGCCATACCGACCGTTCAACCCCATTTAATCTTTACCGACATCAAGATGCAGCTCATGAACGGGATCGAGTTTGCAGCCATCATTCGGCAAAATTGGCCTCATACCATTGTCGTAATCGTGAGCGGTTACTCTTCCTTTGAATATGCCCGGGATGCCATTCGGGCCAATGTGGAGGATTACCTCGTCAAGCCGGTTGATCCTACAATCATCGAACAATTATTAGATAAGACGAATACACGCATTAGCTTGGATACCTATCTTCAGCAGCAATCTTTATTAAATGAATTGCTCGAAAACAAGAGTATAGAGGAAAGTATCCAAACCACTTTACAGCAGTGCTTTCCATTCTCTAGCTATTATGTGTTTTGCTTTAATAAGCCTACATTTTCACAAGATAAAGCTCGTTGTCCCACTCTGACGGAGCAAGAAATCCAAAACAAACTATCTTCGAATCCTTTATTGCTAAAGAAAGAGAAGGCTTGGATCGTTTCAAGAAATGATTTCAAAAGGGGATTTATTATCCTCGGATTATATCAATGCGGCGACCAGAGGATTAAACAACTTGCTGAGGAAATTGTACTGATGATCGGCGGTTCAGGCAGTCACCCTTCCATCGCCGTTAGCAGAAGCTTTAACGATATCAGGCAGCTTCACCAGGTTGCGAACCATCTTCACGATGAGCTGTACCATCAACTGGTCATTGGACAATCCAAGACGATCTTTTTATCTGAGCAACAACCCGCTTTAGAAAAACTCAATCTGCTCCTAAGCAGCACCGATGAGAAGAAAATTGTTATTGCGGTGGATAAAAAGGATTGGAAGCTGTTAAAAAAAATGATCTTCCATTGGTTTGAGCAGTGGGAGGAGCACTCCTGTCCGAACCTCTATATACAAAGAAATGGCAAGCAAATGGTTCAATGGTTAGAAAAGCATTTCCGCACATTAGAACCCCTCACAAGTATCACAACGGAGAAAGAAATGGAGGAAATCATTGAATCCGCCTACTCCTATTCAAATGCTGCTGAGGATATCTGGAACTTGCTATCGCATATTTTCCGATTTGAAGACCATGACCCCGCCAGTAACAAAGGAGTCCGATTAATTGAACAAATCTCCGACTATTTATCCGCGAATTTGAGCGAAACGATTTCAATGACTCATATTATGGATCGATTTCAAATTTCGAGCACCCATTTAGGAAATCTATTTCGAAAGCATCATGGAGAAACCTTTGTCGAATATTTAACTACTCTCCGCATTAATAAAGCGAAGGAGCTCATGCGAATTCATCCTGAGATGCCTCTAAAAGAAATTTCTGAAATTACAGGTTATACAGATCGGCACTATTTCACCAAAGTATTTAAGCTCGTTACAGGTAAATCCCCTACAGATTATAAAGATCAGCTCCTTCAGGAATAGGAGTTCGAGGCTTATTGATTTTTGTCCCTAATGAATTTTATAAATAAATAATAAGAGAGACTCCAAGGCATCTGCTGCCTTGAAGTCTCTCTTCAATAACTATTTATACCTGAATATTCCTGAGGGGGTTTGCTGCCGACATTTAGCTATGAACAACAAGTGAGGTGAGCGCAAGTTCCACCTCCGTATCGCCCACTGCCACTACATGTATTTCTCCATAACCGCTTGTCGGCCTAAACGCAAATGATTTTACCGCCGAGCCTAGTTCCGGTTGTATAAGCTCAACGCTTCCAACAGCCTCAACTCCTTGCAAAAACACCGTATATTCGCCTGGAGTTGGGAATCGGAGTCGCAGGCTCATTTGATCCGACTGAACATCAAGCAGCTCGATATCAGCCAAAGCGCTTATTCGAATATCATGCGTTCCGATTTGTACCTTCTTCGTTACCGGATTTGTACGTTCTCCCATAAGCAGGCTAAGAAGTTCAGCACCTTGGTAATTTGGGTATAGGTAGTCTGAGGTTTCCCATTTCAGCAAACTTGCAGCATCATACAAGTGGGTAGGGTAACGGCTATCGGCTGCAGTCGTTTGTCTTGACCCGCTGACGGATAAGCCTTCGCTAATTTTACGGTAGTCCATTCCGCCCGCTTCCAAATATTCCTCCCATAAATCAGATGCCTTCATAGATTCATAAAGCTCCATTAAGGCTATCCCGTAATCATGACCAGACCACTGGACTGGCCGTCCGAACCAAGTAGAAGGAAGCGGCATACCGTTGCTTCGATATATGGATTGCCCAAAGGAAGCGATCGCCGAATATTCCATAAATGTATGGCTGCCAAAAAAACCTCCGTTGCCGTCAGCCTTCTCTATGCCATAACTTCCGTCACTCCATAGATAAATGAAAGGCAGTCCTCTTCCCGCCCACAGCTTCGCATTTTCCAAGTATTTCTCTTCGCTCGTCAGTGTGTATGCTTCCACATTGGCTCTTACTGCAAGTGCCGCCGTTCCCAGCTCAGGAATCATATTTCTCAGCTCCCATGACTGCGAGCCTCTAGGCATCGTAAAGCTGTCATTCATATAATTCAAGCCGGCAAGGCCATAAGTTGTCGCATTTTCATTGCCAGTCAGCCGAGCATGTCTAAGCATTTTGAACAAAAATTCGGCATTTGATCCCGCCGTTACGTCCGATAATTGGCCGATAAAAGGACTCGTTGGAAATCCTTTGCGTTTAATGAAGGTTTCGTAATCCCAATAGATGCCCTCCGTTACATCAGCGGGATTTACGAGCTTCGCCGTTGAGATCAAGGAATCTACATTGACGCCTTGCATAGCCTCCATCGTTTTTGCGGTTATTCCTTCCAGATAGAAAGGAAGAATGTAGCCATAAGCAGAATAATTGCTGCCTAACCCAACCATTGCTGTTTGAACCCGCTGCTTCGCGATGTTTTGGTAGGAGGCGGCGGCGTATTTATTCAATAGGGCATATGGTGTAATAAATGCAGATGTAATCATTGGCGTCGCCGCAGGCCCGATACGATTCATCCATTTATGATCAGAGGGCGACCATAGATTCTCAAAGCTGGTCAGAATAGCTTCGCTTTCCTGCTGCATCGTTCCATGTGCGTAGGGGAGCGGCTCTGCAAGTCCGTGCTCCTGCGTCCACTCTTCAATGGTCGCGGACATTTCCGTCCCTTCCTTAACAAACAATTGCGATTGGAGCGTTAGTGCTTGGTTAGCGCCTAACAAGTAAGAATGCCGGATCGGATTTTCATTATTGGCGCTAGCTGTTGTTTTATCGTAAAAGGTCGGGATGCCGGTTGCAAACGTCGCATTTTCATTGCCCCCTTTAAAGATCGAAGGAATAAATAAGCTTAGTTTGGTAGAAATCGTGTCTTCGCCTCGTTCAAGGCGATTGGGTATGCCAAAAAATGCGGACGGTTGATCATTTATACCGTCCCATTTTTGCCTGGCATCCCACATTAATCCGAACATCAGCTCACCTTTTCGAACGGCCATTAACGGCACCGTAATTTTGCGCGGATGAGGAACATAACGATAAGCGTCTACATTATCGATGACAGCATCGGTACTCGAGGACTGATTATTATTGATCATATCGTCCAGCCACTCCAGACCAGGAAACAGCGCTTCGTTAATATAATCGCCCTGCACATCCGTCATTGAACGAATGACCCCGTAGTTCGGATCGAGCGCTGGAACACCTGCTTCGCCAAGAAGCAGCGTTGGCCCAATAATGGCTGCAATATTCCTTGCCTGATTCGATTGCAGCATGTGCTCCAATTCCAGATTCCCTGAGGCAGTCTCTTCAACTTGAATCGTTCCTGACCATAATGCCCCATCGGAAGCCTCGAAGGATATTGGGAAGCTGGAGCCCGCAGCACCGCTTGCATAGAGCTCCTTTACTATAAGCTCGTCATCTATTATTTCTTGAACGCTTCCAAGAGAAGGCATAACGGCGATTCTACTCCATACGCCATCGCGTTTCGCCTCCAGCCAGCCGAAGCCGTAGCCCTCCAAACCAGTATGGCTCGGAGCTGGGAAGACCAATCGCCTCTCTCCGTTTCCGATAATGACGTCACTTTGCTGTCCACTGCCGGGCAGTGTTGCTGGCAAGCTGAATATGCGGGATAAGCCTCTCGTCGTTTCGATGCCATTTCCTTTTACCGAAAAAGCGATTGCGCCAGCCCCTGTATCCAGCACATTGACATTATAGACAATTTGTGCGGACTCCCCTGCCGATAGCGCAGTGAGATCAAAACCTGATACTGGCGTTATTTCAAGAAAATCCGGAGCGCTTAGCTGCAAGTCAAGTCCCGCTATGCTGGCGCCAATATTTTCGATTTCAGCTTTTATGACAAACTGATCGCCCGGCGATACGATTTCGTGGACCGAGGTTTGAAACGTAGTCAACCGAATTTCAGGAGAAAGATCTTGCTTGCGCAACAGCTTGATTTCCTTGACTACAATCTCAATGCCGTCCTTCATGCTCGGATAGGTGGCCATCGGATCGATTCGAAGCTTAGTGATGTTCCCCGTCCAGCCTGCATGCTCGCCCATATCTATCAAATAATTTTGGAATTCCGGAATCTCTGCAGCGGTGTTGCGAAACGATATTTTTCTGGATTCGCTCAGCCTGTCTGTATCTGCTCCCGTATCCGTCCCGAAATAAATAGCAGCATTGGCGGTGTGGTTCACCTTCATCGTTATGCTGACATAACGGTATTCAGATGGAATATTTGGATAACCTGCGCTGTTCGGTTCCAAATAGAATGTTGGATTCGATGTAGAAGCCCCGATCGGCTCATCTGTTGTAAATAGATGAACACCCTCCGAATTCCGATAAACTTGATTCACATCAATGTGATTCGCCCAAACGCCTGTATCCGAATTCACATCCCAGCCGAGCAGATTCGACCAAGGGGCAGCCGGCTTGCCATAAAGCCCATCCTGCTCCTCCGCGAACAGCAGGGCGCCGCTTGTGAAATCCCAATCGGTAACCTGATTTGCAAGCAGTGGAACTTTCGTATACTTTGCAGAAGCAGCAGCTCCCGTTATTTTCCCCCTTACTGCCTTTACCTTCATATACGTTGATTCCGTTACGGTCAGCCCGACTGTTGAAGCAGCAACAGCTATTCCATTTAACGCCGTATCCGTAGCCGAATCATAAAGCGGCTCCGTTCCATCCGTTGTGTAGATCAGCGAATCTGCGAACGACGATTGTATAGAAATGGTCTGAGAATTATGAAATATAGCTGAATTCGTTAGAGAAACCGGATTTACTCCTGTTGTATACGTTACTTGCTTCTGGTCTTTGAWCACACCATCTAACAGTGCGATAGCTTTCAACGTGGTGGTAGCATTAATTACGATCGAATCATTAAATATAATATCGCCTTCGATCAAAGTACCGTGGGTAAAGCTTGGCTCCGAACCGTCCAGCGTATATCGGATTTGATCGGCTCCAATGACGGAAATTTCAACCTGCTTGGTTTGTCCGAAAAAAGTATCGCCGCTGGATACCTTCAATTGGGTCTCTAGCGGAGCCCCTACAAAGACGGTTCCGCTTTTGTACATCGTAATCTCCGTATCCACATTCGTTCTGCTGCTCGTATAGACGGGTGTAAGCTTAACTCTGTAATCCTTCCCTGCA
Source organism: Paenibacillus sp. 2TAB26 (assembly GCF_052115145.1). Taxonomy (NCBI): domain Bacteria; kingdom Bacillati; phylum Bacillota; class Bacilli; order Caryophanales; family Paenibacillaceae; genus Paenibacillus; species Paenibacillus sp. 2TAB26. Next base: position 20,726 of record NZ_JBFRGC010000021.1, read on the forward strand.
TGTAAACCGTCAACAAAAATATATTGATCTCTCGGTCCCGTATATTCGACGGACTGCGGGCTTCCATTGTCGGTTACATTTTGATAAGTGATTTTAAACTTGGAAACGCTTTCATTTAAAGCGGGAATAAAGAGATAAAAGCCGTTTGTATCGCCTGCCAGTCCTAAGACCTCACGCTCTGCTTCAGGCGTTAAGCGGTTAAATAGAAAATTATCCATGGTGAATCCGACATTGGCATTGGCAAATACACCAACGAATCCTGGCAGTGCCTCGGAGGATCGAATGACATCGACAATAGGCGTTGCAGAACCATTCAAATAAGTAAGAACACGGTCGCCATCAACAACCTGCTTCACGCGAAACGTTTCCCATGGTAATACATCGCGGTTTAACGACGGTACGCCATAATCCTTTATCGCCCGGAACTTCCCGCTACCCGTATTGGCAATAGAGGTGCTCCCTTCAAAAAAGTTCATTTTTGCATCATAGCTGATATGAGTCTTCAGCTGCGAGTCCCAGCCATCGCTCCAAGCCTGCTTTTGAAACTGGATACCGGCCTGTTTATTCAGCTCCCTATGCGTAACCGTCATATCAAAGGAAATCTCAAAATCGTCGTATTTATGAGTAGGGTTGCCGTTGAAACCATAATCAAATACACCTACGGTTGAAGCTTCTACTGGCCCAACAGCAAGCTGCCCGCCACTCAAGGCTACATGTGCTGTATCTCCTGAGAACTTGAAGGCAGAGCTGCTTCCGTCATGATAAATTCCGTTTTGCAGCATACCGGCTTGAAAATCCAGTAAAAAGGTGGAACCCTCTCGAATGACGGCGTCATTCGAGCTTGCTTCCGCAGTTAAAGGCTTGCTTGCCAAGCCGGCTGGCAATAGCAGAATAACCGTCATAAGGACGGCAAAATACTTCTTAATCCTAATCATATCAATCACTCCTGTCTCTGATTTTTTTCTCGATATTGCCCTGGCGTTATGCCTTCTTGCTTGCGGAAATATCGAATAAAATTTTGCGAATTATTGTATCGCAGCCGTTCGGCAATCTCCAAAATTTTCAAATCGGTATCAACCAGCAGCTTCTTGGCTAACTGCAAACGGAAATTCGATAAATAATCGCTGAAATTGAGACCTACCTCCTTGCGAAATACACCACGGATATAATCCGGATGATAGCCGATTCGAGATGCGCATAATTCTAATGAAAGATCCGTTTCAGCTTCTTCGTGGATCATAGCGAGCATTTGATCGGAAATTTTGGCATATTGATTTCTACGTTTCTTCTCTAGTACATTCATCATCGGATAAATAAGAATTTGGCTAAACCATTGCTCCATTTCCTTAATCGTCTTGAGCTGATACAACTGGTCGATTAATGACTTTTCTCCATCATAGAGAGAGTCTATCGGCTCACCCAGGCTTTGCGCCATTCGAACTAAATCCAACAGGAAGGATGTCAAAGGAACAAAATATTCTCTATGCCCTACCTTCTCATTGAAAATGTCTTGAAGATACTTATGAAGCAGCTGGTCAGCCTGAGCATAATCAGCAAGCTTGATTGCATCCAGCAGCTCTTGTTTAATCCCATCCGGAATATGCGAGAGGATCGTTCCCTCCGGCTCGACATCCATAATATGAATAATGCAGCTAGGACCCATGCGTATCGTATATTTAAGCGCCTCGGTTGCATCCTGATAGGCCCATGGAGCTGATTCAACCGTTGGATAAAAACGGCTAATTCCTACACTTACTTTCAAGCCTAGAAACTGCTCAATCTTTTCTCTAGTCTCATCGGCATACGCATTGATTTTAAGCTTGAATAATTCCTCAGACGTCTCATTACTGCCGATCAGTGTAACCTGTGTGCGCTGCATAACGACAGGCTTCAGCCTTTCGCTTTCATTCAAAACCTCGCCGGCAATATTGTTTATAGCAAATAACAACAGCTCTTCATCTCTATTCTCATACCGGGTTCCCTCAAGCGTATCAATCTGGATCGCCATGACGCCAATATAATGCCAATTACGGTTTGACGTTATCGCATCCATTCGCTCCGTCATTTCTTGGGCCCTCACTTCTCCCTGATAAAGCTTGATCATGAACAGCTCATCAACATAGCGCTGCTGACCTTCGACAATGCCGGAGAGACGATTTTTCGCATACAGCATTTCATAGACCTGGCTGTCAATATATTGGAACTCATCACTGCTGCGCTTGACCGTTGATCCTTCTTCCTTCTCAGCAAGAAAGCGGTAAAGACGGCTGATCGGGCTGTACATTTTTCTAGACCCCAGCAAGGCAACAAACAATGTACCTACAAAAATCAGCAAACATGCCGTGTAGGTATACCATTTAATGACCTTGGAATCCTTCGTAATGAGATTCACCGATGAAATGGATACATAGGTCCAGTTATTATAGGAGGATTTGCGGAAATTGACGCCCATATCGGTATTTATCTTCGCATGGTTATCGCCAACCGCCTCTGCCGTGGCAAACATAAACTGCAGCTCTTTCTTATCGCGAAAATCCTGCCCGATTTGTTCTTCATTGCTGTGTGCGATGACAATCCCGTCATGATCGAGAATCATCACCTCGCCAAGCTCATTGTTATTGGTCAACAATTTCGTAATCTCTTTATTCATAAATTTGATGATGATTAATCCCGAGGGGCTTTGTGCATGCAGCGGCAGCTTTTTGACCAAATGAACCTGCTTTCCCCCGTCAGCAGTCGTCCAAAAGCTTGACTTGTCAACCTTGGCGTAGTTATGAATCATTTCCTTTTGATTAAGTGCTTCCAGCCGCAGAACCTCCGTGCTGTTGTCGATCACCCATCCGTTGTTGAAGCTGACGAGCCATATGTCATTTATACCGAGCTCGAAGCTTTGCAGCTTATGTAAGCCTTGAAGCAAATCATTCACAGTTTCGAATTGATTAGCAGTCAACGGCATATTTAAAGCTGAGCTCACAAGAGATGAATTCATAAATTGAACAGCAGATAAGTCCGCCATCTTCAAAAGCTGCTCAACACTTTGCTGTGTTTGTTCCAAATTCAGACGATTGGCCTTGGTTACTTTATCTTGAATAATCTCGGAGGACTTATAATAAGAAAGAACGCCAAGAACGATGACAGGAAGAGTTCCCAGCAGCATGTTGAATAGAAATAATCTCGTTAAAAATTTCGGCAGCCGGTTTCCTAAAATAAGTAAAACCTCCATATTTTCAAATAACTTAAGGAATTCACCCTTCATAAAGCGGTGAACCCCCATCTCGTTATTGTAGATTAACTATTCAGGAATGGCTACGAATCTACCATTATTTCTGTACAGCGCTGTATTGCTCTGTCAATTCCTGAATAGCTTGGTCTCCCCCGCTTTTACGCCATGACTCTACCGCTTTTTGCCAAGCGCTCTCATCGATTTCGCCCATAATGAATTTCACTCTGGCATCGGTAAGAATTTTGGTCATTTCGGGTCCCTTCTCAGCCAAGGTCGTCGATTGAAAGGCTTCTACTGGATTCGGAACTACAATTTCAACATTGTCTTTAAACATTTGTTTGTATTTTTTTACGATTGGCGCATCCTCGCCTGCTGTCACTAAAGCACCGTCATCGTAACGAATTTGGTTAATCGAATTGATATCTGTCTCATAGGCTTTGCCATCGGTACGAACCGGTACTCCGTTATCTTGCTTGTAGTGCTTGCCCTCAATTCCCCATTCAAATAAATTTTGAATTTTCTCATCAGACAGCTTATCCAGGAAAGCAAGAATGTTTTTAAGCTCTTCCTCGGTTTTTACGCTCGTTTTCGGGAACATATACAAACCGTTATATCCGCCGTTGAACAGCATCTGACGTTCGCCCGCTGGACCGCTGATTCTGCTAATTACATCAAGCTCTGCATTTGGATTTACTTTGATTAAATCATTAAAACCACTGTTCACATCATCTAGTGCGCTAATAATCAACCCGGCATTTCCTTGATTCATCGCTTCTACGCGCTTTGTACCCGGAGTAATCGCAAAGTCCTGATTGATCAGCTTCTCCTCATACAACCGTTTATAAAACTTGAGCACATCCAAGTATTCACTCTTGAAAAAATCAGGAACAACCTTGCCGTCCTCAATGCCATACATATTGTATCCGCCATGCCAAGCGAGCAGCGCTTGGAAACCGTTCATGCCTCTGCCCTCGTACATCCCAAACGTATCGTTTTTGCCATTCTTATCAGGATCTTGCGTAGCAAAAGCTTTAATCACATTGTAGAAATCATCGATTGTTTTAGGAGCTTCCAATCCTACCGCATCCAGCCAATCCTTGCGCAAAATGATGCCTTCGCGCGCCACGGGACGGCTGCGGAATACACCGTATGTCTTGCCTTCTATGGCGATGTTGTCAAGCACAAGCGGATTCAGCTTGCTCAAATTTGGATAATCTTTAAGGTACGAACCAATTTCCCAGAACATGCCAGACTTTGCTGCGTTAATGATGCTTGGGCTTTTGTTACCCGTTATCATCATAATTTGCGGCAGCTCGCCGCCGGCAATGGTCGCATTGATTTTATCCGTATAAGCAGAGTTAGGAACCCATGTAATATCAAGCTTCGTCCCGGTATATTCCTCAATGAACTTAATCGCTTCATTATCCGCTTTTGGCGGCTCAACCGAATAATATTGATTAATCATGGACAGTTTGATCGGTGCAGCAGGCTTAGCCGTTTCCTCTGGTACCGATGTAGATGCCTCCGATAATGACTCCTTCGCACTGTTTGTGCCTTTGCCGGCTCCCTGACTGCAACCAGCCAATAGGACCGCTGATAGAATGATAGCACCACCAAAACTCATAGCAACTTGTAAGCGATTCCAACCCTTCATTTAAAAATCCTCCCCTTGCTCTCATAGTTTTATATTAAATGACGACGCATCATACGTCATCCTTTAACCGAACCCAATAGAACCCCTTTGGCAAAATGCTTCTGTAAAAATGGATAGACTATTAGAATCGGAAGCGTCGATACCGTTATCACAGCCATCTTGACGGACTGCGCCGGAATCGCAAGCGATTCGCTCATCTGGCTTGCGTCGCCAATGCCGCCTTCCGCCATAATAACGACCTGTCTTAACAAAATCTGAATCGGCCATTTAGCCGTATCATTAATGTAGAGAATGGCCGTGAAAAAGGAGTTCCAATGCCCTACCGCGTAAAACAACGAGAAGGTAGCAATTGCCGGCAATGAAAGCGGAAGCACGATTTTAATTAATATTCCTATATCATTGCATCCATCGATTTTTGCTGCTTCCTCAATTCCATCAGGCATCTGCTGGAAAAAGTTTTTTAGTATAATGAGATTGAATGCGCTGATCGCACCCGGAAGCAGTAAAGCCCACAGCGAGTTCATTAAGCCTAATGCCTTCACAACCAGAAAGGCTGGAATCATCCCTCCGCTAAACAGCATCGAGAAAATGATCAACAGCATAATCGATTTTCTTCCATGCAGTTCTTTTCGCGATAGCGGATAGGCCATTAAAGACGTAAATATGATGTTGATCGCTGTCCCCGCCAATGTAATGAAGATCGTATTGAGCAAGCTGCGTACAATTGTATTTGTCGAGAAGATGTACATGTACGCATCTAATGAAAATTTCTTTGGAAAAAACACGACACCGCGCCTGGCAAATTCCTCTGATGATAGAAAGGAATTAAAAACAATATATAAAAACGGCAGCATAGCGAGTACGGCAAACAAAATCAAAGCCGTAATATTGACAATATCAAATAACCGCCCGCCAACAGTTCGATCTTTCATGCTAATTCACATCCTTCTTCTAATAAATGCCTTCTTCCCCAGCCTTCTTAGCGAGGGCATTTGTTCCAAGCACAAGAATCAACCCAATGACGGATTTAAACAGTCCTACAGCCGTGCTGTAGCTGAATTGTCCTTGATTAATGCCGGTCGTATAGACATAAGTATCGAATACCTCGCCAACCTCTCGATTTAAAGCATTAAGCATTAATATAATTTGTTCGAAGCCCGTATCCATAAAGTCTCCCAGCCGCAAAATCAACAAAATGATGATCGTGCCGCGTATAGCTGGCAACGTAATATGCCATAGCTGTCGAATGCGTCCTGCTCCATCGATTTTTGCCGCTTCATACAATCCGGGATCAACCCCTGCCAATGCAGCCAAAAATATGATTGTCCCCCAGCCCGTTTCTTTCCAGATAATCTCCGTCATGATCATCGAGCGGAACCACTCAGCGCTAAGAAGGAAATTGATTTTCTCTCCGCCCATTTTCACGATAAGCTCATTGATCACGCCACCCTCAACCGTAAATAAAATGTAGAAAACACCGACTACAACTACCCACGAAAAAAAATGGGGAATATAAATCAAAGTTTGTACAAACCGCTTGAAAAATTCCTTTCTAACCTCATTCAGCATGAGTGCTACAATAATCGGCAGCGGAAAGAAAAACAGTAGATTATACATAGCCAGCACAACTGTATTCCAAAATAGCAGACCAAAGGTTGGTTCGTTGAACAGTCGGATAAAATGCTTCAGTCCGACCCATTCGCTTTTCCAAAAGCCCAGATAAGGCTGGTAGTCTTGAAATGAGATCAACACACCCCACATTGGAAAATATTTAAACAAAATAAAATAAACAAGCCCAGGCAACAACATGAGATATAGCCAGCGATCACGAATTAATATTTTCATGCCAATCCTCCCCAAAAATCCTTCTTGCGCTTAGAGTCATCCCGATGGTAGATCGAATAACCTGACTTTGCTCCCGCAACATCGAACACCTTACTATTCAAGTCATATTGCAAGACCGCCACCTCGTTCAAATCTTGCAGCACTACTGCGAATTTTTTCGTGACGAGATATCCCGCTACGATGAATAAACCCTTATCCGGAATCTCAATTGGGACAGCATTACGTATACGGTTAACCTCGCTTTGCTCCTGCATTTGAACAAGCTGATCGCTTGAAGCATTTCCCCAGTGCTCCCTTGTGCCTACCCCCGCCAGTTCCAAATAATGAACCTTCCTTGATAGTCCGAGCTCTTGAATCCGTTTCATATAGATCCGCGCATGCTCCACCGGCACACGAATATCTTTATCGCCATGAGCAATAAACAACGGGGTAAGCAAATTTTCGGCCAGCGCCAAGCCGCTACGTGATTGATAAGCCTCCGGATTATGCTTGGGAGGAAACCCTATCCATACATCCAATTCATCGCGGAATTCTCCAATCTCATCCTGCTCATACCAAAGCGCATAATCCGAAATGCCGCACATTGCCGTAGCTGCGGCAAAAAAATCCGGAAACTTTGCGATTATAGCATAAGCGTTCCCGCCTCCGCCGCTTCCACCCTCGAAATAGACCAACTGAGAATTACTAATGTATTCTTGATAATGGTCTTGCACAAACCGGACTGCATCTATTACATCGAGCAGCTCCCACCCATTGCAGTCAGGGCGGCCATCAGAGAAAGCTCTCCCTCGCATATCAACCTCGACCACAAGATAGTTACCACCCCCGTAAGGCTCTTCCCTATGTTCGAAGGGTGGGATGCTCATATGCCATCCATGTGTCGTGACTAAAATAGGCGAAGGCTCTGTAGGCTTTAATATTCTCATCGCCAGGCGAAGACCAGGCTCCTTGGATGACGGGTAATAAATAAAATCACAATAGGGTGAATATTTATTAAAGCGTTCATCATGGCTTTGGCGTTTTTCTATAATCCGATCCTCATACTTCTCTAAGGTCATGCTGCTTGTGCTCCCTTCAAATGCGGTTTAATTATTCCAAGCTTATCGAGCTGTACAATTACCGTCTATAATCATCGCCGAGCGAGTTGGCTTAACCTTGCACACATAATCTTTAGCGAGTCACCATAATCATTGACGGAGATAGCCGAGAAAGGGCAGCTACATCAGTCATTTCAATATTTTCGAGCCCCCCGCTTTGCATGTAAAATCAAAAAAAATAAGCCTCGGATTCCACTTTGATTGTGGTTTCTGAGGCTTATTCTTTCAGCTCCTTGCGACCGAACAGGCATTGTTTTCCCATTTTCGTCAGAGCCTCACTATTTATAAGGAATAAGGCAGTCATTCCATACTAAAAAACCGACTGCTCTATGTCGGTTTCTTAGTCGTAGCGAAGCGAATACTCGACTAGCTGCAGATTTTCACCAATTTTATTTTGAGTGATACCGTTGTAAAGGGCTTGCCAAGATACTCGCAAACCCTTTTTGCAAAATTATACTAATTCTTACTTTCTTCATCACCGGCGATAACCTGAACATTAGTGTATACTGCCTTATTATCACTTGTACTAGCTGGATTGCTTAGTGCCAAGCCTATATAGACAACATCATTCATAATCGTTTCAAAACTGCTGACTACCGTCCAGTCCACTCCATTATTTGAAATTGAACCGGTAAATACATTGCCGCTGCGATTCAGCTTAAGCCACAATGGCGGACTACCAACCATCGTCTGATCGACGGTGCCTCCCCCCTCATTTTCCCGATATTGAAAGGTGGCTCCATTAACTGGCGTAACCATCATGTCTACATGCTTAGCGTCCACGTCCAGCGTCTCACGAATCATCAAGCCTGCTTTGGCCCACTCACTCATTTCTTCCATCACAGTCACTTGCGCTATAATCCATCCATCCCCATGCAGTGGCTTATAAATATAATTTAATAGATCGTTATTTCCCCAAATATCGGTTGAACTTCCTGTTAAGGTGAATGTCTCGTCCGCCGCATCATAGGATGCATCGCCAGACTTCAAACCGATATTTCTAGCTTTCCAAGGCTGTGGAAGAACAGCATCATAATCATGCTCCACAGGCGGCTCCCAGCCTGCAGTTGGCCAAGCTCTTCTCGCATCGATTGCCTTAAGCACATTCCAATCCCAAGCGCCATAATTAAAGTAAGAGAGATGTGTAATAGCAGGAAAGTTCTCTCGAATTCCGCCATACACCGCTTGATATTCGTCATCCGTCCAATTGTCATCGAGCGTCGGCACGATAGCTACTCCAGAACCAACAAGGAACGATGTATCGGATAAAATTCCGTTCTCGTCATACACCCATTCCTCATTGAATCCCCAATCATCGAAATAAGCCATCGGAGCGACAAAATTTACTGCATCCTTGAACTTCGAAGCATTCTGGCCAACCTCAACGAATTCCGGAGGCAAAATGAAAACGCCCAGCTCCATACCCGCTTTAATCTCATCGATATCCTCACGAACATCCTGCACATAGCCGCCGATTTGATCCGTTCTCCATTCATTCCATTCATTCCTGCGAGTAGAATCTTCATCAAAGTTAATATCCAGCGGCGAATATCCGTATATGCTCTCGTATAGGTTAACCGTGTAGCTGCTTACATCCATATTGTAATTATCGAATCTCAACCAATCGAGAACCACGCCATCTATATCATAATTGCTTACGACCTCTTCAATAATCGAGCGCTCATAAGCTTGAACATCGGGATGGATCGGGTTGACGAAATACTCGCTGCCATTCGAGCCTGTATAAGGAACTACAATACCGTCAACTAAAGCGTGCATCTGCCAGCTTGGATCCTTATGAAAAGCTGCCTGATCATGGAACTGAGGAATCCATGCACGAACCTCGATACCCTTCTGATGCGCCTGCGTGATCACTTGCGAAAGAGCATCAAAGCTCTCATAGCCATCGGCTATGGGGGCGATCGCACTGTTGTAAAATACATGGCCTGAAGGCACTTCATCGTCTTCGTCTTGCTTGACACTCATATTAATAATATCCACATTGTACTTAACGGCTTGCTCAACAAAGTCCGCTACATCACTTGCACTCCGAAACTGGTTAACCGTTCGTACCGTAATCTCGGTTTTGAACGGCGTGTTCTCTTCTTCAACTGGCGAGGTTACTCCCCCGTTGCCGTTGCCTCCATTATTGCCGCCGCTATTGCCGCTTCCGTTATTGCCGTTTCCACCAACATTCCCGTTTTCCGGTTTGATGGGAAGCTGGCTTAATTTAACTTGCAGCGAGCGATCCAGGATAACCACCAACTCCGCACGTGTCAATGGATTCAAAGGCTTAAATGTGTTTGCAGAATTATAGCCGCGCATTATACCTTGAATGACCACATTGCCAATTGCTTCCTTGGCCCATTCGGCAAATTGTTCACTATCCGAAAACTCCATCATCGCAGCATTTTTATCCACTTGCAATTGAAGCAGCCGATTTATAACAACAGCCGCTTGCTGCCTTGTAATGAACTCTCTCGGCGCGAATTGCTTTGCACTCTTGCCGCTGATATAACCAGCTGCGACAGCCTTTGCAACATCTTGATAAAACCAACTATGCTTAGGCACATCCTGGAAGGTCAGCTCGGATTCATTCGTGAATTGAAAGGATCGATTAACAAGCGCTACAAATTCGGCTCTTGTTAAAAGCTGATCCGGCTGAATTGAACCATCCCCGTAGCCTTTCAACCAACCCTTATCCATCCATTCTGTTAATTCCTTATTAGCCCAATGATCGACAATATCCCGTTCCGATTCTGCCTCCGCTGCAAAGCTAAATGAAGTGAATAACATACTAAAAATAAGCATTAATGCAACGATCCTATATGATTTTAAATGACTCATACTCCGGCCCCCCTATTGTAGAACTGGGTTACACCTTGCTCCACTCAATATTCGGCATTAATTTTCTTAACATTCGCCTGCCATTTCTCGGTTTTAAATTCGAGCAGCCGCTTCAGTCCTGCTTTTTCTGCGTCATTTGATGTTTTCTCTAAGATGGATGCGACCTCATCATCAGATTTAGCAAACACCATATTTGCAAAGGCTACTGTGAAAATATCAGAGATTTGCTGTGAGATAATGCCGAGCTCTGAATCAGGCAGCGGATCCACATTGACGAATTCGGTAATGTCCTTTGATGTCTCCCAAGTGACAGAGCTTTGCGCTATCGTCTCCCATGATCTTAGCTTCTCCGACAAGGCCATCTCCAAGCTTACCTTGGCTTTATCGATGAAGGTCGTGTTGCCCGCCCAGTTGAAATCTTCAAATTTCCTCATCGTTTCCGAACGCTTATTGACGTCCCCATTTTTATAGTTTTCATTCGGAATTGGAGATCCATCCTCATTTTGCTCATCCCAATAAAGGCCTTGCGGTCCGAAGAATAGAACCTTCTGTCCTTCAGGTCCTGTAAGCCAGTCATAATAAGCGAAGATTGCTTCGGGATCTTTGGCTTCAGTCGTAATAACGTTGACATTCCATCCTAAGCTTTCAAATCCACTCACAAAAATATTCTTTTTGTCCAATCCAGCTTTATGAATCGGCCAAATAATTTCGTAACCACCGTCTGGTTTAACCTTAGTCAATTCACGATGCCCTTCTGCTCCGTAAGTTGTAATATTCGATTCGACCATAACAGCCACTCGGCCTGTGTTTACTTTTTCTTTGACTGCATCCTGGGTTTGTGTAATAGCATCTTGGGTAATCACTCTCTCTCGGAATAGCTTGCTAATATACTTCATCGTTTCCTGAAATGCAGAGTCCTCATAGATCGAGACTAGCTTGTCGCCTTCCGGATAACCCCTCATACCGATGAATTTGCTAGTTACACCTTCTTTGAAGCCTCCGTACAACAATTCCAAGCCGGCGCCCTTCTCCCCAACTTCAAGCGGTACAACATCTGGGTACGTGTCTCTGACTTTAATTAAGTAATTGTATAGATCATCGAATGTTTCCAGCTTCGGTCTGCCAAGTTCATTATAAATTTCTATGTTTACCATCCATCCGCCGTTCCCAAAGGTTCCCGATGTATACCAATTTGGAATTTGATAGATTTTCCCATCCTCGGAACGAAGTAGATTGAGCGTAGATTCCTTCACATACTTTTTGAAATTGGGATACTTATCGTAATACTCATCAAGCGCCACAAGCTTTCGTGCTTGAACCAAGCGGTCAACTGTCGCACCGCGATCAGTAAATATGACATCTGGCAAATCGTCAGAGACAATCATCGTGTTCAGCTTCTCCACCGATGCGCCGCCAGATTGAATCGGCTTAACGGTAACTTTCTTGTTGTCCAAAATCCATTTGGTCGCTTCGTTATCCGCCCAAGGTGCCGTCGTTAACCAATCATAATGACCATAAAATGAAAACGTTACCGGCTTTGGACCGTCGTTTCCTCCGGAATTATCCGGGTTGTTCGATACTTGCGGCCCATTGTTGTTGTTTGAACAAGCAGCCAGAAAAACCATCAGGACAATCAATAACGACACCCATCTCAATCTTGTATTCATTTTTTCCCCTACCTTCTTTTTTTTATTGGGACTATCCCTTTATCGAACCGATCAATACCCCTTTGACAAAATATTTCTGCAGGAAAGGGTAGGTCAGAATGATGGGAATAGTAGCAACCATCATCGTAGCCATCAGAAGAGACTTTGTCGTTATGCTTCGGTTTCTGTTGATATGTTCCATTGCGATTGCATTGCCGGACGACATTTCTGTCATAATATTCGAATTCATAATTTGCCTTAATAAGGTCTGAATGGGCAATAGCTCATCCTTGGAAATATAAATGGCTCCGGTAAACCAATCATTCCAATGCCCCACCGCCGTAAATAATCCAATGGTAGCTATAATTGGACCCGAAATAGGCACAACAATTCGAAAGAAGATTCCGTAATTGCTGCATCCATCGATCTTCGCGGATTCTTCCAGTCCGTCGGGAAGCGCGGAGAAAAAGGTACGGAAAATGATCATATGATAAACACTGATCAATCCCGGAATAATCATGACCCAGAACGTGTTCATCAATCCAAGGTTTCGCACCAGCAGGAAGGTCGGAATTAATCCGCCGCTGAAAAACATCGTCACAATGAAGAAAATCATATAGTAATTCCTTAGCTGTAGATCTCTCTTAGACATCCCGTATGCCAGCAGCGACGTAACGAATACGGACAGAATCGTGCCGATCACTGTACGCATCACCGAGATCCAGAAGGAATTCAACAATCGAGTATCCTTGAATACAACATTATAATTTTCAAGTGTAAATGCCCTCGGCCAGATCGTAACTCCGCCAAGTGCCGTATCTCTTCCTTCATTAAAGGAAATAACTAGAGAGTTCCAGAAAGGATAGAACATCACGATCCCCAAAATGACCAGGCTCGCATATATCAAACTCTGAAATACTTTATCACCCGTGCTTAGCCTCATGCTTGCATTCCCCCCTTTATATTGCAAAATGAATTACCAAAGACTAACTCCCGCCCTGCGTGCCACTCTATTGGCTATTAGCAGTAAAACTACACTAATAATAGATTTGAACAAACCAACAGCTGTCGCGTAAGAGAACCGTGAATTTTGAATGCCTACTCGATAAACATAGGTATCTATGACATCTGAATATTCTCTGAGAATTGGATTGGAGGCTAGCAATAGAATATCTTCAAATCCAGCACTAAGGATCCCGCCAATGGCCAAAATCATGAAGATGATAATAACCGGGGTTATACATGGAAGCGTCACTAAATACATTTGCTTAAATCGGCTTGCTCCATCAATAGATGCAGCTTCATACAGCGTCGGATCTACTCCTGCAATGGCGGCTAGGTATACAATGCTTGCAAACCCAACCTCCTTCCACACGTTGACGCTTACTAGAATCGACCAGAAGTACTCAGGGATGGATAGAAAATTTATGGGATGCTCTATGAGATCCAGTTTTGCGAGAAGAATGTTCACTGTACCGTTATCAACCGATAACAATGAGACGACGAATCCGGATACGATGACCCAGGATAAAAAATAAGGCAGGTAACTGACCGTTTGAATGATGCGCTTAAACGCCATATTTCGAATCTCATTAAGCATGAGAGCCAAAATAATCGGTGCTGGGAAAGAAATGAGCAGCTTTAAAAAACTGATAGCTATCGTGTTGCGCAGCACATTAAAAAATTCCGGAGCATTAAAAAATAGCCGAAAATTAGTCCATCCCACCCACCGACTATCCCAAATCCCTGCGAAAATGTCATATTGCTGAAAAGCCATTAATACCCCATACATCGGAATATAACTGAATACAAATACGAAAATGATTCCGGGCAAAACCATAGATTGAAGATCCCATTGTTTCATAAATAGGCTGCGTCTAGTTGGCTTTGAGTTGATTTTCATTCGCCTTTTGCTCCTTTGCCAAGATTAAATAAATCAGATAACATAGGTATTTAATATCTCTTGAGTTGCTAGTTTGAACCGCTGCTACCTGCTGCTGTAGCAACTCATCCTTCCTATAGGAATAGTTCTAACAATGGAATGGAACCGCTTTCAGTATACGAAAAATTCAATGACACCAATTCTGATAAAGAGCATAACTGGCATGATGCGATTACAGATAATTCCCACTCACTATAATTATTTTTTACATCGTTTTTTAAACATTTTGAATATTTCGAATATTTTTTAGCTTAAATTCGGTTAAGTTATTCATAATATCGGGTGATACCTCCTCACCACTGCTCTCCATGGCTAGAATGAGAGCACCAACCGCCGGCTCCGTATGTAAAATAGTAATCGAACAACGCGGCGCTGCTTGCTTAACCTTTCGTTCAATAATACTCCGCAGCAGCCCGTCCTGATCGCCGCGTGTCAATATACTGCCTGCCAAGACAATATCGAATTTCTCCTCGTTCATGGCTAATCGATTGATAGTTGCTGCGGCCGCTAAACCCAATTCTTCGCCCTGCTTTATCAAGATACGCCTAGCTACTTCATCCCCTTGCTGCACGGCATCGAACAACAATTTTGCAACTTCGACAGGCAAATAGTTGGAGTAATCAAGGAAATTATCCCTTAACGCCTCAACGCTTTCATACCCTAATTTATTTATCAGCAAATTCGATAAGCTCGTTTCTTCCTCTCTTCCCTCCCAGGCACGCATTACACTGCGGAATACCTCTATACTCAAATCTTGCCCTCCGCCAAAGTCACCGAACATATAGCCGAATCCCCCGCATTGAAAGGATTCGCCTTTTCTGTTCATTCCCGAGCAATTCACCCCTGTTCCACAGATGAGAACAACACCAAATGGCTGATTCGTTCCTGCTCGAAGCGCTATTGTTGTATCACACGAAATATTTGTATTCGGAAGATTCATCTTCTGAATGATTGGCCTTAAGATGCGATAGTCGCTTTCTCTGTCCGCACCAGCTAAGCCAAACCAAGCAAATTCGATTTGATCAACGGTTAATTGGGCTTGCCGTAATGCATCTGAGACTGCACTACGCAGGCTTTCTTCCGCTTGATCACGATTTGTTTGGTGATTGCCGTTTCCCCCTCTTCCTACACTCAGAATGGTTCCCTCAGAATTAGCGACGAGGGCATAGGTTTTACTTCCCCCTGCATCAATACCCATATAATATTTCAAGTAAATCGTCACTCCTATTTATATCGAGTTATTTTTTCTCAAGTAGGCCGTTGATTCTCTAATTAATAATTGGGGTGTAAGCTTGGTGATCGTTGTTTCCTGAATCGTGCCGTTAATATGCTTCAGGAGCAGTTCAACACCGATAGTGCCTAATTGTGCTTCAGGTTGCCTGACGGTCGTTAATCTTGGGAAAAACCCAGCAGCCAGCACCTGATCATCATAACCTACGACTGAAATATCATGAGGAACACTTAGCCCTTCTTCGCTTAGAGCATGGATAACCCCAAGTGCAATGAAGTCATCTGCTGCGAATATGGCCGTCGGCAGGCTGTCATCTCTGATCCATTTCTTAGCTACCTTGTAACCATCACTTACCGTAAACTGACTATACTCAATAGCAAATGGGGTTAGCCCTGCTTCGGACAAGGCTTGCAAGTACCCCCTTCTTCGCTCCTTAACACTCAAGAACAGCGTTGGTCCCCCAATATGGGCAATCTCCGTATGACCTAGATCTATCAAGTGCTTCGTAGCCTCATACCCACCTAAATAATTGTCTACAACCACACTCGATACATCCTCATGCTCTTCTTGATTATCCAGTAGAACGAAAGGAATATTCTTTCTTTTCAACTCGGCGATATAGCTTTCTTCTTCAATCGGGGAGAGGACAATAATGCCATCCACCCTGTCCTTCTGAAATAAGAAATTGCTGGTGTCCCCTTCCCCCTCATTTTCCGAAATTGACAAGGTTAGAAAGTATCCTTGCTCTGCTAATTTCCGATTGGCTGCCTTAATCACTCTATCGTAAAAAGAATCGTTAAGATTCATAATGGTCATGCCAATAATTCCGGTCTTTCCTCGAATTAGGCTTTGGGCAGCGGAGTTGGGCTGATAATTCAATTCTTCCATCGCCTTTAATACCTTCTCCCTGTTCTTTTCACGAACAGACGGTGCATTATTGATGACTCGAGAAACCGTTACAACAGATAAACCGGATTTTTTTGCCACATCATGTATATTCACTGTAATGTTGTTCTCCTTTTAGTAAGTATTAAAGTTAAATCCTTTTAATTTCAATGTGATGCTAGCATCCATCCAGCATTGTGTCAATCCTGGATGGATGCTAGGCGTTGTGTACCCTATAAATAGCTGCTTAACGCACAATCTTGACCTCATTGAACAAGGCCTGATTGGAGGTAGAACTGCCTGGATTGCTTAGAGCGAGCCCAATGTAAGCTCCGCTGTTCATGGTCAACGTGCGTCTGCCAACCTCTGTCCAGCTGACCCCGTTGGAGGAGATATAGCCAATGAATTGATTGTTTATTCGCTCCAGCTTAACCCAGCGCGGCAAGGATGCGGCAGTTACGGTGTCCGTTGTTACGCCTCCAGCTGCCTGCCTGTATTGAAATGATGCTCCATTGCTAGGGGTGATAAGCATGTCGACATGCTTCGCATTGGCACCCAAAGTCTCACGAATCATGACTCCCGCTTTTGCCCATCCGTTCATATTTGTCATATTGGAAACCTTAGCGATAATCGATCCATTACCGGTTAACGGAAGATAAGCATATCGCATTTTGTCTGCGGTTCCCCATATATCAGTGTCTCTGCTCGATAAAGTATAAGTTCCTGACTGAAAATGGGCAGCTCCTGTAGTCGAGTTAATATCCGTGGTTTTCCACAGTACAGGCAAAGCGCCGCTAAGCGAGACATGATCGATTATGGCTTGACTATTGGCCGAGCTGCTAGAATTGCTCAGTGCCAAACCTATATACACATTACTGCCCATTGCAATTGATGCGCTGCTCACTGCGGTCCAGTTTTCCCCGTCTGTAGATATCGAGCCTGTGAACTGATTGCCACTGCGCTCCAGCATTAACCACGACGGAGGAGCTTCAGCTATAATATGATCGACTGTGTTCCCTTGGTTAGCTGCTCGGTATTGAAATGCGGCTCCATTCACAGGAGTTACGATCATGTCCGCATGTTTAGCATCCACAGCAAGCGATTCACGGATCATTAAGCCCGCTTTCGCCCAACCATCCATATTATTCATTCCTGCAACCCGAGCAACAATCGCTCCATCCCCTTGCAGAGATTGATAGATGTAGTTTAATTGATCCTCATTGCCCCATATATCCGATGAGTTGCCTGACAATGTGAAGACCCCGCCGCTATAGCTAGCACTACCTGGCTTAAAGCCAATATTTCTTGCCTTCCATTCCGTTGGAATATTCGCTGCATAGTCTTGTGCCACAGGCCAGGTCCTTCGCGAATTAATATCGCTTAGCACGTTCTCATCCCAAGCTCCATAGGAGAAGAAGGAGAGATGAGTCACTTGTGGAAAGTGATCTCTAATACCGCCATATACCTCCTGATATTCATTCACTGTCCAATCGTTATCCAGTGTTGGAACAATCGTTACTCCAGAGCCAGCAAGCGACGATGTATCTGACAAAATCCCATTGGCGCCATAGACCCATTCCGTGTCAAATTCCCAATCATCAAAATAAGCCATTGGTGCAACAAAATCAATCGCATCCTTGAACTTCGCAACATTCTGACCAACCTCTGTGAATTCCGGCGGCAAAATATAAACACCGAGCTCCATATCTGCTTTTATCTGATCGATGTCTTCACGAACGTCCTGCACATAGCCGCCGATTTGATCCGTTCTCCATTCATTCCATTCATTCCTGCGATTAGAATCCACATTAAAGTTAATATCGAGCGGAGAATATCCGTAAATACTCTCGTATAGGTTAACCGTGTAGCTGCTTACATCCATGTTGTAATCGTCAAATCTCAACCAATCGAGTACCACGCCATCTATATCATAGTTGCTTACAACCTCTTCAATTATCGAGCGCTGATAGGCTTGAACATCGGGATGGATCGGGTTGACGAAATATTCACTGCCATTCGAGCCTGTAAAAGGGACTACATTACCGTCAACGAAAGCGTGCATTTGCCAGCTTGGATCCTTAACAAATGCTGCCTGATCATGGAACTGGGGAATCCATGCACGAACCTTGATACCATACTGATGCGCCTGTGTAATCACATGCGAAAGCGCGTCGAAATTCTCATAACCGGCGGCAATCGGGGCAATCGCACTGTCATAGAATACATGACCAGAAGGCACCTCATCGTCTTCATCCTGCTTTACGTTCATGCTAATAATATCGACATTGTACTGAACAGCTTTTTGAATGAATGCCGTTACGTCAGCGACATTTCTAAATTGGTTAACGGTCCGCACAATGATCTCGGTTCCGAACGGTGCTTGTTGGCTTGCCTGAACTCCCAATGAATGAGTAGGAAATAGGACACTGACAAATAACACAAATACCAGCAATTTCAAACCTTTAGTTTTAATCACCCTAACATCTCCACCTTTTTCGTTAAAAGTTTAAAGCATTTAACTTTCAGGCTAAAAAAAATGTTAAAAACGTGAGATCACATATCGAGCGACTAACTGTTTGATGACTAAGTCCTAACAATGGTTTGTTTTTTCAAGTTGTTATTCAATCCACTGCAAGCGCTTCAAAAGTTTAAAGCTTTTAACTTTAGCTAGATATTATCACTCAATCGGAAATACGTCAATAACTGGAAGAAAAATATTGTTCTTCAGTGCTAAGCGATTCAGTACTGTACTGACAAGAGGAACACTACATTCAGGAGGAGAACTAGATGCCTCGCATTTATCCGATCACGTTCGCAGTGGACACAAAGGGAATAAGGGGGTAGAAAAAGGAAAAGAACTCCTTACACCCGTCCCCAAGCGGAGCGTGCAAGAAGTTCCTATCGAAATATTGGAGTTATAGCGTCTACTTGTTCTACCTAAGCTTCTTCGACATACTCCCAAACTGGATAAAAACTACATTATTTAACGACGCCATGGGGATCTATAACAAATTTCCGGGAAACGCCGCGATCAAAATCTTGATAAGCTTTTGGAGCGTCATTTAATGATATAAGCGTGGCATTCACGGCTTTAGCAATTTGTGCACGTCCGCTCATGATCGCCATCATTAATTCTCTGTTGTATTTCATAACTGGCGTTTGGCCTGTCACAAACGTGTGGGACTTCGCCCAACCGAGACCAAAACGAATTTTCAATGTTCCAATTTTCGAATCCTCATCCACAGCACCCGGATCTCCTGTTACATAAAGTCCCGGAATTCCTAAGCTGCCGCCTGCACGAGTAACTTCCATAATGGAGTTCAATACCGTTGCTGGCGCTTCGCCATGCCCCTCCCCATGCCCATGCGCTTCAAAACCAACACAATCTATCGCCGAATCTACTTCAGGAGATCCCAAAATTTGATCAATTTGTCCGGCCAAATCACCATTCTCGCGAAGATTAATCGTCTCACAACCAAAGCTTTTCGCTTGGGCAAGACGCTCTGCATTTAAATCACCGACGATAACAACCGCTGCCCCTAGCAATTGAGCAGAATGCGCTGCAGCAAGACCTACCGGACCTGCACCGGCAACATATACCGTTGAACCTGGGCGAACCCCAGCACTAACCGCACCATGGTAACCTGTTGGGAAAATATCGGAGAGCATCGTTAAATCCAGAATTTTTTCCATTGCTTTCTCTTTATCTGGGAACTTCAATAACTGAAAGTCTGCATAGGGAACCATGACATATTCCGATTGCCCGCCCACCCATCCGCCCATATCCACATAACCATAAGCAGAACCAGGACGGTCTGGATTTACATTTAAACATATATTTGTATTACGTTCTTTACAACTCCGACAACGTCCGCAGGCAATATTAAATGGAACAGAGACCAAGTCACCCTTTTTGATAAACTCGACATCACGACCTACTTCAATAACTTCACCTGTTATCTCATGGCCTAAGATAAGACCGGATGGAGCCGTTGTCCTTCCTCTAACCATGTGCTGATCGCTTCCGCAAATATTCGTTGTAATCACTTTCAGAATAACCCCATGCTCACATTTACGTCCTACATTCAATGGATTGACACCCGGCCCATCCTTCAATACCAAGTCTGGATAAGCGGTGTCTCGTACCTCAACACTTCCTGGTTTACTATAAACAACTGCTTTATTTCCAGACATGTTCTCATCTCCATTTACTAGATTATTTAATTACAGTTTAGATGCTTTATCAGCCTGTATGCCTAAATAATGAAGATCCTTTACCACGAAATTATGCAAGTGTAAGCTTAGTTATACGTCCATCGAAAATCCATTCCGCAACATAGACAGAACCTTTGGAATCAACACAAATACCATGTGGTGAACTAAATTTATTATCCCTGTAGTAAGACTTAGGCAAATTCGGCCAGCCTGCTTGTTTGTAAGCCTGCTGATCTTCACCTAAATGACAGATCAACCGATCATTTTTGTCGAAGATCGTAATCCGACTGTTTAAGTCTGGGAAAAAGAGATCGTCCCCGTGATAATAGAAGCTGCAGGGCTGATCCATATCATCGACGATGGCTCTTTTGAAATCGCCCTGTAGAGTGAAGACTTGAATCCGATGATTGCCACGATCAGCTACATAAACTTCTTCTATACCGCTGCGAATATCAATGGAAATACCATGCGGGCAGTTCAATTGTCCTAATTCTGTACCTTTCCCACCCCACGAACGGATATATTCTCCTGCGGCTGTATATTGATGAATCCAGCTTTGTCCATAACCATCGGATACATAAATATCACCATTTGCCGAAACGGCTACATCTGTAGGGACATATTTAAGCTCCTCGTTATAAATATCAGGACGATCAGGTGTTCCCAATGTCAATAAGTGCTTTCCGCTCAAATCCATTTTCACAACATTACCGCGAGCTGTGTCTGTGATATAAAGGTATTCGCTATTTTGCTCCTTATGAAGATAAAATCCGTGTGCGCCACCCTCGAACTCTTCGCCCCAAGCCGCTTGAAACTCCCCGTTCTGATCAAATTTGAAAATGGAGGGTTTTCCTGTATGAAAGACATAGACATTATCCTGTTGATCTACGACGATTCCATGTGTATAGCCAAACTCCAAGTGAGCAGGAAGCTGTGCCCAGCCTTGAACAAGATCATAGCTGCGTGCGGTATTTCCTAATTGCGGTGTTTTGTTTGTGATCATATTTAAATCCTCTTTTCCTTAGTTGAGTGATTAACTTTTTTGTTAGCAAACGCTATCATGAATTGGCTCATCATTTGATTTAAGATCAGCTTCTACCCGCCCGCGAATCAACAAATGATAGTGTTGTCTGATATGATAAACTCCCAAACTAAATTAGTCTTTGAACAAACGAGACTTAATTTTGCACTATGTGGACATTTTGATAAAAAAACGGAGATTTTGATCATTGGCTTCTTCGATAAAAAAGAAGGGAAGGCTTTTTTGCCTCCCCCTCTTCTTAGTTAACCCAGTATCAATCTAGCAACAACTTCAAGATCCGACCGCTTTGGCCCTGAATTAATCCTTCACCGTTTCACTATTAATTCGCCTTATTATTTATGTTCCAACATGCCTAAGATCATGACCACCGCTTCCGCTCTCGTGGCGTTCTCATTCGGTGCGAAGAGATTCTTCCCGCGCCCCTTAATGAGCTTCGCTTCATACGCTGCGGCCACAGAGGGTCTTGCCCACTCAGCTACCTTGTCTGCATCAGCAAAAGATAACTTCGCATTCGGATCGACCTTCAGCCCCAGTGCACGAACGATCATTACCGTCATTTCCGTGCGGGTAATATTACGTGTCGGACGGAAGGTGTTATCATCATAGCCCTTCAAAATTCCTGCTGTTATCGTTCGTGAAATGGAAGGTCTAGCCCAAGCGGGAATCTTATTAAGATCCGTGAAAGGCAGCTCTTTTTCTACGCCTTCCAGTTTCAATGCACGGCTCAACATGACTGCGAATTCACTTCGTGTTGTTTGTGCATTCGGTCGGAATGTACCATCTGTATACCCCGTAATGAATCCAAGCTTCACCGCTTCTTCGATAGACAATTTCGCCCAGTGACTAGAAATGTCAGTTAATCCGCTGCCAGAAGAACCGTCGCTTTTCACATCAACTTTCACACTGCCAAGGCTTGAAACAACCTTCGACTCTAACTCGGAATCCACGAGCTTCATACTTGAAAGTGTAATTTCGGCCGATCCCGCAGTAATTGCCTTAAAGGTTAGTGTAGCCAGAGTCACATTCCCCTTCTTGCCTGCTGTGTTTCCTATTTGTGTATGCGCTAACTGAATCGTATTCTCTTTCAAAATCGGACTTACTCCGAACCCTTCTTTTCCAAAGTCCGCGCTCACAAACTGCAGTCGTTTCGAATCGTAAGTTAGATTAATTTCGTAGGCGTACAAATCGATAACATTTGTTCCATTCACTTTGACTTGAAAGGTTTGGTTCGCCTTTGAACCGGTATCTTCGATGGATAGCGAAAATGCTTGATCATTCGCAGCAAACGTAGTTCTCGGAGGCAAGCAGGATATACACAGAAATAATGCCAAGCTGCATAAAAGTAATTTACGGATCATCATTGAACCATCCCTTCGGTAAACAAAGATAAGAGTGCGAGAGTAGCCTATTAATGTTTGACCACTCTCTCACCGTTTACTACTATCAGTATATGTTGATAATCCTACATAACTAAACTATAAAAATCGGAGAAAACAACAAAATCTATGCATTCGTAGCAACAAAAAACAAAGTACTTCATTGAAAGCTTGTTATTGTTGACTGCCTAATTATTCTTCGCATCAGGGTATAATCATTTATTATTCTTTAACTCATTGATATAATCTTCCATCAAAATAACTCGGCTTTCCAAACGTGATTTTTCAGCGGCGAAAGCAATCAGATGGCTCTTTACAGAGACACCTGCACCTGTAAGCCCTTCTTCCTTCCCATCACTTCGAACAAGACGTACAAAATCGCTCATTATACCTGTATCACCGCCGCCATGACCTGCCAAGTCCGTATCCAAAGTGATAGTCTCCGTCTCCCGAGTAACGAAGCTCGTCACTTCAATTACATTCTTCTCCATATCGCCTCTGATCTGACCATGAGTGCCCATTAGCTTCACCGAGCGTCCGCCTTCATAAGTAAATGCGCTCATTGTGAACGCAACCGTCACTTCATTTGCAAATTCCATGTTCACTACCTGATGATCGACCACATTGTTATCGCAATGATACACGCATCTTCCATATGGCCCATTTTTCAGTGCTCGAAGCACTCCCTCATCACTTGTATCGTTGCTAACAACCGTGCGAAGCACTTCACCCACCCAATCATCTCGTTCAATATACATTTTAGGTGCATAATAAGGGCAGCTGTCCTGTACCGGGCAACCGTCCAAACAGTACTTAGGCGCGCCTTCCGGCGCACTTTCTTTGCGGAAATGAGTTAATGAGCCGAAAGATGAAACCTTAGTACAATCTGCATCAACAAGCCATTGTAATATATCCATGTCATGGCAGCTTTTTGCCAGAATCATTGGACTCGAAACCTCTGAATCACTCCAGTTACCTCTTACAAAGCTATGTGCTTGGTGACGATGTTCTACATTTTCAGTATGTTGAATTGAAACGAGTTTGCCGATTTTTCCCTCCGTAATAATCTGCTTGATTGTTGAAAAAAAGTCCGTATACCTAAGTACATGACATATCGAAAATACCCGATTATATTTCTCAGCATATTCCCCCATGACAATACATTCTCTTGGATCGGGTGACATCGGCTTTTCCATTAGCACATGGTACCCTTTCTCCAATGCTTTCAGCGCAGGCTCATAGTGCATTTTATCCTGAGTACAGATGAGAATCGCATCGGCTAGCTTCGGCCCTGCAAGCAGATCCTCCCAGTTCGAGTAACAATTCTCATTCAGAACACCATGGTCTTTTTGGAATCGCTCTATTCGCTCAGGATCGATATCCGCAACGGCAACGAATTGAATGTCGTCTGGATGTTGCAAGGCATATGGAGCGTAAGCACCTCCCCCTCTTTGTCCAGCTCCAATTAATACAGCAGTAATTTTTTTCATTCCTGTGCTCCACTCCATCTCTATTGTTAGTTAATATCAGCTTAAATAGGTTCGTCCATTTTGAAAATAATAAAAAGTTTGTATTTCTTCGAAAAGTAATACAAATCGACTACTATTTAATATCATTTCTCTGAATTCAATCTGATAACTTTCAAGTTAATAAAAAAAAGCCCAATATCCGCAATGGAATCAGGCTCTTCAGAACGATACTAATATTGAAATGGCATATCATTTTCATGATCTATCTCTTGCCCAAGCTGCAGTCTGTAATCACTCAAAGACATGCCAAAATGCTTTTTAAATCGCGTGTAAAAATAATTATTTCTCTCTAGTCCCACCTTTTCAATAATGGATATTAAAGGAAGCTGCGTATTGCGCATATATTCGTCCAGTTTTTGCATTCGCGTGTCGAAAATATACTGCGCAATAGACTGCCCATGTGCAGTTTTGAATATATGGCCGACATAGTTAGATGATAACCGTAATTTTTCGGCGATAGAGCTCAGGCATAATTCTGTGTTGGAATATTCTTGCTCGACAATTGCGACAATACGTTGGATCAGATGATCATTACTATTGGAAGTGTTCCTGAGAACCTCCACTTTATTACACAGCTTCTGTAAAAATGAATCCATTACGCTGTCCATATCTGTACTCACTTCTGCATTTTGAATCCCGCGCAAAAACTTTTGTAGTGTTAAATCCTGACTATCCTTTACTGCAGGCATCTTGCTTAGCACACTGGAGTAAACACTGTAAATCAAATGAACAATGCAATACAAAATTTCGTCGTAAGTGTATTGATATAACTTTGGACTAATACTTTGATAGATTGCGGCAGCAGATTCATAATTGCCCTCGAGTACTTTCTCAACCAACTGCTCTTCTTTCTTGACGGGTATATGAAAATTATCTGTGTTGATTTCATCCATCATGTAAGGAGTAATAATACAACCATGTCCGTAGCGCATCTTCAACAGAATGGAGCCCTTCATATTATTGTACATGCTAGGTAAATGCTCAATCCCCTGAAACATCGTGCTGTACGCCATAGATAAAGAAATACGAAGATACTTAAGTGTATTACTGTGTACCTCGAGCAAGTAACGCTCTATTTTCTCCTGCAGCACTTTATATTGGGTTACTGTGGAACAATCCATAATCACTACGAATTTATCGGGCTCACTGCTGAAAATTTCGCACACACCATAGTCCGCTGCCAGTTCTGTTGCAATATTCACAATAGCATAGCGTAGTGCCCATCGTTCCTTCTGGCTATTCACAGATACAAATTGGCTGTAATTATCGATTTTAATGAGACACATGCACAACTGACTGGTGGCGATATAATCCAGTTTGATGTCATGTAGTTTCTCCTGCACTTGGTCTATAGAGTGTGTAGTACTATCACTTAATAGTGCATTAAGAAAGTCTTGTTTGACCGCATAGCCTGCTTCATGGATTATTTTATCAAGCTGTTGATTTCTCTCCTTCATAGACTCGAATACAGACAAAATAAATTGAAATTCTTCCATTCTCGAAATGACTACATCGTTTTTCTCAGAAGCTTCGCCGTTAATAATTTTCGTAATCGTTTGAATCGGATGATTCAGTCTGCGAGCCAAGTACAGACAAATTATTGCGCAAATGATAAATACAACAACTACGATACCCGCAGACACCATTGATGCTTGAATTACATCCTTAAACGTTTCTTTTACAGGAGTAAGGCCCATAATGTACCAATTGTTTGCGTTGCTTTTACTGCTGGATACCAAATAGCTGATACCCCCAATTTCTCGTATCTGATTATTGCTTCCAACAAGTTCATTTACTTGCTGGCTTAATCCGCCTACTTCACTCATATTATGCTCAAACTCCGGTGTGAGCGTCTTACTTAGAATAGAGCCGTTTGAATCAACGACTAAAAAAGAAGATTTCGTTTCAGGGTCATTGCCATTGATCGCTTGAATAGATTCCGTAAGCGCTTTCGTGCGAATGTTGACGACAATAGCATTTTTCAAGCCCGATAATGTCTCCCCCGGTTCAAATAAGATATAGGAACATGTATCGGCCGATTGCGTTGCTTCTTCTACAGATGTCACAATAGGCCGACCACGATACTCCGCTATAAAATTTTTATCGGTTAGCAGCGCTACAATCGCTTGATCTGAGAAGGTAGAGGCTGATTGGCGTTCACCGCTCCTTGAAGAATAAAACAAATCCGCCCCCGCATTGTAAAGATAAACGCTATCGATATCTTTTAGTGTCAGAAAGTGCTTGTCAATGACCTTGCTTGCTAAAATCGCCACGATCTCATCATTTTTCTTCATATTAATAAATTGGATGATATCTTTATCGCTGTACAGTGCATTTCCTAATTTTTTTGCAGTCTCATCTAGGTAGGTAATACTGTAATTGTAATGTTCAATCAGCTCATGATTGAAGCGGTTAATCATCGAGATACTCGTGCGTAAATAAGTAATGGTCAAGAAAACAGTAAGCAATACAGTGATGAGGATCGTAATAATCAGAAAGGAGAAGAATGATTTGCGAAAAAAGCTCGTACTGTTTTTTTCCAATATCCTCGGTAGCTTCATTGTGATCCCCCAGTTCATACGACTTCGATTTTCTATGTATTTACAATTATCATCATAATAGCATAAGTATCCATTTAGCATCACAACGATTAAAGCTCTTTGTAGATTTCATTATTTTTTAGAGATGCCATCTGTCGAAAAACTAAGAGAATGATGGTTTTGATTGTTGTGGATAAAAGTACCACTAAATACAATGAGGGAAGTAAAAGATTATTTGCAAGGAAGGGGGTGAACTCAATGAAACTAACTACAAGACCAATTCATAACAGAACATTGCGCAGCGTACGTAAACAGTTTCCTTTCTATTTAATGATGTCACCTGGTCTACTATTCATTGCAATCATGTGTTATATCCCAATGGGCGGTGTCATAGTCGCCTTCAAAGATTACAATGCACGCGATGGTATATTCGGAAGCGCATGGATGGATCCACTGTTCAAAAACTTCGAATTTTTCTTTAAATCCGAAACAGCGAGAATTGTTACGTTCAATACACTTTTCTACAATATCATAGAGATGGTTACCGTTACGCTCGGTGCACTAATATTGGCCATTCTATTGAGCGAAGTGAAAAATAAAAAGCTCTCAGCCACCTATAAAGGTGCTTTATTGCTGCCAGTTTTCCTTTCATGGATTGTAGTTCAGTATATTGTGTTCGGTATGCTTAGTGTAGACCGAGGTATTGTCAACAATGTTATCGAATCAAATGGTGGAGAAGCTATTTACTGGTACAGTGAGCCTTCACATTGGCACTATATTCTTCCCTTAGCCTATCTGTGGAAGAATATCGGTTACTATTCGGTATTGTATGTAGCAGCGATCGCGGGGATTAATACGGACTATTATGAAGCTGCTCAATTGGATGGCGCTTCGAAGTGGCAGCAAGTCAAATATGTTACACTGCCGCTGCTGAAACCAATAATTATCGTCCTTATGTTGTTATGGGTAGGTAAGTTGTTCAATGGCGGATTGGGCGACTGGAATGGATTCTATACCCTTTCCAATGATTCAGGAGCACTATATGGTGCAACAGATGTTATAGACACCCTTGTATTCCGCTCTCTGAAAAAGCTGAACGACTATGGCATGTCGTCTGCAATTGGTCTATATCAGGCAGTGATTGGTCTCGTTCTTGTCCTGATTTCTAACTATATTATTAAAAAAACAGACCCCGACAGCGCCTTATTTTAATCGATCAGCGTAGAGAAAGGGAGGGATTTTCATTTTAGCAAGAAACTTTCACATGTCAAAGATCGTGATTCATCTCATATTCATTGTATCAGCACTAGCCTGTATCATTCCGTTGCTATTAGTTGTATCGATATCGTTTACAGCTGAAAAGTCGCTTATGGTCGACGGATATAATTTTTGGCCCAAAGTGTTTGATATTTCAGCTTATCGATACGTATTTAGCGGAGCAGGCTCGATTGCCAATGCATACGCAGTAACGATCTTTGTAACCGTTGTTGGTACGCTGCTGCATTTACTTGTTACTTCGATGCTGTCCTATTCGTTGACGCGACCTGAAGTTACCTATCGAAATGCACTCACTTTATTCGTGTACCTTCCCGTGCTGTTCAATGGCGGACTTGTTCCATCCTACATTTTAATAACACGATATTTGCATCTTAAGAATACCATCTGGGTTCTCATTGTCGTCTTCCTTGTGTCAGCGATCAACGTGCTCATTATGAAAAACTTTTTCAAATCGATTCCTAGTTCCTTGTTCGAGTCTGCACGCATAGACGGCTCAGGTGAAATTCGTACTTTTTTCAGTATTGCACTTCCACTTTCAAAACCGTCACTGGCGACTATCGGTCTGTTCACAGCGATTTCCTACTGGAATGACTGGACGACCACTGCCTTGTATATCGAAAAGCCGAAGCTGTACACATTGCAATATTTACTGCAATCTTTAATGAACAATATCGGCTATTTGCAAGCCAATGAAGCAGCATCTAAATCTATGGAAGCCGCTATCGGCATGCTTCCTAGTGAAGGAGCACGGATGGCGACCTGTGTACTTGCCATCGGTCCGATTATATTACTGTATCCTTTTCTACAGAAGTATTTCGAGAAAGGCTTAACAATAGGTGCTGTAAAAGAGTAATTTTACAAGAATCTAGTTGAGAATAAAATTAGTTTTTAGGGGGATATCAATGAAAAGAATTTCTATGTTGTTGATCAGCGTAACTCTGCTTCTCACCATGATCCTGTCTGGCTGCTCAAAGGTTTCACCAAACGCTAACGGCGATTCTACGACTCCAGCACCTGATACTAAAAATGCTGAAAAAGAAAAGGAAAAAGAAAAAGAAGAACTCGTTACCCTTAACTTCTATATGTCGAACAGCCCTGTCAATGACTTTGACCGCATCATGAACAAAGCTAATAAAATTATTGCTGAAAAAATCAATGCCAAATTGAATTTAGTACTTGTAGACGGCAGTACTTATGCAGATAAAATGAATCTGATGATCAATTCGGGCGACGACTGGGATCTTGCTTTCACTGCATTCTGGGGTGGAATTAATTACTTTGGAAACGCTGCAAAGGGAGCGTATGCTGACTTAACTGACCTTCTTCCTGTACATGCGCCTGAAACGTTTTCCCGCATCCCTCAAGGTCTATGGGATGGTGTGAAAATAAATGATCGTATTTATGCAGTTGTCAATTATCAGCAATGGGGCGTTGCCAAGCGCAGTGGCTTTATCTTCCGCGAAGATGTTCTTAAAGAAACGGGGTTTGACTGGAAAGCTGTTAAAGGCAAGCCAACCATAGAAGCTCTCGAAATGGTAGGACCATTCCTTGGCGAAGCGTTAGCTAAGCATCCTGATATGATCGGATTTGAAACTAGCGCTAATCATAGTTTTTTTGCCAATGAGCCGCTTTACTGGGATATGGAGCCTGTAGGTGATTTGCTAACTCCTGGCTGGGTCAATCTCAATGCGCCAGACAAAGTTATCAACCAGTTTGAAACTCCTGAGTTCGCTAAATACGCTGAAATTATGCGTGACTGGTTCAATAAAGGCTATGTGCGCAAAGATGGTGCAACGGTAAAAGATACAACTCCTGATCGTAAAGCTGGCAAAATTGTTTTTGCGATGCACTATGGCTGGCCTGACAGCATCGATCTTCCAGGTCAAGAGCAAGCTATGTCCATGACAGAATACAAAGATTTCCCTGCTCTATCCGTATCTACTACTCGTACATTGATTTCAGCTGGAGCTGCCTCCAATGCAGCTATTGCTATCAATTCAGGTTCAAAAAACGTTGAAAAGGCTTTGCAATTAATTGAGTTGCTAAACACTGATGATGATCTATACAAACTCATTACATTAGGAGAAAAAGACGTTGACTACACCTACAACGAAAAAGGTGACTTCACTCAAATTGAAGGCAAATATAATTTCAACTGGAATGAATGGCAAATCGGTCAATCCTTCAGCCCAACATTCAACCGTGCCGATCATGCCGAAAATGCGGCTGGCGAAATGAAGAGAAAAGCTCAGTCAATCGTTTTTGAAAATGATCAAACAGCAGATGTTTCGCCATTATCAGGCTTTGTATTTGACCCAACTCCTGTAAAAACGCAAGTTGCCAACGTAGCTTCCGTTATGACTGAGATGATCCCAGCTATCAGCTCTGGTTCGATTGACCCGACTACAGCCGTGCCTAAATTCCTCGAGCGTTTGAAAACTGCTGGCGTAGATGACATCATCAAAGAAAAACAAGCTCAATATGACACTTGGAAAAAATAAAAATCTATCACTCAGTAATGAAATCCGGTGTATCGCTTACACCGGATTTCTATTTTGCAAACCACTATCTGCCTGCGACAGGATGGGATGCCGCTGCCGTCCTGAGATGCTGAAGGCAGCTTTGTGGCGTCATCCCCACGATGAGGCTGACTCCGTCCGTATAACCCTCTTCTCGTCCGGTAAGTTCTAGAATCAATCGGTCTTTCCAACAGTTCAACAACTCTGCGCGCTCCGCAGACTTTACAAGGTTGCACAGCTCTTGCGGGTCAACCTGAAGATCAAACAATTGCTCCTCGCCCGTCTGGGAATACCAAAAATATTTGACCTTGCCATCGGTTAAGTAGTGATAGGAAAGCTCACCGTAGGCATGCTCACCGTGGATGTAAGTCCTCCATTCGGATGTGCCGGCATGCGTCCCCAAAGGAATGATGCTGCTTCCGTCTACCGTGGTTGGGATCGGGACATCTGACGCCTCCAATAAGGTTGGCATAATATCACGCAACTCGACGATTCGATCCACTTGTTTGCCTCGGACGAGGCCTAACTTGCCTGTAGGGTCATTCAAAATGAGCGGCACTTTGGCGCTTCCTTCGTAAGCTAATATTTTCTTATAGAGAAGATGGTCCCCCATCAGGTCCCCGTGATCCGACGTGAAGAGGATGATCGTATCGTTGCTTACACCGAATTCATATAGGGCGTTCATCAATCGGCCGATCTGGTTGTCGATATGAGTAATTAAAGCATAGTAGGCCGCCAACGATTTTTGGCGCATACGCTTATTCACGATTCCTCTGCCAGTCGTCGGATTCAGCCCGTCACGGTCGGGATCATCGAGGCGCGCCCAATCGCCAATCGGAGGTTCCGGCAAATCGATTCCATCATACAGATCAAGAAACGCTTGCGGAGGATCCAAAGGCGCATGTGGCCTTACGAATGAAGTCCAAAGAAAGAACGGCTTGCTCGGATCCCTCCGCCGCAAGAAATCAATAGACTGAGTAACCGCCCAGTTGGTCGGATGTAACGCTTCTTCCAAATGCCAAGGTCTCGCGACAGTCGAAGCGTTACAATCAAGACCGTGATCCATAATATCCTGTTGTGATCCGGCTCTCTCTTTCAACCAGCTGATATAATCGTCCGTTTGATCCCACCACTCATTCGCCGTCGATCGGGAGCGATCACGGTTATAATGCATATAGCCGTCATGCAGTACGATGTTGTGAAATCCGCACAGATTGCGCGTGGGATACACATGCATCTTGCCTACGCATTGTGTATGGTACCCGGCCTTCGCAAACTCTCCAGGCATCGTATGCTCATAGCTCCAGGGCACTTTGTCCTCATACCCAACTCTTCCATGGTTTTGCTGGCTCATTCCTGTTAAAATGGCGGCTCTTGCCGGAACGCAGGATGGAGTTGCTGTGTAAGCGCTTGTATACGCAACGCCGGTTCTCGCCAAGTTGTCCAAATTTGGTGTTTCGATAACGGGATGGCCCAAGAAATGAAGACAATCCGCCCTCATCTGATCAACGGTGATTAAAAGTACGTTTGGTCTCATGCGACGCCTCCTTCTCGCTTGCTATATGAAATCCTTCTCCTCTACTCCTAATACTTCTTCAAACGTAGGCGTTATCCTTTTGCAGCAAATGCGAGCTTCTCGTTACTAGAGTCACTGAGTCACTGATATGCATCGAAAGGGTATACAAAAAGGTCCCCAGACGCTAAACACTTCTAAGTGTCCAGTGTATGGGGACCAGTTTGGGCTCTTTTTTGTATGTGGAGCGATGTCGCGCCTTTCCATCGCTTCACTTAAATCTATTTTATTTTTGGAGATTTAGAAATAGCACTCTTAAGACAATGTTAGTCAACAATAAAAGTTTCTTGTTCTTTATACACTTGCAAGCTTGACCGAGGAAGGCTTTAAACCTTTAGAATAAGCCTTCACTTTGATTTCCCCAGGCGTCTCCCGCGACTGAAGCAGCACAGTTGCGATGCCAGCTTCCGCCCTTACGGGGTTCTCGCCGACGATGACTGCAGGACCGTCAATTTCAAACCAAACCTCATGGCAGGCGGGGGACACCACGGTCCCGTTCGCGTCTTTGATTTCGGCGTAGACAAAGATAAAGTCGCATCCGTCGGCTGTAAGCTTTCTCCCGCTCTCGTCAATGCGGATGGAAAGCATCTCAGGCTCCAGTGGAGTATGCACGACGCATACAGCAGCTTCCCTGCCGTCTATTCGCCCGATTGCCTTTAATTCTCCGGGCTCGTACGCTACATTGGTAAATGTGAACGGAGCTTGCGTCAAATTTCGGCAGTTTCCTCCGTCATGCGGATAAACCTTCATGTCACCAGCATCCGTTTTCCCATGCACGCCTGCTTGATTCCCTTTATGCTGTTCTTCATCCGTAAGCCAATAGTCCACTTCGTAGCCTGTCACACGTTCTCCGTATTCCGTATCCGGACCATGATCAGCTTTTCTCACACTGACTGATTTCCCGTTTACAAATAACTCGACCTCGCTGCAATTTGAAAATACGACAACCTTCGTCGGCGAGATGCGTTCCGTCCAATAATTCGCAATGTAGACCATCGGTCCGCTTTCCACATGTTCATGAGCGATTTCCGCTCTTCGTTGACTCTGGTAAAAATAGTAAACCATTTT
Source organism: Paenibacillus sp. 2TAB26 (assembly GCF_052115145.1). Classification (NCBI taxonomy): domain Bacteria; kingdom Bacillati; phylum Bacillota; class Bacilli; order Caryophanales; family Paenibacillaceae; genus Paenibacillus; species Paenibacillus sp. 2TAB26. The sequence continues at coordinate 54,236 of NZ_JBFRGC010000021.1, forward strand.
AGGCAGACGGAACGTGTCGAGGGCCCCGCATTCCGCCAGCCTTGGATAACAACCGCGGTTATGGTCGATGCCAACCCACGAGGCGTCCCCGAGCGACCATCGGTTACCGCGGTTCCGGTTCAGCGACCATTGATAATTCCAGGCTTGCAATAGCAGCTTCTGTTCTCCGGCGCCGCGCGGTACCCTGCTTGTACTCTCATGGCCGCCGAACTCGTAATCTCCGTATTCTCTATCGAACCCCCCTTTCTCGGGCAGCACCTCTTCCAGTGGACGCGACAATGTTTCGTCTTTCCATAGTGTATAGGGCACATCAAAGTTGACGTAAGCCGGATTTATTCGTCCGATCGTGTCTCCAGAAGTAAACATTTGATCTCCCGGATATTCTTCATGGGCAATCAGATGGCATTCGTGAAAAAATTCGTCCGTCGCCCCTTTCCTGCCGGGATACGTTTCATTCAGGCTGACCTCCCACATGATCACGCACGGACGGTTCCGGTCGCGGCGGATCATATCACGTATGTTTTGCCGGACAAGATCCAGAAACTCTCCTTCCTCGCAGTACTGCCAGCCCGGCACCGGTTCGACGACCATCAGCCCGAGTTCGTCGCAGGCGTCAAGAAAAGCAGGCGCCTGGGGGTAATGGCCAAGCCTGACGAAATTGAATCCCGCCTCCTTCAGCTTCTTCGCATCGCGGTAATGTGCGTTATTCGAAGCTGCATTTCCGATATATGGATATTGCTGGTGGCGGTTCGTCCCCCTGATGACCAGCCTTTCATCATTTATTACAAAGCCGCCTTCTTTACTGAACGAAATCTTGCGTATTCCGGTTCGGGTGCGAATCTCATCCACCGTTTGGCCGTTTTCGAGGATTTCCGTTTGCAGGGTATACAAATAAGGGTTGTCCGGATGCCAGAGATGAGGCCTCGTTATCGTTAGCATTTGAACGAACGTATGCGCTCCGCCGGCTAAAACGGTCTCCACCGAACTTTCTTCCGATTCTACTTGCCGCCCCTGTTTATCCAAGAGTGTTGTCACGATTTTCACTTTCTTCATCGCTTCATGCTCATTAATCACATGGGTCAGAACTTCGACCGTCGCCGATGCTTGCGAGACGTCGGCGTATTTGACGAAGATCCCGCCTCCCGCAGGTTTTCCGGTATAAACGGCATCCGTGACATGGAGCTTATCCGTGACATGAAGGTGCACGTTGCGGTAAAGTCCGCCGAAATAGGAAAAATCCAGACTTTCCAGCGGCTTTCCCGGAGGTATGGCTCCGTTGTTCCGGTTGTCGAGTCGTACGGCAATTACATTGACCGCCTCGAAATCGACATCGTCGGTGATGTCGATCGTAAACGGCAAATAACCGCCTTTATGATTCAGCTTGAGCCTGCCATTGACCCATACAGATGCCTCATGCATGGCCGCTTCGAATTCCACAAAGAGCTTCTTTCCCCTGTCTGCTTCGTCCAAAGCAAATTGCTTGCGATACCAGCATATCCCTTGAAAATGCAAGTCCGCATGTAGCGTTTCAATTTTTGGCGTATGAGGCAGATAGACGGTTTCCCAGCTTTCGTCTGAATGACGCTTCTGCTGTGCTCCACATACGTCCTCACGAATAAACTTCCAGTTCCTATTGAAATTCATTGTTTTTCTGCAGCCATTCAAATGTCTCAATGATCAATAAGCCTCCCAAATTTGATTATAAAAAATTTGTTTAACCTAACTCGGCATAATCTTGCAGGGTAACGATTGTGTTTTTCGTTCCATGCAGTTCAAATATGATGAGTTCATTGTCACCGATACGCAAGAGCGGAGCAGGGATATATAATGTTTTTTGCGGACCAATCTCCCAATAACGGCCGAGATTGAACCCATTGATATAAGCAACTCCCTTCGTCCATCCTTCCATATTCAAAAAAGTATCACCGATTTCATCCAAGTGAATTACACCTTTATAGAAGGTAGGGGTAAAGGCCTCGTTTGTCTGTACTTCCCGGAATATTAGCTCCGATACATTGTTCAGAGGAAGCGTATGAATCGTCCAGTCATAAAGGAACTGCTGGCCCAGGCGAACGCCTTCCGTAATTCCTTTTGGATCCTTCATCCCGTAACCATAATTAATTCGTCCTAGGTTTTCCACTAGGATGCTGAGTGTTGCACCTTCTGAAGGAATGTCTAAAACGATATCGATATCTGATATATTCGGTGTTATATCATGTGTGTTTCGTTCAATCACTCCTTGATAAATACCGTCAAGGAAGATCAATGCGCGATCACGTACCTCCTGTATCGTTAATTTCATTTGCGATATAGGACCAACAATGTTAGTCGTATATAAAATGAAGCCATAGTCCTGATCAAGCCGCTCCATTGTTTCCGGACATGTGCTTTGAACCGGAGTCGACAACAAATTAAGCGAATCAAACAACCGCACATGTTCCATTAAGCGGACTTCACCGTAATGCTTCTTCGGCACAGGACGTGGTAGTTCAATCTCAGCAATTTCGGTATATTTCGATAAAACTTCACGAACTGCAATATATTTGTCCGTGATATCTCCTGATTCATCCAATAACACATCGTAATCATAGCTAGTCACCGTCGAATCATATTTACCCGAATAATTCGCACCGTTATAGAATCCGAAATTCGTCCCGCCGTGGAACATATAAAAGTTAACAGAAGCTCCTACCTTCAACATTTGATCCAGTACTTCCGCAACATCTTCATGCTTTCGCAAATGGTGTTCATGGCCCCAAGAATCAAACCATCCGTTCCAAAATTCCATACATACAAGCGGTTTATCCGGTTGATATTCCTGCAGCTTTCCAAAAGCCTCTTCAGGCCGCGACCCAAAGTTGACTGTGGCTAACACGTCTGGAAGGAGAGTCCCCCCTTGTAGATTGCTGTCGGTATACCCGTCCGATGTGAATAATAAGACATCCATTCCACGTTTAATCATCGCTTGCTCCAAATATTTCAAATACTTCTTATCATTGCCGTAACTTCCGTATTCATTTTCGATTTGCATCGCAATAATCGGCCCGCCATTCGTACATAGAAGTGGCAAGAATTTAGCCAATAGCTCATTGTAATAAGCATCGATTTTTTCCAAATAGGGTTGATGAAAACAACGTAAGCGCATATTTTCTTCCTTAAGCAGCCAAGATGGCAATCCTCCGAATTCCCACTCCGCACATATATACGGACTTGGGCGTACGATAACGAATAATCCCTGCTCATCCGCTATCTGTATAAAACGAACGACGTCAGCAATGCCACTAAAGTTGAATTCCCCTTCCCTTGGCTCGTGTAAATTCCATGGAATGTAAATTTCTACTGTATTAAATCCACAAGCTTTTAATTTAATTAGTCTGTCCTGCCAATATTCCGGCACAATACGAAAATAATGTATGGCTCCAGATAGAATACGAATAGGCTCCCCGTTATAAACAAATTGATTTCCTTCGATTGTAAAAGTAGACATAGCTTCTGCTCCTTCTTTCTTGATTAGTCATGTTGTCAGCTTAACAAGTACCCCTTCTTTAGAAAACAATGAAGAATAAACAATCCTCAAAAAAACATAACAATATCAACTATTTTTTTTAGATATTTCTCAGAATTATAACGATCTCACTATAAAAGCAAAAAAAGAGGGGAAGCATATAGCTCCCCCAAAACAATGTTCGATGTTATTTTATTGCAAGATCGCTTTTGCTACGATTGCAAGGTCTTCGATACCAACCTTACCGTCTTTATTGACATCCGCATTCACATTCCAACCCGCTTGACCTTGTTGTGTGCCATAAGCCGCTGCAACAATAGCCAAATCTCCAATCGAGATGCCGCCTTTACCATCGACATTTGCGTTTATCTTCTTGTTATTAAACGCTTGAATGGCTGCTTCCAATGCGCCTTTCGCATTATCCACTTGCGCTTGAGAAGCATTCGAATCGCTTGCTGTCACATTAGCCGCATGGATAGCTGACTGTAATAGCGCTTTGGATCCAACCACATACTGGCCGTCCGCATTTCCTTCCACTGCAGCATCGTACTTCTCCTCAGCACTTGCAATCAGTGCATTTAGCAATGATTTATCCACGCTTTCCACGATTTGAATATCATGGTTGCTTCCTCTGATCTGCAGTTCATGCCCCTGTGCGTTAGCAATCGCAACATGATCGACAGAAATCGTCGTAGAGGTTGCCTGCGTTCCAGATTTGGCGGTAAATGCGAATGCAAGGACATCCCCTTGAGCATTCACTCCTTGGTTTTCGTTCACGCTAGCAGCCAAAATCCGGACTTGTCCCGGTACTTTTTCCTCATGATCGATGACTTTAAAACCGTCTTTTAATGAAGTAACCGATTCAAACTGTAAATGTGCCGGATCATAGTGAAGCGTCAAATCTTGAGCATACACTTGCTTGTATACACTATCCGTAACGCCAGACAATCCCATCTTCAGATTGAATGCTTGGTCAGCGTTCACCTTAACTGGCCCGGTTATAACCGATTGCGGCACTTCTACTGATTCCAGTAATACATTGATTTCAGCAGCCGATGCGTAACCACCAACGCCTGCTGTTGCTTCAAGCTTGACATATGATGCTTTTGTCGAAGTAAATGATGCGTATTTCTCCTTGTTGTCGTTTGCCCAATCTCCATTTGCAACTTTGGTAAAAGATACTCCATCCTCACTGACATACACGTTATAGCTTGTAATATTTCCGTTGCTGCCTGATTGCCTTGGTAAATACGCAAGTCTATTGATTTGGTGAGTTCCACCCAGATTTAAGATAATCGATTGGGGAAGAACGCCGGATTTATCCCACTTTGTATGCCAAAACGTTTGTGGGTTTCCATCAACCGCCAACGAGGCTGCATTGTTCTCACCAGCCGTTTCCTGACTTGCCGCCGTTGCCGTCATTTGTGACTGAGGAACACTATTGCTAGCTACATTTATTGTCAAAGGGCGACTTACAACGGTCACCCCTTCTAAAGTAACCTTTACCGCAACAGTTGCTATAAACCCAACGCCAAAATCGCCTTTAACAATGATCGTGTTACTGCCGTCAACAACAGATAACCTTGCATCGCTAAATTGATATTCTACAGCTGCCTTTGATAGATCGACCGTCTCTCCAGTACTTAATATGCCATTAATAGTAGACACGATTGGATCATTCGGTTTAATAGTCGTTTTATTCAGAGTGAAGTCCATTTTCTCTAAATAAGGAGCCATGTAGATTTCCTTTTGCTCATTAACAAAAAGATACGTAACTTTGTCAATCGAACGTCCATCTATTTGCACTCGAATGTTAATCTTTGCCATGCCTTCTGAAACAGCGGTCAACAGGTTGGATTCGTCCACCGTAATCACATCCTGGTTTTCGCTTGTCACTGTGATCTTCGCATCTTTAATATCAATCGGTTCACCCTTACCCGTAAAAGCCGCAATGTCATATTTACCTGTAGCAGCATTCACCGGTTTATACTCATAATCGAAACGATCAAATAATCCGGACTTATCCACTCCGTTTATTGCCACTTCAAGCAAATCAATCGTTGACCCGTTTGAACCATTTTCAAATTGTAATCTAACGTATTGAGCTCCCGCTCCCGTGTTTATTACATATTGATTGTAGAATCCAAAATAAGCAGAGCCCGTCGGGCCGTTAACGGTGCTGACATCGTTCCAGTCCACGCCATCAGCGCTCGTTTGAATTTTTATTGTTTTAGGCGTATTGATGTATTTTTGTTCTAAAGAATTGAAGTTAAGATTGATACTAGCAATCTCGGAGATTGTCGGCAGCTTAAATTGAATCCAAGACTTCTCATTTGCTGGTACCGACCATTTGGCCCCGTCAAAATGAATACCGTCAATTGTTTTCCCATCAACTAATTGACTCACAGCATCTTGATCATGACTAGCTGTAATTTCAGCGGCCCCTGCAAGGTTATCATGCGGCAGCAGGTCCATGAATACTTTATTTGTTGTAAATGTTTGACCGTCTAAAGTTACATCCGCCCAAACGACTCCGCGTGTAAGTTTCTCTACGAACGGCGCAATAATTTCATTTTTCTTAAATGTAAACGTATCTACTTCTTTGATCGCCACGGGATTATAGTTATTACCCGCTTTTAAATCAATAGTACCCCCATGCCATGTAATATCTGCTGTATCAAGCCCGATCGCTCCGCCTTTAGCTGATCTGCCTTCTATTTCATAGCGTAGGCTTTTCAGTAAATTAAACTCACCATAGGCTTCTTTACCTTCAATCAACAAAGTCGCACCAATCATGCTCTCGCAAACATAAACGACTCCATCTTTAACGGTTACTTTTAAGATGTCCTCTTTCGTTACACCCTCATAAGCAGCACTTACGGTGATGGAAGTTGTTCCATTTGATACTGGAGTCACAATTCCGTTCGTATCGACCGCAGCTATTGCTGGATCTGCACTGCGATAAGTTAAATCTGAAAGCTGGGCTTTCAGCGCCGGGAATGTCATATATCCCTCAGCGTTGATTTTAAGTGAGGAAGGCGTTAACTGCTCCCCTGTTGCTTTTACATCCGTAAGCGTATAGTTTCGTACAGGATTGTCGGTTACAATCTTAATGATCGTATCAATCTGATCCTCTTGAACGTTAGCAAGATTGATTGTCAAGCTGTCCTCATTTTGTTCAAACGATGTGACCGGGACATTCTCGTTCAACCATGTCACGGATGTCACCTTATCTTTAACCGGACGAATGGTCAAAGACTTTCCTGCAATGGCGTCAAACCCTTTTTTGCTGTCGGGTCCTTTCATTACATGCAGATACACATTGTTGTCTCTATACGTTGCATATCCCCATTGTGGTCCTGTAGTGCTGTTAGCTAAAGCAAATTTTTCATAATTGCCTTTTCCATCATCTTCATAGCCATAGCCTGAGAGGAAATATGGCGTTGTACCCGTTGTTGCCTCGTGTCTTTCCGGCTTGCCCTCAGGCGCAAACCATCTTGCCAAGCTTTCTCTCACATCAATGTATTCCTGCTCTGCTTTAGGATATCTTGTCGCAATTTCCTCAGGAGAGTTCCAATTGGGTCCGCGGCTATCTACCGGCGTCTGATCATTATTATCCACATAACCTCTGCCGACATTCATGACCATTTCCTTGATAACTTGCCTGTAGTCATCTCGTATACCGTAATAGGGAGATTGTGCATTTTTTGTGTGAATCATTTTCCATGGTTCCATAATCGTACGTTTTAAAAGATGATTTGCAGCGCCATTACTGTAAATACCAGACGCTTCTTCGGTTCTTAAATCAGGGTCTCCATACTCATCGCCCCATGCGTTGGAGTTTATAATAATATCATCGCTATAATTGCGTACAACACTGTATATCACATCAAAATTGGCGTTTGGTATCCCTTGCGGTCCATCAAAATAAATATAATCAGGCGTATACCGTCCAATCAAATCGGTCAGATTCTGCACATAGACGTCCGTCGTGTAGTATGGAATCCCTCCGCCATAATATAAACCGAATTTCATTCCATGACGTTTTACGGCCAGTTCAAACGGTTTCAATCCATCTACTACTTTGCCGTTTGCGTCTTTTGGAAGATACATATGCCTCTCATGTTTTGGATCCGCAAACTTGGACGGCCAAAGATAAGCTTGTTGTACCGATTCAACCGAAACTAATGAATGCCCTTGACGTTTCGCTCTTTCCGCCCATAAGTCGGCAGAGAAATTCGGGTCAACAAAGTACTGGTAAATTGGGGCAGCATGAGTTAAAGCGCCCACACGCCCTTCTTCAAACCATTTATTAGGACGTTCCTTTACTGTAATCGTCATATTCTTGCTAGCCGTATTTCCATTTCCATCCTTTACTTGTATCGTAAAGTTATAATCTCCTGGTTTCGTATTGATACTAATGATGCCTTTGCTGCTATTTAAATCGACATTTCCATTCACTAATCCATCTGCGATTGTGCCATCGGCATTTAATTCCAAGCCGTCCGGCAGTTTGCCCTCTACGATACTCCAAGTATAACCGGGAGTTCCCCCGCCCGCCATAAATTGGAAGGATGATGCCGCTAAGCCGTATTTCTTATTCCCTTTCGATTTATTCCATACATATGGCCATTCCTTGTAGCCAATCGGCATGGTTTGGGTTGGAAGCGGAGTTTTAATGGCATCCTCGGTTGATAGTCCTTGCGTGACGATATTTAGAGCTTCCGTTTCGCCTTCAACCGAAGAAATAAGTCCATTGATTTTATTGCCATTTTGGTCAGTGACTCTCCCATAAAACCCAAGGTACGCTGCGCTGTCATCAAATCCTAACGGGACATTATTTGAATTCACATCTTCTGTATACGTATGCTTGATTTGAATCATCAGTTTATTCCAACCCTGCTTTAACAGGACTGCTTGTTTGGTCAAATCCTTTTGTACTTCTACTGGTACAGTCGGTGCGGTCAAAGTTTTATCGTTTACATAAATGCGATATGAACCGCTGGCACCTACATTAAAATACGCTTGTTGTGCTATCGGACTGTATATGTACGTGTGAGCATACACATATTTGTTTCTTGTGTCGACACCTTTTTTGACCGTATAGTAACCGTATAAGTCTTGATAATCATCATAGTTTCTGTTATAAATTCGATCATCAAAGTACTCCCACTTATTACTTTCACCGTCAGAACTTAATGAATCGCCAATATTGGGAGTGATCGCAGTCGTTGGCTCTCCGCCTGTCACTGCCGGATTGTTATAAACTTCTATTTCTGAGAGGCCGGTAATTGTTGGATAAGGTGTGCGTCCCTTATCTATTTCAACCTTCATTTGAACCACATTCTTAAGTCCGGATGATAATGCATACACAGTTGGTTCGGATGGGTTAGAAGATGTACTTTTAACCTCTCCCGATTCTACTTTGCTGCCGTCTTCAAGAGTGAACGTAAGATGATACCCATTGTTTACGTGACGCCCATCGCCCCATTGCGCTATTTTCAGTTCATTGATTGCAATAGGTGTACTCCATTTTAGATTTACCCATGGGCTAGAGTCTCTTTCTGTCACCCATTGCTTTTTTTTGTCTCCATCAACCAAATTTGATACAGGGTTTACTGCAAGCGTTGACGACGATGCTGTTATTTCTGATGCCAACGGCGCATAATTTACATTTTCACCCACTTCAGTCCCGTAAATCTTGTCCACTACTGGCGCATCAAATGGACCAGTTACCAGCCACGAATTTATAAAAGGCGCATTACCTGTCACTTGCTGTGCATTTACTCTCGTATTTGAGAATACAAACGTAAATGTTGTCATAATCATTGCAGCTGCCAATGTTACAGAAGTGATTTTTTTGAATCTGTTCATCATTAATATCTTTCCTCCCAATTCTGAATTTCTCCGCTTATGAACCTGAAACAAAAAGCATATTGTCGAAACAGTAGTTGAGGTATTCCTAGCAGAGTAAGGCGTAGCCATTCGCAGGATAACATGACAACGCTTTCTTTTTTAATCATGTTTAATGGTTGCTCATTCGAGAACCCCTCTCTTACGAGCCGTTCGCTATTCTCCGTTCATTGATCTGTTTTTGCTTCTCGGCGATAATATCATCCGCACCAGCTGATCGACCTCCCCTTCTCTTCAAAAGACTCCATTGTTGCTTATTTCTATTTCACAGTAGCTGATAAAAAAAGTGTTGAAAACATAAAAAAGTGTATTTTCCTTTGATAAATCATCATTGCAGCTCTCTAAAAAAGATAATTCTCTCTAAATTTTGATTTTCAAAAAAAAAACAAAGATTGCACTCGCATCCTTCTATGATTTAACGGCTCCAAGACGTCTATTTAGGGAGATTTTTCAAAGAGGCAACAGGAAAATCAGTTGCCGAACACAAAACAGGTACCCATACACTCGACACTTTAAAAAAAGTGTTTAGCGTATGGGTACCTGTTTTAGTCGTTTAAAAAGCATTTTGGCATGTCCTTGAGTGAATACAGACTGCAGCTAGGGCAAGAAATAGATCATGAAAATGATATGTCAGTTCAATATTAGCTTGTTTTTTGTTCTAATACCTCACCACAACCATTAAAAAAATGATCAAACTGAGCGCCATACAGCCGGCGAACTTGTAATTCGGTGCAGCTATCTCAAACACTGATTTCTTTAGTAAACCGGACAGCAAGTTGTTTACAGCCGAAGCCGGCGAGATGGGATTAGACAAAGCCCAGCTTCCAAGCAGCAGCACCGCAAAATAAGTTGGGCTGATTTGCACGCTCACGGGATCAATGGCTCCAGCGAGCATAGTCACTGGAACGATTGGATGGAGACCAATTATTGAAGTGCTTGCAATCAAAAGAACGGTTAATATCGTGAATGTGAAGGAAATCGGCATTGGAACAAAGTCAATCAAATTCGGAACCTTTGAGCCGAAGTTTGTAATCCCAATTGCGCCACTGAAAAAGCCGGCGGCCAGAAAAAGCGTAATCTCTTTCTGCAAAGCCGGCAAAGTGATTGTTATATGATTCATAATTCCTTCTCTGTATATATGCATGGTCCCCTTTATAATGCACCAGAACAAAGGGAAAGCTACTGCAGCCATACAGATTAATAAGACCATTGGCAGCTTGATCATACGTTCCATGGTTAAGATGACGATAATGGCGCCTATTAAATACATGCCGAGTCCAACTGGAAAATTCGAGTTCTCCTTTTTGTCTACTGCCTCTTCAAATTCATCTAGACTAGCGTCACGCAATTCCCGAAAGTCGACTGCCCAGCTTATGCCGAGGCTAAGAATGGCGAGTCCAAGCATATAGGGCAGAACGGACGACCAGGACAGTCCTAACGTTGAAGTCACTAGTGTCATGGCAGCGAAATAAGGTGACCAGAGAATCGCTCCCGCAAAACCTCGGTTGAGCGCATTTGCAAGCAAACGGCTCATCCCTGGCTGCGGTTTAATAAAGACCATTTGATAAACAACCGGTATCGAACCTACGTTGATAAATACGCCCATAATTTGCGTGAGCAGCTGCGTTCCCAAGAATAGAGCGGCCTTGCTGTGCAGGTTAGCTTCGTAAAACCGCTTCAAGGCCTTAACGTATTCAGGAATACGAACTGGAATTCCGAACAACGGGGTGAATAGGAAAAGCGTTACAATGGTCACGTTTATTCCAGCCGACTCGAACCAAATCCTAGCATTTGCTTTCTGCAGCGCAAGAAGTACAACTCCAATAGTCACAAAGAAAATCGTAAGCCAAAACGTCATCCCCTTCAGTTTTGGCAACAGCAAGGCGATTGCAGAAAACACCAATCCACCGAGCAGAAAGACAAGCATCTCAAGCTGCGCCGCCTGCAACGCAATATACACAGCGGCAATAGAAAATATTATTATTCTCTCCGCTGCCGTCTTAAATGCGGATGTCATCCGATCTGCCCTCTTTCATTTCATCTTAATTGAACTGCCAGCAGCTTAAGCTTAGGTTACCGTATTGGTAGCTGCGGTGAAGAAGTTTTGCATTGCGGTTGACGTCACCTGCTCCCATGGCGAGAAGAAGCGGAATGAAGTGCTCATTCGTCGGTACGGCCTCTTGGGCATGGGGAGCGAGCTCACGGTATTGAAACAGGGCTTCGGTATCCCAGGACTCCAGCTTACTTTGAATCCAGTTGTCGAATTGTTCCCCCCACTCGTCAATTCCCTCCGACCGCCAGTTCAATTTCCGTAAATTATGAACGGTCCCACCGCTTCCGATGATAAGAACATCCTGCTCGCGGAGTTCCGCTAATGCCTTGCCGATTTGATACTGCCTTTCATTAGATAAATAACGATTTACGGATAGCGCTACGACCGGAATATCTGCATCCGGATACAGTAGTTTTAGAACAGCCCATGCCCCGTGGTCTAAACCTCTTTTTTCATTTTGAACGTTCTCAACACCATGCTTTGTAAACAAGTTTTGAATCTGATCTACTAACGATCGGTCACTTTGTGCCGGATAAGTCATCTGGTAAAGCTCATCTTGGAACCCGCCAAAATCATAAATAGTTTCATAAGTTTCTGCGGCGCTAACCGTCTGTATCGATTCCTCCCAATGAGCGGAGAAGAGAACGATAGCTTTCGGTCTTGGCGCGTGCTCTTTAAATTGCTTAAGCAACATTGTATATTCGTTATCATCGAGCACGATTGATGGTGCACCGTGCGCGAAAAAATAGGATGGCATCATGTGATCTCACTCCTTATTTATGTTTAATTCGGCATCCTTCTTCATCCACTTCATAAAATCATGCTGGTTCTCTTCGGATACGCCATGGTCGGTCGGATATAGTTTGAAGGTTAAGCGCTCCGTCTGGTCTTTTAAATAGGCAGCTGTCTCGTGCCCGATACGAACCGGGAATACGGAGTCGAATTCTCCATGCGAGACAAATACGGAAACATCCTTAGCACTTCGAAGTGAATACTCCGTTTTCACAAACTCAGGAATATATCCATTTAACGCTACGATTCCCTTTAATTGATCTCCCATTGTAAGTGCAAGCGTCATGGACAGGATTGCGCCTTGGCTAAAGCCGAGCAAATACCGTTTGTCAGGATCGATTGGATACTCCTCAGTCGCATAATGAATGAATGCTTCGAGATCTGTAACCGCTTGGTCATACATCTCTCGTATTGGGTTTCCTAGGCTTTTCAAATCGTAATATTGGAATCCCGTACCAAGCGGCAAATTACCGCGAACCCCAATGATGATGAACTCTTCAGCCAATGGAGCAACCAAACCGAACATATTTCGTTCATTTGATCCTTTGCCGTGGAAGGTGAAGATCGTCGGATATTTCTTTCCTTGCTCTAGTTTAACCGGTAAGTGAACGTCATATTGATATTTCGGATTCATCTTAGTTTCCTCCATGCTGTAAGTTATTCACTTCGCTTGCGCATAATAAAACCGTCAACAGAGAACGGTGATCGATCAGCAACAACCAGATACAACGAGACCAAGATGAATCCAAGATCCAGCTCATAACCAGCCATTTGACCGTTACCAAGAAGTCCAGCCGATAATTTCGCGGTTATAATTGCACCGATGAGTATGATGACAAACAATCCTGCTACATAACGAGTAAACAACCCCAAGATCAACAATATACCGCCGATAAGTTCAAGCGCTGCAACAACATAAGCTAAAACTCCCGGAATGCCTATGGAACTGAACCAAGCTACTACATTGCTTATTCCCTGAAACTTATCCACTCCGTGAAATATAAATATGATGCCCAACACCACACGCATGATAATGGAAACAAAAGCTGTTTTATTCATTCTTTTTACCTCCGAAATATTAGTAATAGAAATATATTTTCTATAGGTGTAATTTAAAACGATTTACATTGACTTGTCAACACAAATATTGATAATATAAAATTAAATTTAGTATCACAAATATTCTAGAGGTGTGATTAGATGGATATTGGCTCCACTATACGAGCGATCCGGAAGCGAAAGAATATCACAATCGCTCAAATATGCGAAACAACCGGCCTGTCTCAAGGATTTATGAGTCAGGTTGAAACGAATAAGACCTCACCGTCCATCTCAACGCTAGAAAGTATAGCTCAAGCACTTAAAGTGCCACTTGCCTACTTGCTTCTAAAGAAAGAAGAGCGAATGAGAATTGTTCGGAAAGACGAACGGACAATCACTACAAGCGGTTCAGAAAATCTAAAAGTCGAACACTTGAGTTCCACAAAAAACGTACGGATGATGATTATAGAGTTTCCTCCTGGTTCTACGACTGGCAATACTCCTCATGCACATGAAGGCGAGGAGGTCCATATGGTCATTAAAGGGAGAATTTACGCGGAACAAGGGGAAGATAAGGCTGAATTTGGAGAAGGTGATTCCTTTAGTTGGAATGCTTGTACGCCACATTTAGTAAAAAATATAGGTGAAGATAAGGCAATCGTGCTGATCTCCATCTATAAAGAGAATGAGAATGAAAATGAGAATGGATAGGACCTCATCTAACTAAGCCAAAAACCCACAATCCAGCCAGATAGGCCGAATGTGGGTTTTTTCAATAACTTTTGAATACCGTTATGAGGTAAATTCGAAGCAGATGGAATTTCCAACGATTTTAGGCAACCGCAATCAGATGGAACCAAGAACTACTCCTAAATCTTATACGCCTTCATAGCCTTGCGGATTTCTTTCAAGCTAGGGCGTTTGCCGTACATGAGTACGCCGGTGCGGTAGATCTTAGCGGAGATGTAGACCGCCGCGTAGATCGAGACGAGCAAGATGCCGAAAGAGAGAAGCGTCTGCCACATCGGCACTTCCGTCAGCCCAAGGCGGAGCAGCATGACGAATGGCGAGAAGACCGGAATGTACGACGTCACCTTCACGAGCATGCTGTCCGGCGCGCTTATGCTAAAGATTGCGATGTAGAAGCCCGCCAGAGAGACGAATGTCAGCGGCATGACCGCTTGACCCAGGTCTTCCGTCCGGCTTACGATCGAACCGACCGCCGCATACAGCGTCGCGAACAGGAAGAAGCCCGTCAGGAAGAACAGCAGCGCGTAGATGAGCAGAATCGGATCAACGAGCGACAAGTCGATGTCGAGATTGCCTAATGCCCCTTTGTTATGCGGCATGGATATGTTCGTCAGAATGACGGCTAAGTAGAATGTGACCTGCACAATGACGACGACGAACATGCCGAATATTTTGCCGAACATTTGCTTCAGCGGCGATACGCTCGTAATGAGGATTTCCATGACGCGCGAGCTTTTCTCCGCCGTAATCTCCGACGCGATCATGTTGCCGGAGGTCATGATTGCCATGAACAGGAAGATAATCATGACATAGATGACGCCCATGTTGACGCCTTGCTCCGCCGGTGTTCTGCCCGTGTTGCCGCTGCCCGAACCCTCGCCGGTATAAATCTGAACGGTGCCGATCTTGATCGGAGCCGATAGCTGCGCCATTTGCTCTGCCGAAAGGCCTGCATCTTGGAGCACGTTCGTTTGGCGAATTTGCAAAAGCGCTCCCTGTATTGATTCCGTCATGCCGAATTCCATCAGCTTCTCGGACTTGTAAGTCATTTCCGGGAAACCGCTGTCCGTCATATCGCCGAACTCAAGGTAGCCTTTGATTTCCCCTTCATCGATAGCTTTTTTCAGCTGCTTCTCGTTTGCCGAGGCATCGCCTTTGTCCTCAAGAGGAACCATCACGATGTTCGAATTTTCTTGTTTCTCGTAGTACGCCTTCAAGCTGTCGCCTGTTGCCGTGCCGCTCGCCGCTTGTTCGCTCTGCGACTGGATATAGCCGATATTTGTTACTTTGTCGCCTTTATCAAACTGTGCAATGATATAAGGAAGATTAATGCCGATGCTGATAATTAACGCGATAATCAACGTAGTAATGACGAAAGCTTTGCCTTTGACCTTATTCCGGATCGTAAACCCTACTACCGTCCAGAAACTATTCATGACGATCACCCACCATTCGGATAAAGATTTCATTTAGTGTCGGTTCCTTAATTTCGAAATGATTCACGTTCGCCTGCTCCATCGCCAAACGCAGAATGTCAGCACCCGCCGCTTCGTAGGAGATCGCAATGTCGTAGCCGCGCTCCGTGCGTGTGACGCCGGTTACGCCAGCCAGCCGATCGAGTCCGCTAATTTCTTTGTCAGTGCCAAGGATGACACGTTCTCTCGGAAATTGTTTTTTTATTTCCTTCAAGCTGCCCTTCAAGACCGTGTTCGATCGATGCAAAATCGTAATGTTGCGGCACAGCTCCTCGACATGCTCCATCCGGTGCGTCGAGAACAGGATGCTCGAGCCGGAGTCGCGCAGCTCCTTCACCGTCGACTTCAACAATTCGACGTTGACGGGGTCAAGTCCGCTGAAAGCTTCGTCCATGACGACGATGCGTGGTTTGTGGTTGACAGCCGCGATGAATTGAATCTTCTGCTGGTTCCCCTTCGACAGCTCTTCGACCTTCTTGTTGTAATATTCCGGCACCTCGAACCTCTCCAGCCACTGCTTAAGGTTGCGGTCGGCATCCGCTTTCGACATTCCTCTGAGCTGCGACAGATAGATGATCTGATCGCTGACCTTCACCTTCGGATACAGCCCGCGCTCCTCCGGCAAATACCCGAGCAGGCTAAGTTGCTCATTGCTGTAAGGCTTTCCGTTGTAGAGAATCCGCCCTTCGTCCGGATAGATCAAGCCGAGCACCATCCGCATCGTCGTTGTTTTGCCGGCGCCGTTGGCCCCGAGCAGGCCGTAAATCTCGCCCTCGCTTACCTCCAAGCTAATTTCGTTTACTGCTGTTTTATCCCCGTATTGCTTAACTACCTTTTCTACTATTAATGGATTCATTTCATTACTCCCCTCTACTAGTTCATTCTTGTATTTAATCTATCTTGTGTAAGCAAAGCATTCATAATCTCATCCAGCTCAAGTGCCTGCCTGCTTACAATCTGATAGCCTTCCTCAGCACACCATGCTTCAGCTTCTGCAGCCTGATTTGTCGCAATTCGATAGGTCGTTCCACCTGCATGCTCAACAACGGTTTGACCTGGGATTAACGCTGCTTTCTTCGGAGTCAGATCCGCTCCACTTACAAATAACGTAAACCAACTGCTGAATAGCTCATCCTTCTCGTACATGCCAAGCACTCTGCCTTGAGCCATAAATATGATAAAATCAGCAAGTCGTTTCACCTCTTCTATGATATGGGAGGTCATAAGAATGGTACGATCTCCTCGATCCATGTACCGATGAAGCACCTCAATCATCGTTTTCCATGCAAGCGGATCAAGCCCTGAGGAAGGCTCGTCGAGCAGGAGCAGCTCCGGATTATGTGTTAGGGCTAGTRCAAATTCAAATTTGCGGCGCATCCCCTTCGACATTTTGCCTAGCAGCTGATTATCATCGACCTCAAGAATGCGAAGCAGCTCCCGATAACGATTCACATCCCATTTGTCATACCAGAAACGATGAAACTCAGCTTTCTCCGTCCCCTTCATGTTGTCCTCATGCGAGGAGGATTGATCATGCAGGTAACCAATTCGTTTTTTAACCTCTGTGCTGAGACCATTCTCCACTTGCTCTCCAAGCAGCTGAATGGTGCCCTCATCCGCTTTATCCAGATCAAGCATTAAGCGAAAGGTGGAGCTCTTACCGCATCCGTTCGGCCCAACAATGGCAGTGATGTAACCCTGTGGAATACTCATATGGACCGGCCCTAGTTTGAAGCTCGCACGATTTTGCACAACGCCGTTTAATTGTATCGCCATCGTCTCATTCATCATATGTCCCATCCTTTAATCAAAATGCTTACTCATCGCTTCTTTAAACATCTTCTGCAGCTCTTCCTCTGTGCACTGAACCCGCTTGCCGGCTACAACTGCCAGCTCTAGCGCTTCAATAACAGAAGCAAGACGATGCCGGTCACGTTCCTGATCACCAACCTGTGCCACATAAGTGCCAGTTCCTTGCCTTGTTCGGAGCAGCCCTTCCGCTTCCAAATCGTTATATACTCTTTTTACTGTAATCACGCTGCACTTAACGGTTTGGGCAAGCTCGCGTATCGATGGCAGCAGCATCCCTTCCGAAAGTTGACCGCTGACGATTAATGCTCGCAATTGTACTTCGATCTGATGATAAAGCGGCTCTGCACTTTGTTCATTAATTTGGATCGGCAGCCGCATGAGGTTCACCTTCTTCCATTCTCAAATATCTATGCTCTGTAGGTTCTTTTCTCCAGCCGATTTTCAATTCGTTTAACGCCGAGGAACACAGCAGCAACACCAATAGTTACGGTTATGATTGGCAGCCACCAACTGCCGTTCTCGATTGCATGCAGCGAACTTGAAACAATATTTCCAATATCCAGAAAGGCTAGACTGATTGAAAAGATAAGCAGAAAAGCGAGATAAGTGATGTTGAAGAAAAAATATGTTTTTCCTGAATGCCCCAACTCCCAGTATACATAACCAGTCCCCATTGTCAGTGAATAGCCAAACCAGCTTGCTCCATATAACACGAAGCTTAAGGCTGAAATATCAACGCCCATATTCCGTGCAATGATAAATTGCAATAAGAAGAAAACAAGTTGAGCAGCAAACAATACGATAGCCAGCTGAATGATTCTCCCTAGTGCAATTTGTTTCGATGAAATCGGCAGCGTTCTCCATTGTGCGATCTTCCTCGTATAGGAATTCTCTTTCCAGGAACGCATCATTGTCTTATTAGCAATGAACCCTAGAACAGGCAGAATCGAAAGGTAAATGAAATCGAGTGACCAGTTTCCGAATGGGCCATTTTCCCCTATGAAGCCATCCCGCATTAAAGGAACGGTGAATAACAATAGATATCCGATAAAAAATAATGTAAAAAGACTTTTCCAACGATCTTTAGCCAGCTCATGCTTCGCTAAATACCATGCACCCTTCCATAACCCCACAGCATTTGCTCCCTTCAATCGCTTAGCGAATATACTGTATATATCCTTATACACAGTATATTCAGTGTATACACAGTTGTCAAGTACTTCCATAAAAAGATTTTTGGAGGAGAATTCCCTTCTACGGTAAATACTCCTGCACAATGGCAATCCCCCTATTTACAAGCCAATCACTTCTGCATAAACATAAAAAAAGCCATGTTCTCAAAAGAGTAGTCTCTTTTGAAAACATGGCTTACACATTGTCGTTCTATCCGAAAATAGCATCAATAACGGGTTTCGTATGGCCGCCTGGGTACATAAGGTAAAGCAATACGTACACCGCTGTGCCTGTAATAGCTGTAATAAACCAAACCACTGAAGTTACTTTACCCCATTTGCGATGTTTGGCAAATTTCTTCTTATAACCAAGCGTTAGTGTTGTAATTCCGAATGCGCCGCCAACTGTAGCAAGCACGATATGAAACAATAAGAAGACAAAATAGTAAGGCTTTAAGCTGTCTGGGCCGCCCCAGATTGTATTTCCCACGAAAATCGAACGCGATACATATACGATAAAGAAGATCGTTGCTGACACTGCTGCATAGAACATAACCTTCTGATGCTCCGCCAGCCTGCGCTTAATCGCGAGCCTCCAGCCTACGGCTACCAGCACCGCACTAAGCACGATGAAGAAAGTACTGATTGTCGGTACAATATTATATTTGTCCACTTTTACCCCACCTAATGTTCGTTAAATAATTGGTATTAAGCTGTTCCTGTATTCGTATTCGGCAATTCATCGTCCTTATGCTCACGCTTGAACCATTGCTTGAATATATACGCCAATATAATGCCATACATAATTTCCTGCACGAACTTCATGACGATTCCGCCAAGCTGCTGGTCTTCAACTACGTCCATAATATTAAAAAATTGCGGACCGCTAAAGCTCTCCAGCAAACGACTCGGATCACCCGATACACAGTACCCCATCGCTGTAACCCAAACATTAGGATCGCTATAAATCGCATACATAGACGTTTTGGCAAAAATAATTAAAGCACAAGCTGGTGTCAGAAGCATGCCGTTCGCAAACACATAAGCCATTCTCTTCACATCGCTAAGTCTGCTCCACTCCGGAACAGGTGAGGCAATCTGCCACCACATCATAAACGACGTTACAAGCAAAATAAAATAATAAAGACGATGCACAGAGAAGTGCGTCATCACATAGTCATGGACAATTGGGACATGATAAACCGAGAACAAAATATTAAACAACAAAAGACAAATAATAGGATGCATCATGAAGCTCAGTTTTTTCCAAAACGGAGCGGAGAACATTTTTCGCCATAAGAAGCTTGGAACTCCAAGCAATACTAGCGGCGGTACAACTAAATAAGATACTGACATATTGACCATATGAAATGTAAACATAAGGTGACCTAATAGATTTAAAGGTCCTCCGTGAACCATATAAAACATAATTGCAGCCGAAACAAACATAAACTTCTGAAGCTTTGTCGCTGCATCAGCCTCAGGAGCATTCTTCTCACGCCATGGTCCAATTAAGTAGTAATATAGAATGACAATTGCGGCCATTCCGAATAGAAACATGGGGGTCCACAATTCCTCGAAGCGAAAATATTGTAAGCCAAGCATCGTGGAAACTCCTTTCAATTACGCTAGCTTTTTTACAAAAGAGGAGGGACCCAAGCCTCGGGACCCTCCTCTCCTCCAATAGTTAAATCGGTTACCACCAAGCCCAGTATTCAGCCATAATGACACATGTGAAGACGATGAATACACCAGTCAAAATCCCAATAATTGCGAAAGTATGACCACGGTCTTTCATGTGCATCCAGAATGCCATTTGTACGAACACTTGCAATACCGCTAAGCCGATCAAAATGATGTAGATAAAATCTTTGTTGATTTCTCCGCTTATTACAGTCGCGAATGCGATGAACGTAAGCAAGATCGAGAAAATAAACGCGATAATATGCTTCTTAGGTCCTTCGACCTTATGACGCTTGGGGCTTTCCTCAGTGGCTGTATGATTGCTTGCCATGGATTAAACCACCTTTCCCATCAAGTAAACGACGGTGAAAATGAATACCCATACAACATCGATAAAGTGCCAGTACATACCAGCAACATATACTTTCGGTGCTGTTACTACAGTCAAGCCTTTTCTTGCTAATTGAATAATAATCAATGTGATCCATGTAATACCAAAAGCAACGTGTGCTCCGTGGAAGCCTACCAGCGTATAGAACGAGGAGCTGAATGCGCTCGTTGTAAAGCCGTGGCCTTCATGTACATAGTGCCAGAACTCGTAAATTTCAAGAGCAAGGAAACCTGCGCCAAGAATGACCGTAATAATCAGCCAGTTAATTAACGCCTTCACTCTGTTTGTATGCAGCGCATGAACAGCGAACACGCTTGTTAAGCTTGACGTAAGCAAGAGTGCTGTCGCAAGCGCAACGAGTGGAAGCTGGAACAATTCATGTGCTGGCGGTCCATCAAGGACTTGATTCCGTAGTGCTAGGAACGCTGAGAACAACGTTCCGAACAATACAGTTTCTCCGCCAAGGAAAAGCCAAAAGCCTAATACTTTATTGCGTCCCTCGAGGGTCGCCTTTTCGGGCTCATGAGGCAATTGCCCCTCTACATGCGAATGCGCACTCATGCTTTACCCCCCATATCTCTAAGGATTTCTTCTTCTTCAATGTGGAAGCCGTGATCATCGATTACGGAACGAAGGAACATGCAACCGAACAAGATCAGCAAACCAACAATACCGAGAGCATAACCTGATTTGAATGATCCAAACAAGTTGCCCCAATCTTTAGCGTACATGAAACCTAAACCTGCGATAAACAATCCAAATCCCATGAAGAAAGGCAGGATCGAAGGAGAAGGCATATGAATTGGACCAATTGGCTCCGCAGGCGTCATGCCCTTGTGACCGTCCGTTTTTTCTTTCCAGTATGCATCATAGCCGCGTACAAGCGGTGTTTGAGCAAAGTTGTATTCAGGAGGTGGCGATGGAATCGTCCACTCTAGAGTACGACCGTCTTCCCATGGATCAGCTGGTGCATTTTGTGGTTTGAAAGCTGTGATAACAACGTTCAGCAAGAAGAAAATTGTACCAAAGCCCATCAAGAATGCGCCTACTGTACTGATCATGTTCATTTCGTTGAAACCAAGACCGTCGAGATATGTCCAAATACGACGAGGCATACCTAGCAAGCCAAGGAAATGTTGAATAAAGAATGTTAAGTGGAAGCCAATAAAGAATGTCCAGAACGTCAATTTACCAAGTGTTTCATTCAGCATGCGTCCGAACATTTTTGGCCACCAGTAGTGAAGGCCTGAGAAAATACCCAGTACCAAACCACCTACGATAACATAGTGGAAATGCGCTACGACAAAATAAGAATCATGATATTGGAAGTCAGCAGGTGCTGCTGCCAGCATGACGCCGGTAACGCCGCCCATTACGAAGGTTGGTATAAATCCGACAGCGAACAAGTTAGCTGTCGTGAATTTAATGGAACCGCCCCACATCGTAAATAGCCAGTTAAAAATTTTGATACCTGTTGGAACCGCGATAAGCATCGTTGCAATGGAGAACAGCGCATTCGCAACTGGTCCAAGACCAACCGTGAACATGTGATGCGCCCAAACCATGAAGCCCAAAAAGCCGATCAGGATTGTAGCGAATACCATCGAGCTGTAACCGAACAAACGCTTACGTGAGAATGTACTTATTACCTCGGAAATAACGCCGAAGGCCGGCAAGATGAGGATATAAACCTCAGGATGCCCGAATATCCAGAAAATATGCTCCCATAGGACCGCGTTACCGCCGCCAGAAGGATCAAAGAAATTTGCATCAAACAATCTGTCGAACATGAGTGCCGCTAGACCAACTGCCAAAGCAGGGAATGCGAACAGGATTAGCGCCGAAGTAATGAACGCAGCCCATGTGAACATCGGCATACGCATGAACGTCATGCCTGGTGCACGCATGTTAATAATCGTTACGAGGAAGTTAATACCCCCGATAAGTGTTCCGATACCAGCTATTTGCAAACCTAGTACATAATAGTCAACGCCGTGATCGCCGTTATAGGTCGTCCCCGCGAGCGGTGCATATGATGTCCAGCCTGCATCTGGAGCGCCGCCAGTAAACCAGCTCACGTTAAGCAAAATACCGCCGAACAAGAATGTCCAGAAGCCTAATGAGTTAACGAAAGGGAAGGCTACGTCGCGCGCGCCGATTTGAAGCGGTATAACCGCATTCATTAAGGCGAATAAAAGCGGCATCGCTGCAAGGAAGATCATCGTCGTTCCGTGCATGGTTAAAAGCTCATTATATGTATCCGCGCTAACAAAGTTATTTAGCGGCTTCCACAATTGAACCCGAATCAAAATCGCTTCCAAACCACCGACAAGGAAGAAAAAACCGCCGGCAATCATATACAATATTCCGATTTTTTTATGGTCAACCGTAGTCAGCCAGTCCATCAGACCGCTGTAACGTTTGACCTTATGCGTATGCGCATGAGCCAAAGTAGGTACCTCCTTCAATCACCGATAAATTATTGTTCGTAGTTAAGCTTCAATTCAGATAAGTATTTAGCAATACCTTCAATCTCTTGTTCAGTCAAATCTTCGATTTTACCCATTTGGTTGCCCGGTTTAACTTCGTCCGGGTTTTTGATCCAACGGTGCAAGTTGTCGTATACTGAACCTTCATTGGAATATTGCGGATCATCGGTGTTAACAAGTATACCCCCGACAGTCTCACGGCTTCCGATACCTGTCAAGTTAGGATAAGCAGGTCCGCCCAAATCACCCACTGCGTGGCAAGATAGACATTTGCTTTCAAATGCTTTAGCAATTGCCGGATCGCTTGGAAGCGCTACAGGTTCTTTAAGTGCAGCTACCCAACGATCAAATGACGACTCGTCCACTGATTTAACTTTAAAGTCCATCAAACCATGTGAAGGTCCGCAAAGCTCAGCACATTTACCCAGGTAAACGCCTTCTTTTGGTGCAGAGAAGTACATTTTATTTACGTTTGCACCAGGGTTGGTATCGATTTTCCCAGCAAGCGATGGAATCCAGAATGAGTGAAGCACATCTGCGGATTTCGCTGTGATGGAGATCGTCTTACCTTTTGGAATAATAAGCTCTTGTGCAGTCTTGATTCCGTAAGCTGGGTATTCAAACTCCCACCAGTATTGGTGTGAAGTAACGATGACCTGAACCGCTTCCGGATCTTTGCTGTAGTCTTTAGCAAGATTAAATACGGATTGAACGGTTGGAACACCCAAAATGATAAGCATGATGATTGGAATTACTGTCCAAATAATCTCAAGCTTATGATTTCCTTCCACCTGCTTAGGAATTGTTTTGTCTCCTGGACGTCTGCGGAAACGAATAATTACAAACAAAGAAATCGCAAATACGGCAACAATCACGATCAACATGATTCCAATTGCCAGCTTCATCAGCCCGAATTGTTCTTCCGCTACAGGTCCCTGAGGATTCAGCGTCGACAAATCGCTCCGCCCGCAAGCCGCTAGTACTAGCACCATCATGGCCATAAGCGGCGCAAGCCGTTTTACAAATCGCCACCGTTTCATCATTAATCAACCCCACTTTTGACGTTTTCGCAGCTGCCTAATTTTCACGTGGCATACGGCTGGCTGCGTGTTTCACAGATGTTATTACAACTCCTGCAACTTAAATCACTTTATTAAATATAAAGTTGAAGCCCCTATTTGTCAATGTTCCACAGAGAGTTCACAAATTGTTCTCAAAGCTGTCAAATTCGCATCATTACTGCGTTTTTTCGCATGATAAACTGTCTTGTTTAGCCCGTCTGCATGGCATTCTCTCTATCCTACATTGTGCACCAAACCCATGGTCAATTATGTATGCTTGCAAAAACGTATATTTACGGAGCCGCGGCAAAAACTAAAGCCATTATCGTATGAATGGGGGTCCGTTCTTTATGGTTAAACGAATTGCCGCATTGCTGTTGTCGGCAGTCATGATAACAACTTCAGCCGGCTGTGCCTACAAACAGTATGCTCAGCAAAGCGACACCGATTATGGAAGCCGTCAAGCTAACGATCCGAAGATGCTCGGCGGCAGAGCTTATGGCAAGGCGACCAACAATGCTGACCAGCATAATAATTCATTTTTTGAATACAGCTCCGTCATCTCCCGCAAAGTAACTGATCTAAACGGCATAGCTTCCGCAATCGTTATGCTGACAGACAAAAATGCTTATGTCGGTTTAATGCTTGATTGGACCGCAGTTGGTACTCGGAATTCAGGCGGCAAAAGCGAGCAAGACAATACAGGTACTAGTGATGGCGTATATAACCATGATACAGGCAGTCCGTATGGCAACAGCAAGATCCTTGTATCACCGTACAACTCCTATTTCTCAGTCAACGATGTTAATGATTTGTCGGATGAACTTAAGCAGACTGTCGCTCTTAGRGTTCGCGAGCTGGCTCCAGCTGTACAAGAAGTTCATATTTCAGCCAATATGGAGTTCGTAAATTACTTCAACGATTTTGCCAAGGAAGCATGGGGCGGACGATCCTTAATGCCACATATCGATAAATTCAATACCGTAGTGAAATATCATTTTGCCGGTGGAAAGGATATGCCCCCTCCAATTACACAACCAGGCACCTACAGCCCATCCGAGACTCAAATGAATCATTAAAAAAAATCGCTTCTATTATATATATAGCAAAAAGGCACTTCTCTCGAAGAGCCTTTTTGCTATTTCTATCATTTTGCTTTTTAACGCATCGGAGCAAAGCCGCTGATTTCTGCCAAGATTGCTTCAGTTTGTGATAGCAGCTCATCTGACAGTTCAATGTCTACAGACTTTATGTTTTCTTCGATTTGAGCCGGTCGGCTCGAACCGATAATAGCTGAGCTCACATTCGGCTGGCGAAGCACCCATGCTAATGCAAATTGTGACAATGATGCTCCAATCGTTGCAGCCAGCTGCTCCAGTTTCTCTGCAACCTGCAGTACATCTTCTCGCAAATAACTGTTAATGATGCCATTTGTCTTATCATTTGCAGCACGACTGCCTGCCGGCACGGCTTGGCCTGGCTTGTACTTACCTGTTAAAATCCCTTGTGCAAGCGGTGAGAAAACAACCTGCCCCATGCCTTCTTGCTCACAAGCTTCGATAACGCCCCGTTCAATATACCGCTCAAACATATTGTAAATCGGTTGATTCGAAATAAGCTTCCGGAGGTTAAGACGTTTCCCTATCGCTGCAGCATCCGTAATTTGCGCAGCTGTCCACTCGCTGACCCCTGCATAAAGCACCTTCCCTTGTGCCGTCAAATCATCGAGTGCCCGCAAAGTCTCCTCAACCGGCGTTTCCGAATCAAAGCGGTGGCATTGATAAAGATCTATATAATCAGTACCCAAACGCTTCAAGCTTGCATCACATTGCTCGACGATATGTTTTCTAGAAAGTCCGCGATCATTTAGTCCTGAATCGATTTACTCCGCTCTTCATCTGTAGTCTATAGTACAACTTTCTATTATTAAAGTAGTGAATGTTTTTTCACTTTATTATCTTATATATACATACTATACTATTGGTAGCAGATAGCAGAGAGGGGAATTGTCGATGAGTGCACATAATTACATTCCGAAGGAACCGCTCCATATCGAATGTAATATTGAGAAGACATTAGATGTGATCGGCGGTAAATGGGCTTTTTTAGTGCTGAGAGAACTTTTTTGCGGCACCAAAAGATTCGGAGAAATACAGAGGCTTATTCCGGCGGTTAGTCCTCGTGCATTAACAAGCACGCTCCGTCATCTCGAGGATAAGGGCGTGCTTGAACGCAAGGTTTTCCCAACCGTGCCCGTTACCGTCGAATACACACTGACACCTAAGGGCGAGGACTTGCATCATATTTTAAAAGAGATGAAGCTTTGGTCGGCTAGATGGACATAGGCTAATGCTTCAACAGCTGATCAGGCAGTGACTTTGTGCTTGCTTGAAAGCGATCAATTGCAGTCTGATAAACGCGTCGATCGCTTTCATTACGAGACAATCGTTCAAGTCGAATCAGCTCCGCCTCAAACTGCTCAATCAACATAATAACACGATCCTTGGGTTTGGATTGTTGACTATTTTGCGGCTGCTTGCTCTCTTCGCCGGTATCGATAAGCAGCTCGCCATTGCTGTCAATTTGGGCAAAAAATACTTCTGATTCCTTCACATTTCGCTTTTCCAGCTCATGCAGCAGCCATTGCCGGTCATGTCCTAAATTCGCAAGCACCTCATCCTGTATATCCCCATCCATCAAAACGGTCATTGCCTCTCGCTCATTCGGCACCTGCCAGCCAAGCGTATCCGGCGTTAAAGGCTGATAGGCTTTCTTCAACAGCACATTGACTTCACCGCTTGATTCCATAACAGCAAACTCCACGTCGGCTACACGGTATACATCCTTTTTGCGCAATTGCTCGAGCATCTCATCCAAGGTCAACCGTTCCTTGTGCAAGCTTTCTTTGAGCAGCTGGCCATCTTTAATTAGCACAGTACCTTTTCCGTCAATAAAGTCACGAGCCTTCTTGCTTTTTATGGTCAAAAATTCCATTCCGACCGACACACTAACCCAAACCGCTAATGATACCAGTCCCAAAAACCATAAATTGTCGAGATCAAGCGAGATATATGCGGCAATATTACCGATAGATATACCTGTTATGTACTCGAACAGCGACAGCTGAGAAATTTGGCGTTTTCCCAAAACCTTCGTAAGCGCA
This sequence comes from Paenibacillus sp. 2TAB26, assembly GCF_052115145.1. Lineage (NCBI taxonomy): Bacteria > Bacillati > Bacillota > Bacilli > Caryophanales > Paenibacillaceae > Paenibacillus > Paenibacillus sp. 2TAB26. The sequence goes on from NZ_JBFRGC010000021.1 coordinate 81,536, forward strand.
AATAAAATAGTGATGGCCGCTAACGTTCGCAGTACAATTTCAATCCAACTTGGCATTTTACTTCCCCCTTCCATTTCTAGAGTATCCAGAAAGGAAAAAGTCATTCGCTGTAATTTGTTGTTGCATTTAAATATAATATGTAGTATGATAATGGGAATGTATAATATTTAACCCCATAACATCCCCAGTAAGATTCAATGATTTCCTCAGATTTTGATTTCTTTGCTGTTAATTCCAAACCTGTTACGTGATGTATTTCTGATTCACACTGGCGCGGTCATCGGAGCCGCGAGGACGGAAGAGAGGTAGGGCTTTCGTTGTTTTAGGATGCGAGTTTAAGACAACTTGGTACACATGCTGTTTGCTGTTAACAAGGGGACCCAGTACGGCCTTTCTTATAAGAAGAAGAGGTCCGGTTAAATATATGATACAAACAAGGGCTGTCCGGCTAGCGCATTTATGTGCTACCTGGGCAGCCCTATCCAATTTTTTAACCTTTAATTATTCATTAGGACAACCGCTTGCTGCAAAATGACCCGAACGATTCACTTTTGTCGCGAGATACCTCTCATTATGCTCCGATCGATCTCCCCAAAGCGGAATACGATTTTTCACATCAAGTCCCGCCGCCTGCAGTGCATCCAGCTTCTTCGGATTATTCGTAATGAGCGACACTGGTTTCTCACGAAGTGCTTTCAATACGAGTATCGCATCACTATAACTGCGAGCGTCATCCACAAAGCCAAGCTCCTCATTCGCCTCTACGGTGTCATAACCCTTCTCTTGCAGTAAATAAGCCATCGCTTTGCTAAACAAACCGATTCCTCTTCCTTCATGATTGGCCAAATAAAACAATGCGCCTGTACCCTTTTCCACAATCATGTGCATTGATTCATGCAGCTGATAACCGCAATCACAACGTTTGCTGCCAAAAATATCGCCCGTATGACAAATGCTGTGCATTCGAATCCACGCCTCATCTGCCTGTTCGAAATCGCCATACACCAGCACGCTTGATTGCTGCATTTCTGCTAAATTAATCGACGAAAGCTTCTTGATGATTTGCTCCGCATCGTCAAGCTGCTCTTTGCAGAGCAGCCAACAATACCATTGAAAAATTGCCTCGCCTTCATCAAGCTTCACCGGAAGTTGAATGGGACCGACTAAATAAATAGTGCCATTATCGCTTTCAATCACTTTTATCTTCTGATCAACTATAGATACTGCTTCTTTAAACATATCGCAATGCTCCTGACCTGTTCATAGTCTTTGTTTCGACTATTATGTTCGGTAAGTACATTAGCTATGCTAAGTGCAGTTCGCAGCATTGGAATGTCGCCTATAGAACCGGGATCATTCCTTTGTTTAACTCTCGGTAGGTTTCAATAGGAAGCTTCGGTTCACGCTCGAAGGACAGCAAGCCATTTTTCTCCTGCTCAACATCCGTTAACTGCGTATAACAATAACCTTGCAGTCCGCCAGCCGCTATAATCGGACGCATCACGGCAACTAAACGGTTCAAGAAGTCCTGATCGTCTCTAGCCGAAGAATACCCCCAACCTACTTCATTATCCTTAATATACGAAATACCGCCGAACTCCGATAACTGCACCGGCTCGCCATTATAAGTGAACCCAGGCACAAGTATTTTTCTGCCTTGAGGATCACATTTGACGGACATTTCAGGCGTTGCATATCTACTTGCCAGTATCTGTTCATTGCTTTCGTAATCATGAACCGTGTAAATATCAGATTTCACATGCTCCCAACCATCGTTTGAGATAACAGGTCTTGTATCGTCGAGAGATTTGGTCAAATAATAAAGAGTAGAGGCATGGTGCTGCTGCCTTTTGTCTATTAATATATTTGGCGTTCCCCAGCTTTCATTAAGCGGAACCCACACGACGATACAAGGATGATTGTAATCACGGTGAACAGCCTCTTGCCATTCATTCATGATACGCGTCACGTATTGTTCGGAGTATTGATACGCATTGGCCATCTCGCCCCAAACGAGCAGTCCTAGCTTATCGCACCAATACAAATAACGCGGGTCTTCTATTTTTTGATGTTTTCTCGCCCCATTGAACCCCATTTGCTTGGTCAGCTCGACGTCCGTACGGAGCATTTCATCGCTTGGAGCTGTTAGCACACCACCTGGAAAATAACCTTGATCCAAAATTAGCTTCATATAATAAGGGCGATTGTTTAAGCAAATAACGCCATCCTCAATGGATATCTTTCTCATACCGAAATAGCTTTTGACATGATCCAATTCTCGTTCTCCATCAAGCAGCATAAATTCAACATCATACAAGTTTGGCTTCTCCGGTGACCACCAGCGGCCAAGCCCATGATCATTAAAATCATGAAGCTTGATAGAGACCTCCTCTTCCTGCTCCATAACACGAATAACATCCTCAGCGATTAATTCACCTTCAAACGATATTTTAATGCTAAGTCGCAAGCCATTATATAATTCCGTTCCCTTAATAAAGCTGCGAATATGAATTTTATTATGATCGATATCCGGCGTCAATCTCACTCGGCTCACATATGCTTGATTAACAGCCTCCATCCAAACCGTTTGCCAAATCCCAGTCGTTCGCGTGTAGAAAACTTGCTCTGACTGCTCCTTCCAATACTGCTTCCCTCTAGGCAGCGTGACGTCTTTACTATAATCTTGAGCACGCACGACTATGCTATTGGGGCCTATTGCATTCAACACAGCAGTAATATCCGCATGAAATGGGGTGTGGCCTCCCTCATGACTTGCTACTAAATGTCCATTTACCCATACCTTTGCTTCATAATCAACAGCACCGAAATGGAGAATGATTCGTTTCCCTGCATACTCCGTTGGAACCTCAATACTTTTACGATACCATACGATATCGTGAAACGATTTTTCATTAATGCCGCTTAACTCGCTTTGGTAACAAAATGGCACCTGAATCTTGCGATCAAACTGTTTTCTCTCGAACCATTTATTATCACAACCTGCGTTTGAGTCGTCATACTCAAATTCCCATTCCCCGTTCAGGTTTAACCAGGATGATCGCTCAAATTGCGGTCTTGGATATTCATTTCGTATTGCATCCATCATGTTCCCACTCCAGTCCTATTGCTTATGCTTATATATTATTTTTTTAGCGGATTTATCATTAAATGGTTGAACAACATTGTTGAACGTTCTGACCGAATGCCTACCTTGCCATGCAAAAATGGATAAGGGTCCGTATAATTAATAACTGGAGTTGAGCCATCCCCCAGAAATAATTGTATGTTCCCGTCTTTTGCAACAACTCTGAACGAATAGGCTTTACCAGTTTCCAATTCTGCGGTTTCACTAGCTACTAAATTGGAATCATAGTTCATCCGATTCAAAGTTAGCTGCGAAGAAGAAATGCCGATGTAATAGCCCATGACTGCATCCCTAACCTGAGCCGGATGGTAGGATTCATTGGAAGCTCGAACAAAAACGCCTCCGATATCCGTTTCTGCATTCAACTGCACATCAAACGTCAGCTCATAATTGTCCCAATTGTCACTGCCCGCAAACAACATGTCATCATCTATGCCGCTGCCGCTATAATCATCCTCCGATTGTCCAAACAGCCCCATTCCCGTTTGAGAGGATAATGAATGGAACGGCTGCTCCTTATCCAGCAGGTCTATAGCAAACAGCTCAAAGGAATGCATTTCCACTGGTCCAGCTTTCAGCTCTATCTTAAGCTCATGAAAACCTGCCGCAATTTCGATTGTTCCAATTCGAACCTTCGCTGTACCTTCTACAAAGGCTGGGTCATCGGCTTTGATCTTCGTCTTCACGGCTTCGCCGCCGTCAATTGACCATTCCAAGACAACATCCTTCTCCGGCTTTTTAAGCGTTAAGCCGATCCCGTATTTCGCATGATCCTTCACATTCAGCTTGTATTTCAACCAGTCACCGCCTTGCAGCAGGCTCACGGAATAACTGCCGTCATCCAGCTTGCGAATCGGTACACCGTCTGCTTTCCTAAAATCACTGGTCTCGGATGACTTCTGCTCCAAATGAAAGCCGCGATCAGCTTCCTTCAAATAATGAACCGACTCAATTGCCCCAGGCACAGGCTTATAGGCCTCAAAATCACTGCTGCCGCCTGCTTCATTCGTAAAGGCTGTATATTCATAAATTGGCTGCGACTGATTGGCGATATAGCCAATTTTCCCGCCGCTCGGCTTAGCTGTATGCTCCTCTATCTTTTTCATTCCATCGAAGAAGACAAGAACGCTGTCATCACGCTGCTCAACACGAATCGTATGCAGCTTCGAGTAATCAAATTCACTAGGAAGCAGTGCTTGTGCAAGCTGTTTCTCTGATCCATTTTGAACCGTTACATACCCAATCTCATGTTTGCCTGGCCACAGCTTGATTGCTGAATAATTAGCTTCATCTGCATAAGAGAATACTGCTGCAATCGTACCGCTATCCACTGCACTGTCCGAAAAATTCAATCGGAAGTTATATTCCGCAATAAAGGCATCTTCCGTCGAAAGTTTACTCAGTACCTTTTGTTCAGCCGCGGACGATGATTTATCCCATTGTTCTGAAGAAATGCCGTCAGTGAGCCAGCTATATAATGAAGGCATTGCTGGCGCAGGCTGCATATGATCATGAGATGGACCAAAAACAACCAGCTTATCACCGTTATAGGCAAGTCGATCAATGTTCAATTCACGTACTGGCGGGCCTTCAGAAGAATGTCCAACCAGATTATGATAAGTCAAATAATAAGAGTCCATATCCGGCCCAAGCACTGTTGCACTATGGCCAAGCCCTTTAAATTCATCCTTTACGCTGATGACGATCGGATTGTTTGCAGGAATCGTATAATCGCCGAAAGGCCCATCCTTGGATACCGCATAGTTCACCCGATAACCGTTGCTAAATACGTGATTGCCCGTATACGTCATATAGTAAAGGCCATTTCTCTTCCAGATCATTGAACCTTCTGTCCAATGTCCAAGAAATGCATTAGTCGTTACGCCAACATCAATCGTTAATGGATCTGGCATTTCATGCGCAACGATGCCTTGCGTGCCTGCATTCGTAAAATACCATTTCCCGTCATCGTCAATAAAAACAGAGCCATCGATAGAATTTCCGAGATTTTCGGTTTTGACGACGAAAGGGCCCGTTGGGCTGTCGCTTTGCAGCACATAATGCCCTTGGCCTGCCGGGGATGTATATAAATAGAAGCTGCCATTCCAGTAAAAAACCTCAGGTGCATAAGCCCCAGTCGTAATGAGATCTTCAGTAACTAGACCTTCATATTTCCAATCCACTAAATTTTCGGAGCTCCAAGCTTTAATGCCCGGACGAAAGTCCTTTGTACTGCAATACAAATAAAACCTACCGTTGTAACGCATGATGAAAGGATCACCGATCCCGTAATCCTCCCACTCTTGCTCCAGCTTCAACGAATTTGTATACAATTTAGCATCCTCCTTCAACAGTACGACTGCTTTTTCTTCTGGCGTGGACTTGCAGCCACTTAACATGACTACAATGCATACAACGAGGAAGGCGACAAGCTTCGTCGCCCTCATTTGTGTAAGGTTAAAATATCTCATGCGCTAACCTTTTAAGCCGCTAATCGCCATAGACTCGATAAAGTAGCGTTGGCAGAAAAAGAATACAAGAATGACTGGAACCATCGATATAATCGATGCTGCCAAGATTACCGGATAGTTAGAAGATCCCATATATTGTGATTGCATAGAAGCAATAAGAACTTGAATGGTTTGTTTCTGCGGTGAGCTTAAATAAATAAGCGGTCCCATAAAATCATTCCAAATGCCCATAAAGCTTAACGCTGCTTGAGCTGCAATCGCAGGTTTTGCAACCGGCAGTGCAATGGTCCAGAAGGTACGGAAGAAACCGCTGCCGTCCAGCTTCGCTGCTTCCACCAGCTCATTCGGCAAACCTCCCGCCAAGTATTGGCGCAGGAAGAAAATAACGACGATATTGCCAAATAACCCGGGTACGATAAGCGGTAAAAGCGTATCCGTCCAATTAATTGACGAGAAGCCAATAAACTGAGGAATCATAACGACGGAAAAAGGAATCATCATCGTGCCAAGCAAGGATAGAAAAATAGCATCTTTAAACGGAAATTCAATCTTAGCGAATGCATATGCCGCCATTGTTGAAACGAATATTCCAATGACAAGTACAAAGACGACAATAATCATGCTATTCATAAAACCGCTTAGCAACGGAGAATCATTCCAAGCCGTTACATAGTTTTTGAATGTAGCCGGGTCTGGAATCCATTTAGGCGGAATTTCAAAAACGTTGCGTTGATCTTTTAATGAAGTGGATATCGTCCATACGAACGGCGCCAGCATAATAATAGAGCCGATACATAGAATTAATGCCACCCAAAGGTTTGTTAGTCGTTTCTGTTGCATTTGAAATCAAACTCCCCTCGCAAACTGTAACGGTAAAAGATTAATCGTTGTACACCCATTTTTTCGATAAACGGAACTGAAGGAGTGTAACGATGAAAATAATAATGCCAAGAACCCAAGCCACTGAGCTGGCATAACCCATATTAAAATACTTGAACGCATTTTCGAAAATATAAAATACTACGGTTGCCGCACTATACTCCGGCCCTCCGTCGCCTGCCAATACGTAAATTTGGCTAAACGATTGGAACGCGCCGATAACGCCCATGACAATAACGAAAAAATGAATGTTCGTCAGCAGTGGAATGGTAATTAACCGCAGTTTCTGGAATGCACTCGCGCCATCCACTTCAGCTGCCTCGTAATAGGACGACGAAATCGATTGCAGCCCGGCTAAATAAAGAACCATCGTACCGCCAACGCCGCCCCATACTCCCATCAAAATCATGGAAGGCTTAATCCAATTTGCGTCACCTAACCAGTTAGGCCCTTCGATGCCGAACCAACTCCACATCGTTTGGTTGAGCAAACCAAAATCATGATTCAAGATCCATTGCCATAACAACGACACCGCAATAATGGGTGAAATGACTGGCAAGTAATAGATTGTCCGTAAAAACGAGATTCCTTTGAGCGGACGGTTCATCATAATAGCAAGCAAGAGTGCCACAATCATGCCAATGGGTATGCCCAGCATCATAAATACTGTGTTAAAAAGTGATTTGTACACCTTCTCATCGTGAAAAACTTCGATATAGTTATCAAAACCTACAAACTCAGGCGGCGTAACCAAATCCCAAGACGTGAAGCTTAACCACGCGGAGTAAAGAAGCGGTGCGACTCCAAAAATGAGAAAGCCAAGCACTGGGGCCGCGACAAACAGGTAGGCCCATGCATATTCTTTGCGGATATAACTAGGTTTACTTTTCCTCATGCGTACACATCCTCGCACTAGCTATTCGTTATTTATGTTTATCATTCGAAACTTTCGTTTACTTATTTCCCTTGTCATACAGCTCTTGAAGCTTCGGCTGCAATTCCTTCGCCCAGTCTGCAGCAGTCATCTTGCCATCCCATACTTTGCCGGCCTCTTGCCACATCGTATCGATCCATTTTGTATCCTTTGAACCGAACTCAATTGGCGGATGGCCGTAATCTTCAATAATATCAAGGAATACTTGACGATTTGCTGGTGCTTTGTCATAAGCTACAAACTCGCCTTTTGCCATATCGATCAAGTTTGGCACCGCTTGCCCAAGCTCGTAGTTTTGCTTTTGTCCTTCTTTATCCAGTGCAAGGAATGCTGCTAAGTTAAATGCTTCTTGTGCATGCTTCGATTTGCTGGATACCGAGTAACCCATTGAGCCAACCCACGTCCCTGCTTTGCCTGTCTCCGGATTCACCGGCCATGCCGCAATATCCCATTCAAACGGCAAATCCCAAAATCCCGGTTGATCCCATGGTCCCATTGGGAACATGCCTACTTTGCCGGCTACAAATCGCGAGTAMGAATTCATCGCTTTCTCATCCTCCGGCGACGGCGATACATTGTGCTTGATGCGCAGATCTGCTACCCATTGCATTGCTTTTGCGAATTCCGGTGTATCAATCGTTACTTTGCCTGTTGTATAGTCGATGAAGTCGCCTCCGCTTGCCCATACCGCGCCTTCCAGCGTAAAGTTGGCTCCGCCATAAATATCGACTTTGCCATCGCCATTCTCATCCTTCGTCAGCTTCTTCGCTGCATCTAACCAGTTGTCCCATGTCCATTTGCCAACCTCTGCCGGCGGCAATTCGAGCCCAGCTTCAGTAAACATCGTTTTGTTGTAGGCCATTGCCCATGGACCTACGTCCTTCGGCAATCCGTACAAATCCCCTTGCCCSAGCTGCTTGCCRTCAAAACGGTAWCGATCWAGCGCTTGTTTCCATACGTTATCGGCTTGGAACAGCTCTGTCGTTTCTAGAAACGGCTGYAGRYTTTGAATCGTGCCTGCTTCGGCAAACTTGTAAAACTGCGGGCCCGATACATAGAATACGTCCGGTGTTTTGCCCGATGCAACYAGCGTAGACAGCTTCTGATTGTATTCAGCAGGCGGCACGCTTGTGTACTCTACCTTTACGTTCGGATATTTCGTTTCATACGATTTGATCAGCTTCGTAAATATATCTTTCTCCTGCGGACTGCCATGACCCATAAATGAAATCTTTACTTTTTCTTGCGGTGCGTTTGTTGCTGCATCGCCTTTATTCCCCGTGTTTCCATTTGTAGCAGAGCTGTTGCCATTTCCACCTGATGAACAAGCCGATAGCAGCATTCCAAAGCATAATAGCATTACAAGTCCAAGCTTCGCGGATAATTTTCTATTCATTTCGTTTGACGCCTCCCTTTTTTTGCAAGCGCTTCCTTGATGAACTCATTCTAGATTATATTGTTATACTTTTAAATACTCTATTTAGTATAAAAAATAAGAAATTATGTTCTTTCAACTAATGCTTCACCTTAAAAATCAGTCTATAACCCCATTTTCAAACGAATACTTCTACATTTTCATTCAACTTCTATCATTCCAGCGTTTTTAAAGCACAGGATATACTAACTTTAGTATATATTTAAATACTAATATATTCTATAATCCGTTTTGAAGCGCTTACAAAACAATAAGAGGAGATGGTTTCACATGTTTGTCCAAAGCAAGGTTAGAATAACCGCTTTATGGATTGGCTTGCTTCTTATAATCAGTATTCTGCTCCCTGGTTTTCAAGCTTTTGCAGCTCCTGGATTAGCTTGGCCCTCAAATACCGCAACCGTATTCACCCCTCAAAATGGCGGAGTATGGTATCCACGGCTGCTAAAGCTGAGCAATAACGATATTTTAGCCTCTTTCGATACGAATGCAGGCGGGGGCAATACAAGAGTCATGCTTTCTCGCAGCACGGACGGCGGTCATACCTGGTCTCCTGCCATACAAGCTGCAGCTGATTCCAGCGGTAATGTAGGTAATGGCCAAATGCTTCAGTTGCCGAATGGCGAGATTTGGCTATCGTACCGCCTTGTTGTGCAATCGGGTTCGATTTATAACACTTACCTAAAAACCAAAAAAAGTACCGATGGCGGCAGCACCTGGTCAGATTTAACGAACGGCCAAATCGGCTCTGCGACAGCAAACTCGTTCAAAGGATTATGGGAACCACATCTTCAAATGCTTGGCAATACAATAGCTGTATATTATGCGGATGATAGTCCTGCCACTGTAGGCAATACAGGCCTTCAGAAGCTTATTATGAAAACATGGACCGGTAACGGCTGGAGCGGCGAAATAATTGTCAGCGACGGTGTTGCCGCAGGCTCTAGAGATGGAATGCCAGTTATTACCCAAATGGCTAATGGCCAATACATCCTAGTGTTGGAAGCGACCGACGTCGCAGGTCATCCTTTTGTTATAAAATATAAAATATCGTCGGATGGTTATAACTGGAACGTTCCTCGTCAAACCCTTTATGTTCCTTCCAAAGCCGGAAAAAAAGCTGGTGCGCCTTTTGTTGTTAAGCTTGGAGATGGCCGCTTGCTTGCTTCTTTTCAAACGGACAATGACAGTACGAATACCGGCGACGCTTTCTCCTCCATGTACACGATGATTAGCGCAGACAATGGTGCAACTTGGCAATATCGGACTAATATTTTCCCAGTAAGCGACTCGACCAGCTCCAATTGGAATGCCTTGCTGCCCATAGATTCTACTCACGTCCTTGCAGCGACGAGTGCAGACTATCCAAGCAGCGGAGTGTATATTCGATTTGGTCATGCAGTTACACCATCGAACACAAATCTAGTAACAAATTGGAGTTTTGAAACGGCAAACGTAAGCGGCTGGACGACATTTGGCGACGATTACCCCGCTCGAATTAAAGTACATGGCACAAACGATGGTGTCGGTGTACCCGCCGCCCAGGGCAATTATTTTATCGGACTAGCCGGAACGAGCGGACCTGCATCGGCTTATGTTGGCCAAACAATTAGCGGTCTTGATAATGGCAGCTATACGCTGCGTGCGTATATGCGGAGCAGCGGCGGGCAGAATTCTTGCGTAATGGAAGTAAAAGATTTTGGCGGAACGTCGCGTCAAACCAATTGCCCCGTAACCACAGCTTGGACGCCGGTTACACTCTCGAACATCGCAGTTGTAAACGGGCAAGCAACCATAGGCTTTTTCACATCAAACAGCCAAACGAGCCAATGGGTCGATATTGACCGGGTTGAGTTTACTCGCAACGATGTTTACAATGGTGTCGTTTCAGGCGGTGTATACAAGCTTATCAATACAAATAGCGGCAAAGCGCTTGAGGTGGATGCTTGGGGAACAACGAATGGCTCCAATGTGCAAATTTGGACGGAGGGTGCGAATCAGGCAAATCAGCTCTGGCAAATTACTCATGTCGGGGGCGGAGCATATAAGCTTATTAACACGAACAGCGGCAAAGCGCTTGATGTCAGCGGGGCAGGAACAGCAAACGGCACCAATGTTCAAATCTGGGATTATGCGAACTCAGATAACCTGCATTGGAAGATCATCGATACCGGGAGCGGTTACTTCAAGCTTATCCACTCACTCAGCAATAGGGCGCTGGATGTCGCTGCTTCTGGCACAGCCAACGGTTCAAACGTTCAAATCTGGGATGATCTCGGAAACGGCGCCCAAAGATGGAAGCTTGTTCGTGTTAGCTGATGGCGTAAACCCTGGTTGATTCATTAGCATAAAAAAGTATTCAATACATGCGTTATCCTAGAAGGTAAAAAGCTTCTCGGACAATTCATTACCGTATTAACGCATCTGTCCTTTTGTGCTCTTTCTGGCAACCACTAGTCTAAAATAGGTCACCTTTCTATCCACGAAGCGTTTGGAAGTTGAGTCCTGTGTAATATGAAGGATTTCATAAAAAGTAAGCCATGAAGTAAATACTCATCTCGCAGAAGCTGCCTAAACCATTCTAGAGAGGAGTATTTATTCATGGCTCCATTTCAGGTTACACTTGGTCTAGATCACCAATGATGCATCCAGCTGTTTATCGAGGAGTCTAGGGGCGCAGGCGTAACAGTTAAAGATGGGGTTTCACACATAAGCATGGACTTCGCACCTTTGTAAAAAATGATCTAGAAAATAGGCTTATTTTCGCTCCCTCATAGTCAGGCTGTTTTATGATAATCACTGCTTTAAATAAAGCAATGGCAGTCTCAAAAGCAGATAAACTGCTTTTGAGACTGCCTCTTTTTATTAAACAAATATACTCCATATGGCGCTGACACACTACGAGATCTGCCCCAACACCTCCGCCCTTATGCCATTACACTCGCTCTACATCCCCCGTCAAATTACTCCTCATAAATCATTTTTCTAGTCATACCGCCATCAATTGTGATGTGGGTTCCGGTTACAAAATCATTTTGAGGGTCTGTTAAATATAGGCATGCCCGTGCAATATCCTCCGGTTTGCCTACCCGCTTAGACGGATGCTGCTCATGATCCTCTGGGCGCAGCTTGCTGTAATCACCCGTTTCGATCCAACCTGGACATATTGCGTTAACCGTAATATGATCTGGGCCGAGCGAAACCGCCATCGCGTGGGTTAGCGATAGGATCCCGCCTTTGGATGCCGCATAGGCTTCTGAATTCGGTTCTGACATCATTGCTCTCGTAGAAGAAATGTTTACGATAGCTCCACCGCCGGTTGTCCGCATCAACTTGGCAGCCTCACGCGAGCAGACAAACGTCCCGCGCAGGTTCGTATTCACAACGCTATCCCATTCATCAATGGATAGGTCGTATGGCGACTTCCATATGCCAAACCCCGCGTTGTTTATGACGATGTCTAATCTCCCGACAATTGTTTCCAAATCACGCAGCATTTTAATAATGGCATCAGGCTCGCTCATATCGGCAGAAAGAGATAAAGAATCATAACCTGCCTCTTGCAGCAGCAAGCCAGTCTGCTCCAGTCCTTCTTCGTTTTTATCCACTAATACAGGCAGTGCTCCTTGTTCCGCATAAGCTAGTGCAAGCGCTCGTCCAATACCAGCCCCAGCGCCTGTTATGAGTACAACCTTATCCTCGTATGCTGCTTTCATTTCGAATACCTCCTTAGCGTGCCCTTTTACCTAAAGAGTTTAAAGCAAATCGAAGCAAAATGAAAATCCAAACCACTTACCTCCATCAAGAGGAAAAATACAGCAGCTTCACGAAATAATAGTCAACGGAACAACGGCAGGATTTTTTAGAAAATCTGAAAAATGGAGCTGATCCCTCTGAACACTAAAGCTGTCTTTTTCGATTTATTTGAAACGTTGATAACTGAATTTACGGATGGCAAGCGCACCATCAATAGATCCACGGACGATGCTGCACTTCTCGGCATGAATCATGGCGATTTCAAGAAAGAATGGCGCAAACGGCAAGAAGCAAGAATGACCGGACAATATGTTAACTTCATTGAAGTGATGAGAGACATTTTGGAGAAGCAGAATTCACCTTACAACGAACAAATAGTGGAGCACTTGTATCGAACAAGAATCGATGAAAAACAGGCTCCATTTTTAACGATTCAGCCAGCTGTTCTTGCCATGCTGAAAGAGCTGCAAAGCAAGCACATAAAAATAGGGCTTATTAGCAATTGTACAGAAGAAGAAATTCGCCAGTGGAAAGCTAGCCAGCTTGCTCCCTACTTTGATGATGTCATTTTCTCGTATGAAGTTGGCTTAGCCAAACCAGACATACGTATATATCAATTAGCCTGTGATAGGTTAGGCGTATTACCCGAAAATGCAGTATTTGTAGGCGATGGCGGTTCTAATGAGCTGGATGGCGCATTCAACGCTGGCTTTAAAGTTTTCCATGCCTTTTGGTTTAATACCTACATAACAAGCCCCTACACAAAGCTGCTCCATCCTGAACATTTGATAGCCCAATTGCCATAAACGAATAAAAACAGATTTGCTACTCTGATGATTCACAACCCCTGCTCTAGTTTATTATCATCCAATCGTATGGATAAATGGTTACTGTGGAAGTTGTGGACAAAACGTGTCAAATAATCTGAAAATTTAATCAATACTGTAAAAACAGCTTGAACACCCCTTGTCAATTTTCTCAAAAGCGAATATGATAAAAGCAATCAAAGGTTGTGAATCTTTTCACACTGTATAGTATATTGTGAATTAATTCACGTTGTAGGGGCGGCTGCCATAGCAGACTACCCTCTACACATCCCATAGGAGGCGTTTTTTATGACGATGAACATTGCTGTGATTGGCTGTACACATGCAGGAACTGCTGCAATTAAACAAATGGCTGCACTTTACCCGGAGGCCAACATTACCGTTTATGAACGGAATGACAATATCTCGTTTCTATCGTGCGGCATCGCACTGCATGTTGGCGGTGTAGTTAAAAATGCTGAGCAGCTATTTTATGCTTCGCCCGAGCAGCTCGCTGAGCTTGGCGTGAAGACGCATATGCGACATGATGTGCTTGCAGTAGATACGGATGCCAAACAAATTCAGGTCCGCAATCTTGTAACTGGCGACGAATTTACTGAAAGCTACGATAAGCTCGTCGTTACAACAGGCTCGTGGCCGATTATTCCACAGATGGACGGCATCGCGCTTGAAAATATCGTTCTTTGCAAAAACTACAACCATTCGAAAGAAATTATCGAGAAAGCAAAAACAGCGAACCGCATTGCAGTTATCGGAGCTGGCTACATCGGTATTGAACTCGTAGAAGCATTTGAACAGCTAGGCAAACAGGTAACCTTAATCGACAATATGGAACGCATTTTATATAAATACTTAGATCGTGAATTTACAGACGTTACAGAGCAGGCATTGATTGATAAAGGGATAACTATCGCAACTGGCCAGACGGTAACTTCGTTCAAGGGCAGCGAGGGTCATGTAACGACGGTCATCACGACAGCTGGAGAATATGAAGCAGATCTCGTCGTGCTTTGCATCGGTTTCCGTCCTAACACTGAGCTGCTGAAAGGCCAAGTTGACATGCTTCCTAACGGCGCGATTATTGTGGATGATTATATGAGAACGAGCAAAGCTGATGTATTTGCTGCTGGCGACAGCTGCGCCATCCACTATAATCCAACAGGGCAAAACGCCTATATTCCTTTAGCCACAAACGCTGTCCGCATGGGAACGCTCGTTGCCAAAAACCTGATGAAACCAACGGTCAGATATCTTGGAACACAAGGCACGTCGGGTATAAAAATTTACGATTATAACATTGCATCGACTGGTTTAACGGAAACAGGCGCACTTGCTGCGGGAATGAATGTGAAAAATGTCACAATCATTGATAGCTACCGACTTGAGTTCATGCCTACCTTTGAGCAAGTGACTTTAAAGGTCGTATATGAAGCGGATAGCGGCAGAATCGTTGGCGCACAGGTGTTATCGAAGGTTGATCTCACCCAGTCGATTAATACGTTGTCGGTTTGCATCCAGAACGGAATGACGATGGAGGAATTAAGCTACGTCGATTTCTTCTTCCAGCCGCATTACAACAAGCCATGGAACATGCTTAACCAAGCTGGCTTGCAAGCTGTATAATTTTATAAAAGCTGCAAAGATGGCACCCTGCCATCCTTGCAGCTTTTTTATTATCAATTAAAATAACAAAAGCCGCCCTTTTACAGGCGGCTCTTGCTATTAACTACAAATTATCAGCCGGCGGCTTCCCGAAATCAGGGGTTCCATCAGCGTTCCACGTAAATATCTTGGCGCGGGCGTGACGATTAGGATCAAATAACGGATCGCCTTCAATATCCTTGTAGCTGCGAGCATGATAGATCAAAATATCCTGTTCCCCATCCTCAGATACGGTGAAGCTATTATGCCCTGGCCCATATTGACTATTTTCCGGGCAGCTTGTAAACACTGGCGTCTGCGTCTTTACCCATGAGAGCGGATCAAGCAGATCACTGTTCTCCTCAGCAGTCAATAAACCCATTGCATAGTTATGATTGGTGGCGCTGCCGGAGTAGGTCATAAATATTTTCCCGCCCCGCTTCAGAACAGCCGCTCCCTCATTTACCATGAAACCAATGACTTCCCAGTCGAGCTCCGGCTTCGTAATCAGTACCTGCTTGCTCTTCAGCGTCCAAGGATTGCTCATCGAAGCGATATACAAATTTGTATTGCCTTGAATGGCTGGGTCTTGCTGCGCCCATACTAAATATTGCTCGTCATTGTGCAGGAAGCTTGTCGCATCAAGCGAGAAAGAATCCCAATCCGTAATGATCTGGCCCCTCTCCGTCCACTCGCCCTCAAGCGGGTTAGCCGAATCATTTTCAATAACATACATGCGATGCCTGAATGGCGCATCTGCCCTTGCGGCAGCGAAATATACATACCATTTTCCAGCGATAAAATGCAGCTCAGGTGCCCAAATATTGTGGCTCATTGGTCCCGAATCGTGTTTTTTCCATACCACAACCTGCTCAGCATCGGTAAGTCCTTCCAGCGTTTGTGCTCTTCGCAGCTCAATCCGATCATACTCCGGCACGGAGCCTGTGAAATAATAATACCCGTCTGTATGCTTCACAACCCACGGATCTGCTCGTTGCTCTATTAACGGATTTCGCAGCTGCTTCTGCGACTGTTCAGATGCTTGTGTGCTCATGTTTCTCTCAGTCCTCCAGCTAATATTTCTATTTTTATAAAGTAACTTCATTGATTCATTACTATAAATACGAAGGGTTTCACCGACTAAATATAAATTGTCAAGGTTTCTCTTTGCATATAAAATAGATAAGATATATCAGAATAACATTTTCATTAACGAATTCGACTTCATATTTTCAATCACAAGCTGTATGGCGAATCCAATGTTAAAAAATTGAGCGGAGTGAACGTATGAAAATTGATATTTCAGATACTCATTTACCCATCTATGAAGCATTAGCCAGTGATGTAAGGCTTAAAATCATACAATTGCTTGCTCTGCAGGAGATGAACATCAAGGATCTCGCACAAGCGCTCGAGCTGAGCAGCCCCATTATGACGATGCATGTGAAAAAGCTCGAAAAAGCCGGTTTAATCAGCTCCGAGATGGTTTCCAGCAGCGGCGGAACCAAGAAAATGTGCAAACTTATCACTGATAGCATCGAGATAGATTTCCCGTCAACACGGCGCCCAGCGCTTCGCACTTATCATGAGTCCATCATTTCCATCGGTCACTACACCGACTTTGAAGTGGAGCCTACCTGCGGCCTCGCTACGACTGCTAAAGTCATTGGCATGTTCGATGAGCCGCGTTTTTTTCTCGATCCTGATCGCATTAATGCCAGAATCCTTTGGTTTAGCAGCGGCTTTATTGAATACAAAACAGCCAACTTCTTATTGAAAAGCGAGAAGCCTACTGAGCTCGAAATATCTTTTGAAATTTCCTCCGAGGCTCCTTTTGCCAATGACAATTGGCCTTCGGATATTTCCTTTTACTTAAATGACACCAAAATCGGCCTTTGGACGAGTCCTGGCGACTTCGGCGGCAAACGAGGAAAGTATACCCCCGATTGGTGGTGGGATGAAATTAATCAATACGGCCTGTTGAAGGTGCTGAAGATTACGCAAGCCGGAACCTTCATCGACGGTCAGCAAATATCCGATGTTACCCTTGATGATGTCAACATACTAAGCAAGCAATGGAAATTCCGCATTGCTGTCGAGAAGGACGCCGAAAATGTCGGCGGCGTTACGTTATTCGGCTCTGGGTTTGGCAATTACAATCAAGACATCGTCTTTAAGCTTTATTATGAAAGGAACGAATAAGAGCTAGCGGCGTGAGCTGCTAGCTCTCCATCCCCTTTTTACGGTAAATTTTTCAGCCTAAAGACCGTAATGGATTGTTTCGCAAGCTCCAGCGTAAATATGTTAGACAACCCATCAACAACCTGCTCCTTAGGCAGCACGGCTTCAGGCTCCGCAAACGAATTCTCCACACCCATATCTGCTTGGAGCGACAGCTTCGTTCCTTGCGGGGCAATCGTTTTCCCCTTTATTTCAATAGACGCATTCACTGTATAGTCATTGGCATTTACGATTTTCAGAATGATCTCATCTGTCTTCTCATCTCTGCCCGCTATGAAATAGAACGGCTCCTCTCCTTGTTTACCGCCACGTCCCGCCTCGTACGATTCGCCGCTTCGCATGCTAATTGAAGCTGGCAGTACCGAGCTCGCAACATGATTGCTGAACAGTTGCTGCACATAATAGTTCGGAGTCCCATATACTTCAGCATTGTTGAACCAGATTAAATTCGGCGCCCACTGTGTATACCCTTCCTTACCAAACAATGGTGCATAGGAAGCCATAGCTACAACATCAGAATTCCGCTCCAACCCGATCATGAACGCCGCTTCAGCCAGCGCTGAACCGAAGCTGTTGCTGCGTTTGCCGTTATGTGATGCATATTCGCCTACGAACACTTTTGGCCCATTCCGATCATACGTATCATAACGATTCGAATTCGCTATAAACCAATCAGGATTCATATAATAATGCTCATCGACGATATCTGTTGGCTTATCCTTCTGCCACCGCCAAGCATCATCAAATATAGGACCAGAAGGCGAAGGACCCGCAGACGCAATAAGTTTAATAGTTGGATACTTCTCTTTAATTGCAGCTGCAAACATTTCGTATCTTATAAAATAGTCCGTACCCCAATGCTCGTTGCCAATCGCAATGTAATGAAGCCCAAACGGCTCAGGGTGTCCATTCTTCGCCCGCTTCGCTCCCCATTTGCTCGTTGCAGAACCATTTGCATATTCGATCAGATCAAGCGCATCTTGGATATAAGAAGCAAGCTCCTCTATCTGCGCTACGTCTGACTGACGGAATTGATCGCCCATTCCTGCATTTACGACAGGCAGCGGTTCTGCTCCAAGATCCTCGCTTAGCTGGAAATACTCATGGAAGCCAAGCCCGTAGCTTTGATAATAAGGTGCCGTTAAGGCGCCGCCCCACATATTCGTATTTTGCTTTCGTTCGGACGGATCTCCAATCGAGTCCTTCCAATTGTAGCGATTGCCTATCCCATCTCCGCCTACGATGCTGCCTCCGGGGAATCTTACGAATGACGGCTTCAAATCAGCCAGCATACGGACAAGGTCTGCACGCAAGCCGCCTGGCCTATTCTTCCATGTGGATTGCGGGAATAACGAGATCATATCAACGTCGATCTGACCGTTACCGTTCGCGCCCAGCACCAGTCTTCCGTTCAGAGCTGCTTCAGAAGCCGTTATTGTCCCCTTCAGCTTCGTCCATTCCGCTCCCATTTTCTCGGCTGTGATTACCGTTTCGCCTAGCCTTTTGCCGCTATCGTCTTCTAGATAAGCAGTAAGCTTAAGCGCTGCATGGTTGCTGCTTCTTGCATACATCGAGAAATCATATTTCTCACCTTGCTGCAAAGCCATTCCGCCAAAACCACTATTTACGATTGCAAACTCATCTTCTTGGGCTGGAGCCCTCACCTGCATCGATAAATAATGTGGATTGTTTGCGTTCAGCGGCGCTTTATCCGCAACTTCTACTGCTCCGTCTCCAGATCCAGCTTTTCTTACCGCCCAGTTCCAGAATGAATCGCCGAATTCGAAGGAGCGATTCTCAATCAATTCTGCATACACGCCGCCATCACCGGCAAAATTGATATCCTCAAAGAAAATCCCATATAAGGTATCACTTACAAGAGCGCCCGTCTGATCCGCTTGAATGGAAATCGCGTAATCCGCTGCCCCTTCCTCCCATATGCGAAGCGGTATTTTTTTCTCCCCCGCTGCTTTCCCTTTGTTGACCATTGCCGTTAACGTTGCTTCAACATCTCCATGTCCGCTTGCCGGTCTAGTAACTGTGCCATCTGGGGCAACTGTTTCTTCATGATCAGAGGACCAGACGATGCTCGTGCCACCCGGTCCACTGCGCAGCAGCTCTAAAGATTCCATAACACGGCTGCTGCTCGGAAGAGATAACCACTCTACCGCAAAAGCAACTGTATCCTGATCGTTCATCCCTTCAGTCAGTTGATCAGCAATTTCATCAGCGGATAGAGCTTCGCTATAAATCCGCACCTCATCTACTTGGCCGGATAAATACGGGTCCACGTCAAATTGCGATTTTCCGATATAGTTGCCTGTCGTACCCGCCATATCACTCGGCTTGATCGATAGATCATCATTGTGGGCGATTTCATGCCCATTCAAATAAAGAATGCCCTTGCTGCCAGACCAAGTGAAGGCAACATGCGTCCAGCTGTCCGCCGGAAAATCCGTTTCGGTGCTGATCATTTGCTCGCCGCCGCCATTCTTGATCGCAAGCTTCATCTTGCCTGTTTCTGACATCGGGGTAAGAAACAAATAACGATCCACTCCATTGCCGAAATCGAAGATACGCTGCCACGTCCGCAGATCGTTAATATTAACCCATGCGGATATCGTCAGCTCATCCAAACCATTCAAAATTGCCGTAGGCATCTCCGCATAGGCACTTGATCCGTCCAGCTGCAAGCTGCTTCCGAACTTGCCCTCTTTCTGCAGCACGCCGCCGCTCAGCGTCCCAGTATTATCATGACCTGATGCGTCCAGCAATTCATTCGGTGAAGCGCTCAGCTCCGACTTCTCCGTATGATCGAAAGTGTAGCGCAGCAGCAAATGATTTTGATAAGCCTGCTGCTCATCTCGCTGGGCTGTTTCCTTTATCTTAGGCTCCTGCCGCTGGCTGAAGACAATCCAGATAACAGCTGCCGCCAATACCAGCAGCAATATGGCAGCCAGCTTCTTCAGACGTATGTCAATCAAGCTGCATCTCTCCTACTATTCACCTGCGATACCGGAACGCTCGACGCTCTCGACGAAATAACGCTGCGTGAACATATACAAAATAAGCACCGGCAGGATCGTTAGCATAACCCCAGCCATAACTTGGTTTTGCAGCGTCGGCGCCATGCCGAGCGTACCTGAGGATACCGAGCTGGATGCCTGCTGAAGATCCAGATTCGCATTGCCGTTGAAGAAAGCCATATTTTGCGCCAGATTGAAATACTCTGGAACGAGTAAATACATATTCGGCTCAAACAGGTCATTCCAGTGCCACACAACCGAGAACAGGAAGACAACCAGCATGGCAGGTTTCGCGAGCGGGAACATAATCATCCAGTACGTCCGGAACGCACCCGCGCCATCGATTCTTGCCGCTTCCTCCAGCACATTCGGCAGCGTTCGGTAAAATTGAATAAAGATAAGGACGAACAAAGAGCCTTTCAGTCCGTGTCCAAGCAGCGCCGGCACAACGAACGGCAGATGCGTATTTACCCAGCCCAAGTCGAGGAAAAAGGTAAACAACGGCACAACGATCGTCTGCGGCGGCACAAGAAATGTAAATACAACCATCGCCAGAAACAACGCTTGACCGGGAAAACGGTAACGTGCGAAGCCGTATCCTACAATTGAACAGCTTACGACTTGAAGCATCGCGCTGCCAAATGAAATGATGGAGCTGTTCAGCAGTCCCGGCCAGAAGTTAATCTCCTCCATCGCGATCGAATAATTCGTTAGATTAAACTGCTTCGGAATCCACTGAATCGTAGCATCCGCCACATCCTCCGGCCGCATCAGCGATTTTGATACCATATAAAGCAGCGGATAAACGAAAACAAACGCCAAGCTGAGAATAACGACATAATAGAAAAACGTTCCGATAAAGCCGCGTCCGCGCTTTATCCAAGTAATCTTCCAGACCTCTTCCGCTTTGCCTTGAAGGTCGGCATATTTTTCGGTCATGCTAGGTGAATTCATGCCCTCTACCCCCTACCTTCGGTTGCTGACAAGCTTTTGCGGAAGATGAAGAATACGACCGCTAGCACAACCGAAATCACAATAAAGTAAATCCAGCCCATTGCCGAGCCATAAGCGTAATTATTCGTTTTAAACACATTGTTCATAATGTGATTCATAATTTGGTTATCTGTTTTGGTAAACGAGTTGACGACGCTGTAAAGCGTGTTGACGAACAGCATCGGCATAATCATCGGAAACGTAATCTTCCAGAAGCTTTCCCATTTTGTCGCGCCATCACATTTGGCTGCTTCGTAAAGCGCTGGCGAAATCGTCTGCAAACCCGCGATAAAAATCAATATTTGCACGCCCGAATCCCACATGACGAGGGTTAAAGAATCTGCATATTGAAGCAGCGGGTCCAAGATGCTGTCCGGTATAAATGCGTTTAGCTTGCTGTAAAGATCGTATTGATAGAAGATTGGGAGCTGGGCAGCACCCTGCTCCAGCAGCTCCCTTAAGATGGCGCCGGAAGCGATAATAACCGGCAGAAAGAATATGCCGCGAAACAACGTACGACCACGAAACGGACGATTAAGCAGCAATGCGCTGAACATCGCAAAGATCAGAATAAGCGGTACCTGCGTCAGCATCGTTGTCAGCGTAGCTTGCAGCAGCGGCACAAAATCGATGTCTGTCGTAAAGGCAGCCCGGTAATGGGTCAAGCCAGTATAAGATGCCTTTAGCCCTGCCTTCGTAACCTCCAAATTGTTAAGCGAATAATAAAGTGATTTGCCAAGCGGAATGACCATGAACAGTAAGAAACCGACAACCCATATGGAAATGAACGAGTATCCCTCAAAGATGTGGCGGCCTCTCATCGAGAGTCCAAATTTTTTGCCCATGCTCATTTCCCTCCGTTCTGCATGAGATATCCTGCCRCAGGAATAGATAAGCCGTCAACCATCGCTGAAGCACTGCCGTAATTGACAATAACCTTTGTTCCATTCGCATACGTTGTTTGGTATACGTTATTGCTCAGCTTCTCATGATCAGCAATCGTCTGATTAGCAATCGCTTTATAAATAGACTCAAGCTCGTTATATTGTGAAACGGTATCATCAATCCATGTCCTATATTCGGAGCTCCATAACCGATCCTCCAGCGTTCTTTGAAGCTTCGTTGTAGGCTCATAAGTCAGCTCTAGACTAGGCAGCGCACCATACTCTACCATCCGAAGCAGCTCGTTCTGGGCATCATTTCGCAAATTGATTGGATTAGCCGTATAAGGCACCAGCCCGCGTACCGCAATCTGATAGAAAGGAACTGTCTCGTCATTGTAAATAAAATGGCTGGAATCAAGCGGTGCACCGCTAATGCCATCAATATGCCCAAGCATATAAGCAAATCCATAATCGACTGACGCTCCGCCAGTAGTCTCCCGAACGGCATCCGCAGCTTTCACCCAAGCTGATGCTGTCTCGCCGCGCGTTGTCAGCGACTTCGGATCGATATCGGAGTACAACGTATTTCCCCAAAAGCTAAGATGGATACCAGAGATGCCAAGCTTCGAATAATCCTTCAGCTCTTTGTTCAGATGTTTGCTGATGACACGCTCTGGCTTCATCCAATAATAAAGTCTGCTGTCGTCATTCCATCTGCTGCCAATAAAATAATCAGTACTTGGCGCTACTTCACGATCCATGCCGCGAATGGCGTCTTTTGACTTCTTCATGCCGTCGCTATCTGCGATTGCGCGAGCATAGTTTGCTTCCAAATAAAGCGAAACCCCTTTATTAGCGGCATAGGCGGCAAGATCCTTCAAATCCTTTGCTCCGCCCAGCTTCTTCTCCACTGGAAAGTGATCCGGCTGATCGCCATATAAACCATCATCAGACCATCCGGAAAACGTAAGCTCTAAATTCGCGATTCCTTTTTTCTGAAAAGCATCAATAATTTCACGCGCTTGATCGAATGTCGTCATCGAAATGAACGTATTGCCAAGCACCTCATCACGCAAAATGCCGCCAAGCAGCTTCACCTTAAAGGGAACTGCCGTTTGCTCCAAAGGCTTAACTCCTTGCTCCTCTTTCAGAAATTTGCCGTATGCCTGTGCCATCCCGACGTAATCAGCTTCCTTGTCTTGAAGCAGTACGTAACGCAGCTGCCGATCGCCTTTGATCCAGTTGCCTTGGAAAAATGGGATTTCACCCGATGTCCCGATGAAAATAACATCGCTCCAGCGGTACACGAATTCCGCCGACGTCCGGTAATAGGAGATCGCGCGAATGCCTGACGGCGTTCCATTAATCTTCGCATCGTATTGACCTTTCGTTACGATACCGAGCGAGCCTACATCGTCGCGGTAATTGCCGAATACCGGCAGCGCAACCATTTCTTTTGGAGCAAGCTTTTGCCGCCACATTTGATCAATATCCGTATGTGATTGCGTAACATAAGCCGGGTCGGCGCCATAGATCATTTCGGAGTAACCCGCAAAATACTGCGGATGCTTCGCGCTGTATTTCATAAGCGCGCCGGAGCCGTCCGGCAGGAAAATCGCTCCTTCCTCCGTATCCGCAGCAGCGTTCCAGAATGGCAGCGGCTCAATACTTACAAACTTTGCTTTGCCCGCTTCCTTAATGGATGCTTCCGGAATCGAAAGTTCGAAGCCTTTCTCATTCAAGCGATATTCAATCGCAAACTCCAGCTTTTCCTTCACGAATTGGAAGGTTACTTTCGCCCCGCCATCAATCGTCTCGATCTTCAGCTTGTTTTCCTTTTCCTTTGCTAAGTACGTTTGTACAGTATCCGAGCCCTCTGTATACTTCACATGAACGGCGGCATCCATAAACTTCTTATTATTAGGCATCGTCGTTCTAGGTAGCTGCGGCGTCCCCAGCCATTCTTTCTTGGTTCGCTTGTCAACGAGGCGAACATTGCCTGTTTTATCGTCGATGTACATCTTGTAGCTGCCGTTCTCCGCAATTTGCTTTGTAGCAGATACAGGATACAGCTTCACTTCGCCTTGGTCAGCTGGCTCCGCGTTCTCTGCAGTGATCTCTGCAGCAGACTCTTCTGCTGGAGCCTCCGAAGCTGCAGTTGAATCCGAAGCCGCTGCGGCATCTTCATCCGTAGTCGTCGCAGTCGCAGTCGCACTATTGCCCGCGTCTTCCTCCGCTTGAACATGGGTTTCGCCTTCCACGCTCCCGAAGTGAGGGAATATGCTGACAACGAGCAGCAATGCCACGATAATAAGCCATTTTCGTTGTTTCCTCATCTCGTCCACCTACCTTCGGAAGTTTATTTCTTTGAACATGTCGATTATAAAGTTAAGGAGTTGATTGATTAAGCCAAACATCAGAATGCCAATAAACCAAATAATTAATATGCCGACGATGCTCAGCACCGTAATCCAGATCATTTTGCCAAGCTCAAAATCATGAACGATTCTTACCTTAAGCAAGAGCAGCCACCCTACCCAGTAAAGAGTAAGATTGATTAAAAACGAATAAATAGAGCTTTCATCCAGCGCCAAAATATTCGTTAGCAGCGTGATTGGGATAATAAAGATCGCATAAGGAACCAGCGCAAATGCACTGCCGACAAACACTTCCTTAAATTTCCCTTCTCCTTCAAGAATCGCACTGACGCCCCAGTTCGATATCGTCCACGTTACCCATGGCACAACGATCCATATCAGCTCATGTACAAACGAGATCTCATACGTTTCTCTCGTCTCGAACGCATACCCCGTAATTAGAATGGCAACCATTCTCGCGATATAAGCCAGCGCGACGATGAACAACGCTTGCCCCCATTTAATGCGGCCCGGCTCCTGAATATCGTGGTAAAAATCGATCGGGTGCACGAGCACCTGCCGCATCATTTTAAACGTTGCGATCATAAGGCACTCCTCCCTTCACCTGAACCACTTTAGCCGACTTGCGGTCTATCAGCATCGCAGAAGCTCTGCGCCAAACAAAAGGTATGATGTAGCGCAAAAGAACGATAAGCACGATAATGGCTAAACATATCCATGCAAAATGCTCTCTAATATATTCCTTTCGATATTCCTTGAAAGCGACCGAGTAATCGTAACGCGATCTTGCCAGCTCAAAATACTCCATAGCTCCCTTATAGTTTTCCGCTTTATAGAGAGACTTGCCGATTGCGAGATAGGCTAGATCAAAGTTTGCATTCAAATGCAAAACCTCGTTCCACATTCCCTCCGACTCTTTGTATCGTCCATCAACGAATAACCGCGATGCGTCATGCACCAGATCTGCAAATGGCGTCGTACGGAACAAATCGATGCGATTGCGTCCTTTATCGACCACATACACCGTGCCGTCTGCTGACTGATCAAGGCTTGATGGCGTTATAAACAAGCCGTTCTGATCGCCGAGCCCTCCAAACACGAACAAGAAATTCCCAAGCTTATCGTACTGATAAACTTTGCTGGACTGAAGGTCAAGTGCGGTGATAACACCGTCCTTATCTACAGCTAGATCAAGAAACGACGGTACTTCGAAAGGGCCAGCATCAAAACGTCCACCGTACCTTTTAGGAACAATATTGAGCGTATCCACACCAACAGGCGATAAACGCTTCAATTGGTTCATTTCTGTTCCAAGTGTGGACGTGTAGACGAAACCTTCCTCATCCTGCACCGCATTGGAGAACTCGAGCGGCTTAACGACTGACAATTTTGCCTTCTGCTCCTCCGTTGCAACGAGCTTAACGAACAATCTGCTCCAGCTGAAGCCTACATGATTCGCACCATAAAACCCTTTAAATTGCCCATTTGGATCAATTTGAATGAGGCCCTGTGTGTTTCCGTCACTCACGACAAACATGTAATTCCGCTTATCCACGAGCAGCTTTGATGGAGAATACGAGAAAGTTGCTCCGAGCAGCGGACTTTCAGGCTTGCCGAACTGCTTCTGGAATTTCCCGTTTTTATCAAAAATAGCGATTCGTTGGTTTTTGGTATCCGCTACATAGATGGTTCCATCCTGCTTCACGTAAACGCCTTTTGGCTCGTTCAGCTTGCCGTCGCCTTCTTCGTCGCCGATAATGTTCAGCACCTCATGCTTCCCATCCAAATGGACGACCCGGCTATTTCCTGTATCCACGATATAGATCGTTCCATCGTCAGCAAGGAAAATATCTTCTGGCGAGCTAAATGGTCCAGTTGATAGGTTATAACCGTCAATTGAGCTCTCATACATGTACCCGTTGATCGAGTGAACATCTTGGCCCAGCTTATTTCTCGTATACCCTTCATAAGGAGAGGCCGCGAACGTTTGAACAGGTAGAGCTGTAACTAGCATCAGTAAAGCGATAGCTGTACTGACAACGAATCGGAATATCGTAACCTGCTTCATCCCGGTTGTCCTCCTACTCTTTCAGACCTGAATGCGCCATCGTTTGCAGCACTAAGCGCTGCGTTACGATAAAGACGATTATCGTCGGCACAATCATCAATAAACTTGCCGCGGCAAGCGTGCCGACACGCGCAACGACGCCGTATCCACCGCTTAACGTCTGGATTGCCAGCGGCAGCGACTTCATATCCTGATCGGTCGTATAGACCATTGCTGGGTATGGATCATTCCAGGCTGATATAAAGCTGAATAGTGCAAAGGTCGCGATAGCTGGCTTCAGCATCGGCATGACGACAACCCAGAACACCTTCCACTCGGATGCGCCATCCATGCGTGCTGCCTCCAGCAAAGCATCCGGGATTTGGCGCAAAAACTGCGTCATGAGAAACATCCCTATCGGAGCCGCCAAATACGGCAAAATCATCGCCCAATACGTATTGATCAAACCGATTTTGCTAATGAGCAAATATTGCGGAATTTGCACGACCATTGGCGAGAACATAATTGCAAGTACGACCATGTTGAATATAGCGCTGCGAAACGGCATATTGTGCTTCGCCAGCGGATACGCTGCCATGGCCGATACGAGAATGCCAAAGCCAACAATACAGGAGCTGATCAGCAAGCTGTTAAAAATAAACCTGGAGAACGGAACGCTTGTCGTTCCCGTTATGAGCAATAAATCGCGAAAATTGACTAATGTCGGATTGTTCACGAAAAATCGCGGCGGAAACAGGAACAGCTCGCTTGTTGGTTTAAAGGCTGTAGATACCATATAAACCAGAGGGGCAAGCATCAAGAGACCGAACAACGTTAGAAATAGATAAAGGAAAAACCCTCCCCAATCCTTCCTGCCTTTCACTGCGCCAGTCATATCGGTTCAGTCCTTTCCTAGCCATTTGAATATGAGACGGTTTAGTCCGATCATCATGACGAACAACACAACCGCGATCGCCGCAGCGTAACCCATCTCAAACTTGATAAAGGCATAATCGAATAAATGTGTCAAAATCGTATGGCCTGCATAAAGCGGACTCGGCAATCCGACGAGCTGCACGCTCACATCAAACACGGTCAATGAGCTAACAACCTGAAGCACTGCGCCGAACAGCAATTGCGGCTTTACGGATGGAACCGTAATATAAATGAGCTGCTGCCATCTATACTTAATTCCGTCGATTTCCCCAGCCTCATAAAGATCCTTCGGTACGTTCTGAAGTCCGGCTAGGAAAGCCAAGAACCCTACCCCCATCGACATCCATAGCGAGACGATGATGATAACGGGTACGATCGAATTAATATTTTGCAAAAATAAATAAGGCTCATCGATAATGCCCAGCTTCGAAGCAAAATAGTTAAGCAAGCCTTTGCGGTCGCCCGCAAACAGGTAGAGCCATACGACCGACATCGCCGTAGCGCTCGTAATGGACGGCGTGTAATAACAAAGCGTATAGAAGAAGCGGTATTTTTGCGGAATTTGGCTGATGAGCCAAGCCAGCAAGAACGCCATCACATAGCCGACTGGCCCTGTAATGAACGCAAATTTCAACGTAATGCCAATCGCCTTAAGAAAAATATCGTCGTCGACAAACAACAGCTTGTAATTGGAGAGACCAATAAACTTTGGCGCCTCCAGAATGTTGTAATAGGTAAAGCTGAGTACAACCGAAGTGACGACCGGTACGATCGTAAACAAGGTGAACAGGATAAGAAATGGAGCGAGAAACAGGTAGGAAACCCTGTTTCTCTTCATTTCATGCCACAGCAAAGACAATTTGCTCGGTTTGCGGAGGCGTTCCGCTGCCGGAGTGACCACGGTTGCCGCTGAATCAGTGTTCATTTTCACGGGCTGTCGCCTCCTTTGGAAGTTGCTTGACTGGAAGATGCAGGCGCATCATTTAAACCAAATTCCTCGCGCTTCTTGCGCAATTCCTTATCGATTTCCTTAACGCCTTCCTCCACCGCTTCACGCGGTATTTTGCCATTCAATACGATTTGGTTCCAAATATTCGCGATATGCCTGGTCGTGTAGTAACCGCCAATGACAACCTCGCGCTCCTTGAACCATTCCCACTGCTCGAGAATCGCGTTAATATCAGAGGATTGCCAAGGCATCCGCTTCAGCGCCTCGATATTAGCGGTATTCCATCTTGCTTCTACGCCAAGCAGCGCTTCAAGCTCGGAGCCGAATCTTTCCTGCGTATCTGCACTCGTCCACCATTTCAGAAATTCCCATGATTGTTCTTTCATATCGGTATCTTTGAAAATCATGCCCGTTTGCGCGAGGCCGCCGGTTGAACGGTTAATTTGCCCGTCCTCCTGCTCGATGCCCGGCATCGGCTTCATGCCCCACCAGCCTGTAAGCTCCGGCGCTGCAGTAGATAGCAGCACGTAAGTGGAATAGTCCGCCACCCCGATTGGCATTTCGCCGGAACGGAAACGGTTATAGAAATCGGCTTGCTTCGAAATTTTAAAGTTCGTGAACAATCCTGTCCAAAGCTTGAATGCCTTTATCGCCTCTGGCGAATCAAGGTTCGAATATTTACCGTCTTCACGGTAAAACTCGCTGTTTTGCTGGAACAGGAACGGCGCAAACTCATTAATCGCAAGCGCCGGATTATTCGGAGCATGCGGGTAGAAAAAGTCCATTCCGTTTTGCTGCAGGATCGGAATAAGATCCATAACCTCCTGCCAAGTGTCTGGAATTTCAGACTCGGAGATGCCCAGCTGCTGCATAATATCTTTGCGATAGAACAACATGTTGAAGTTTTGATTTTCTGGCAACGCGTAGCTGCCGTTATTATATTTGTAAGGAATAAGTGCACCTGGCCTGAATCGAGCGGCCACTTCATCGTAATCGTCGTATTCCTCCAAGTTGACCAATCCATTGCGCACAGCATAATCAATTGGAATTTCACCCTCTACACCAAGCGCAACATCTGGCGCTAAACCCGCCGTGCTTGCCAGCAAGAGCACCTGCATCTGCTGAGCCGGAATCACGTTGACATTTACTTTGATGCCTGTTTCTGTGGTGAAATCCTCATCAATCATTTGCTTAATAATGTCGACCCAGTCGCGCCCTCTCGCTACCCAAACGTCCAGCACCTTCTCGTCTTCATACACGTTGCCGATACCGCCGTAGTTTTTCGTGAATGAGCTCGTAAAGTCGTAAATCATCGTCCCGGTTCTTGCCAGCCAGCCTGCATCAGGCTTCGGCCATGCCGTATCTGGCGATTTAATGATGAGATAGTCAAGCAGCAAGCTCTGCTTGCTCAGCCCATTCACCCATGTTCCAAGCGATGCCTGCAAATCATTGAATTGCAGCATGCGTCCTGGAATGGAGGTTGTATCGTTAGACATGCTGAGCAGCACGTCGCGCGCTTCGTAAAGCGGACTTACTTCAGAGCTGCCCTTGTCAACGCCCAGCTCATAAAGGCCTTTGATCGTATCATCGAAGCTCTTGGCCATAAGCTGCAGGCGCGGTACGAGGTTTGCGATATTTTGCTCCAAGCGCCAGTCGCCATTCGGATCGGGGTTCGTACCCGTAACTTGAATAACCTCACGGCCGAGCAGTGACATTTTGCGTGTCGTATCTGTAACCGTCTCGAGCATTCGCCCAAGCGCACCAACCTGAACCTCCATTCGAATCGTATGCTTGCCCTTTTCTAGATAATAGAGATAGGGCTCATTGCTCTCGCTGTCGCCGCCAAACTTAGCAACTTGGAACTCCGCCTTATAAGGAAAAGAAATTTCATTCATTTCTTTAAATGGCAGCTTGCCGTCAATCGTTACCGTCCGCTGTGTTGGCATTCCGTTAAGAAACCATTGCCCATAACGTGCTCCGATTTCGTACAGACCGCTTTCAGGCACCTCAATTTCCCATTCCGCCCACTGTCCGCCCGTTCGCCAGCTAGCGCCGCCGAACGTGTTAAGTACAATAGAATCTTTTTTGAATGGCTCTGTTAACGGCTCGCGATCCTCGATACGCTTCAGCGTCGGATCGGATTTTAAGGTCGACAGCTCGGCCTGCGCCTTAATAAGCTGTCCCGCTGTTTTCTTGTAGCCCTTCTGTTCATATGTGCTGGCAACCTCGGCGTAAGTTGGTAGCTTTACCGGCGAGTAAATGTCAATTTTCCCAATTGCCGCAGGCTCCCTAACCGCCTGAAGGCGCAGCGTATGCTTGCCCTTTGTCAGATAGAAACGAAACGGCTCGTACGTTTTGCCTTCTGCATCACGGAATTCCCGGTATTGCCAACCGAATGTCTCTTCCCTGCGTGGATTGAATTCATTATTCTGATTGTCAAACCATGTTTTTCCGGCTTCCTTCCACATCCTTTGGAATTCCAGCTTCTTCGCTTGGAAAAACGGATATTTTCCGTCAATTTGCAAGCTGCGAACGACGGATGAGCGCTTGCCCTCCATCGCGTAATAGCTCATTCCCATTTGATAATAGCCATCCTGCGGCACTTCAAAGGAATAATCCGCCCAGCTGTCCTCATCTATAAGAGCCAAGGCTTGACCTGACTGGTCACCTAAGCCCGAAACGATTTGTGTTCCTGACTCGCTGATTCCCTCATAATCTGTAGAAGACAGCGTGATGCTGAAATCCGTCATATCTGACGCTCCTTGTTCACTCCAGCTGTCTACATATTTATTAAAAGACGGCTCCAGCTTGCTGCTGGCGTCTTCACCTTCCAAAATTGACGATTGATCGATTCCAGCATCCAGCGCAATTCCAGCCATCGCATCATCGTTGTAGCCCCTTGAATTATTCCACCATAAAAAGAAGCAGACTAATGCGGCAATGACAACCAATGTTACCTTATACTTGCTTAGCCAATGAATCACCAAGGAGCACCCCCTTGCCATACTAGCGTAAACGGCTTGCGTCATTTTAAGGCGGCGCAGCTATCGTTTCGCGATAAATGTTAAAACGCATCGTTGTGTTATCATGCCGAATCATCCTTCAATGAAGGATGATTCGGTTTTCTGATAAAGGAAGCAAAATTATTGGGCGAGCTCTTTAATCAGTTTTTCCTTTTCGGCCTTCAGCTTGTTCTCAATGTTTTCTTGCGTTTGCTGAATGGCTGTTTTTGAATCAACGTTTTTATCAAGTGCGGCTAATACACCTTCAACCCATAAAGGCCATGCTAAACCGTCAAGACGAGTAAAACGTCTAATTGGAATGAGGCTGGCAAGCTCATTGTAGAACTTGTAATCCTCTTGGTCGCCGAGGTAAGGATTTGTATGTGACAGGTACCATTCTTGGCTTGTAATATGCTTGTAATCCGGTTGAACCGATTGTTCAATCCATAGTTTCCAAGCTGCTTCGGACGTTGTAATAAATTCTACGAATGCCCATGCTGCATCTTTATTGCTGCTTTGTGAAGGAATGACGAATGTCGATCCGCCCATACCTACGTTAAGTCCAAAAGGCATTGTTGTAGCTTTCCATTTGCCTTTTTGATCCGGGAAGTTGATTTCTAGATCACGTGCGCCGTAAGTTCCCGCTACGTACATCGGGGACTCGCCTTTTTTTACGCGCTGCTTGCCTTTATCACTGTAGATGCCGTCATGCGGAGCAATTTTCAATTGGTTAACTTGTTTTGAAATATCGAGGAATTTTACGAACTCATCCGTGTTGCGAACCCAGTTCATTTCGCTGTCGTAGTATCCAAGTGAATCGCCTAACCAGTGAACGGGTGAATCACGCCATTCCATGGAATACTTTCCGTTTGCTTTCAACGTTTGAGCTAATGTGAAGAAGTTGTCTGGATCTTGAATGTATTCGCCAAGCTCGGCTGGATCAGATGGCAAGCCCAGCTCTTCAAAGATGTCTGCACGGTAGTAAGTTACAGCAGGTGTAACATCCCACGGCATACCTAACAATTTGCTGCCGTCAATGGACGACCAGCGGTTCCAGTTATACTCCGATACAAGGCTTTGATATTTGCCAGCATCATATTGCGGTTGAAGCAAATCCTCCAGCACATTTCCTGTGCTATAGCGTGTAAATTGGCCTTGCTCAACAAGTGCAACATCCGGCGCTCCTTTGCCAGCTGCCAAAGTCGTTTGCAGCTTATCGTGCAAATCTCCGAACGGTACAAAAATCGTTTTCAGCTTGATATTCGGATAAACTTCATTAAACGCCTTTTGAAGCGCAGCATCCTTCTCTTTGTTGTCAAGGAACGTCCAGAACGTTACTTCACCTGCAATCGACGGATCAATGGAGGACTTGGCAGCCCCGCCATCAGGCTCAGAATTATTAGCAGCCGGCTCATTTGTAGACGCTTCCTTATTGCCTTCCGTATTCGCAGGCGTATTCTCTTTACCATTATTAACCGAGTTTTTACCTGCACCGCTGGAGCATGCCGTTACGAGCATAATAAGAGCCAACATAAAAATGAAAGTGCTTGTTAACTTTTTCATTTAAAAAAGCCTCCTCCGTAATTTTGAATAAAGCGTTTACATTTTAACCCTTAAAGGATATAGTCATTAATGCCTTGCTTGATTATGGTTCATAGATGAGTAAACAGTGTTTAACACATTTGTTAATCAGAAGCATTTTTTTGCAGGCATCAAAAACGATTTCTATTTTTTTGTTTCTCTTGCTGCTATGACTCCCTCTAGTTATCAGCATTGTAAAGCTTAAACAACTCCTGCTTACTTTCACTGCTAGGCTTCTGTTTGAATTAAACATAAGCAGCTCTTGACTTAACAGCCCAGTTTGCTTATATTCTAGTTAATTTATTAACCGTATAGCGCGAACCTATATTCATGCATTAAAACATACGTAAACTTGTTCAGCTCAAGCTTCACCTCCATGAGAAATAACCATTATATTAATCGATTAATAATTATGTTACATGATTTAGTTTAACACGTATTTTTTCGTTTTCAAGTACTAAAATTCGATTCAACCAAAATTTTCGTTCAACTTTTTTCAATGCTGAATCGCATTTTTATTTACTATCTGCGTAACACCCGCTGGATTGCCTCGTTTTTCATGTTTAAGCACAAAAAAATCACCCATTTCTGAGTGATTAGCATTTATATAAATATTTAATGTTGATCATTTTTTTCACTCTGCCTCAATGATAAATGGAACAATAAATGTTTTTCCTCCACGCTGAAATTGCCCCCACATTTTATATAAACCCGGTTCAGGGAAACGAGTGGAGAATTCAGCGGTCGGCCCACTTCTGTTGTCATCCTTCGGATGGACATGCAGGTAACGGCTCCTATCCTCGCTCAAAATAACAACATGTCCGATAGCCCCTAAGTAAGGCTGTAAATCACTAATCGGTTCTTTCGTTTTTTCATCGCTTAACGTGAATATCAAATCTGTCTCTTGATCGGCTTTGAATGAGGAAATCTTCAAGGAGACAGCAATACCATCAACGATTTTTGTTAGGTTTTTATCCTTCTTCAGCGGCTCCTGAGCTTGTTTTGCTCCTGACACCTGTAGATGGGACGTAACCGTCATCTGCGGAGAACCTGTCGGAATAAAATCTGCATATAGCTTATAGTTTCCACTCTTGTTGAAGGATGCAGCTACCTCGAACTTACCTTTCCCTTTATACTCAGGATGAATATGCATGAAGTCCTTCAAATCCTCGCTTACGAGAATGAGGTGCATGAGCTTCTCATGATTGACTTCATATTTTTCAATCGCCTTTCC
Source organism: Paenibacillus sp. 2TAB26 (assembly GCF_052115145.1). Classification (NCBI taxonomy): domain Bacteria; kingdom Bacillati; phylum Bacillota; class Bacilli; order Caryophanales; family Paenibacillaceae; genus Paenibacillus; species Paenibacillus sp. 2TAB26. The sequence goes on from NZ_JBFRGC010000021.1 coordinate 115,892, forward strand.
CGCATGATCATAAAGAAACAGCTCGATATTTGTTTCTTTCCCAGGATCAGGACGCACCGGCGAATAACGCCATTCCAGCTTAATATCGGCCGCTGACATTTGTTCTAAGCGGTTGTGGCCGCTATGATTTTCCGAAGTATCATGTTCCATCTCATCGCCTTGTGCATTAGCCGTATGACCACGATGTTCATCAGTGACAGCAACATTGCTCACAGCATGCTGGGAATGATCACTGACTGCCGGGCTTCCGCAGCCCGCCGCAAGCAAGCCAAGAATTATGATTCCCGCAGTTACTGTCCGCTTCCGATACTTTTTTGTATGCAAAGCCGATTTATTCATAACCATTCACCTCATGCTTTAAAATCTAATCTCATCCATTATTGCCCATCGACCTCAGCCTCAATCCTGCTAACGGACGATAGTATGCGTTATCCCAGCGCTTAGAATATTGTAATAAATAGTACCAAGTCATAGTACCTTGTTATATGATTATAGTAGATATTACCATCCGCTTAAGGAGAGGATCAGATGGATGATTTTAATGAGTATTTAGCTACAACTAGAGAGAAATTGTTAAATGAAATATCATGCCTAGATGACGATGAATTCAATCGTACATTTGAAACTTCAATGTGGAGTATAGCTCAGGTTTGCCATCATTTATTGAAAACGGAAAATTTGTTTAGAAAGGCCATTTTGTTCGGGCTTAAGCAAAAGATTTTATCCAAAACCGAACGTCAGCCTATTGAAATTGTGTTGGATAAGTCGGTGAAGTATCAAGCTCCCCAAATTTCAGAACCTGATTCAGGACCATTTCAAGTATCACAGATCATTCAATTATTAAGCGAATCAAGAAATAAGTTAATGGATGTTCTTGTTAAGATTGAGGATAAATCTATTGTAGAGGAAATAGCAGTGAATCACCCGAGGTTTGGTAACTTGCCTTTAGATCAATGGATCGAACTGCTATATTTGCATGAGCAGCGGCACACAGAGCAAATTAAAGATTTAAAAGCACTTCGTTAATATAAACGTATATTTATTGCTTTCATAATAAACGAAATCAGAACCAAAAAAAAGAGGGGCTGTATTCAGCCCCTACCTGCTTTATTTTATACGATGTCGTAGCCTTGATCCTCGATCGCTGCTTTTACTGCCTCTATCGTAACCTTCGATTCGTCGAAATCGACTGTTACTTTCTTGTTTGCCAAATCTACCTTGCCTACCGCTCCTACATTTGCAACGGCCTTCTCAACCGAACTGACACAATGACCGCATGTCATGCCCTCTACCTTCAATACTGCGTTTGCCATCATTAAAATCCCCTCTCCGTCTATTATTTCATTAGTTTGTTAACGGTAATGAGCAATTCATCGATAACTTCACTTTCGCCTGCTTGAATACGTTCAATTACGCAGCTTCGCATATGTCCTTCAAGCAGCAGCTTGCCGACACTGTTCAAAGCGGATTGTGCTGCGGCAATCTGATTAAGCACGTCATCACAATACGTATCCTTCTCTATCATCGCCTTAATGCCCCTAATTTGTCCTTCAATTCGGTTCAAGCGCTTTGTTAAATTGTCCTTCATTTGTGAGGAGTGATGACTCTTACGCGGACCGTTTGGGTCGCAGCAGTCATCCGGTGGATGGGAATGCTCATGACTCCCATCGATTATTGCTTCATTGTCCATTTCGCATACCTCCATGGGGTATTACTTGATAAATTCATCATATCATACCCCTTAGGGGTATGTAAATACTCTTTTTAATAATGTAAATTTATCCCTTATATTACACTTTTATTCTTTTCGCTATTATGCTACGATCATCCTCGTGTTCATCCTAAACCACATCGAATCGGAGGAATATCAGTTAATGGATTATTATGCACATGTCAAATGGTTTACAGACATCATCGCGGAGAAACAACCGCTTGCCGCCATTCTTTCTCCTTTTTTTATGAAGCTGGCAATGATTATCACCGTTCTGCTCGCTGTGCTAACCAAGTTCCTTCCTGAGTTATCGAGCTCAAATTTGTCTACAAAAGTGGATCGTCAGCTCGTTAAGCTCCGGCGATATTCCTTACCCATCCTAAAGTACGGCACAGCTGCTGCTCTTCTCATTCAAGCAGCTTCCGGAACACGCTTCGCACTGGAATTTAAGCTTACAGACGGCTGGCAAACGATCCTAATGTGGACTGCAATCATATTACTGCTTATTCCGCGGCATTATGCAACAAAAATTGGTGCACTTGTGCTGCTCGTTCTATTCATTGAAACAGGCATTGAAGCAGGAATATTTCATATGCTTGATTATGGTTTTTATTTGGCCATTATCGGCGCCCTGCTGCTCGAGCGAACTAAACTATCCGAATGGGGATTCCCCCTTCTCTATTTGGGAACAGGCTTATCGCTTTGCTGGGTCGCCGTAGAGAAATGGATTTACCCGACAATGGCAGAAGATATTATTATTAAACATCACGTACCCACGTTTGGTTTTGACACCTCACTATTTATCGTCATGGCCGGTTATATAGAGTTTTTGGTCGGTTATTTACTCGTAATCGGTATTTTAAACCGAATGTTGTCTGTGGTGCTAACCTTCATTTTCATCTCAGCAACGATGCTTTTTGGCATGAAAGAGCTGATTGGTCATTTTATGATTCACATCGTACTGCTTTTGTTTATTATCGAAGGCGCTTGCATCTATAAGAAACCGCTCTCCGTTTATCGCACGACCTTCACGCAAATGGTGTTTGTTCCGCTTAATTTTATTTTCGTACTAGCTACCTACCTCCTCCTGTATTACCGCTTCGCTTAACTCTTATTGGAATCATTCCGGAACCCACTTTTTATTCGTGTTTGACACAGCCATAATATTACTTCTATATAGTTAGTAATAGACTCTATTGTGCAGAAAGGATGAATCGTTATTAAAACTATTATTAATTTCGCCCATCGCGGAGCAAGCGGTTATTGTCCCGAAAATACGCTCGCTGCATTCAAGAAAGCCATTGAGCTAGGTGCTACTGGCATCGAAATTGATGTTCAACTAACGAAGGACGACCAAATCGTTATCATTCATGATGAATCACTAATGCGGACAACCGGCTTGAACAGGCTTGTAAAGGATACAGCATACGAGGAGCTGATGTCACTCGATGCCGGCAGCTGGTTTGACCCCACCTTCCAAGCCGAACGAGTTCCACTTTTAGAGCAGCTTCTTGAGCTTCTCCGTCATACGGATATCATTTTAAATATCGAGCTTAAAAACGGTATCATCCAGTATCCAGGTTTGGAGCAAAAGGTAATTGACATGGTTCGAGCAATCGGTATGGCTGATCGCATCATCCTATCCAGCTTCAATCATTATTCGCTCTTGCTCTGCAAGCAGCTGGCCCCTGAAATTCGTACGGGTGTTCTGTATATGGAAGGGCTTTATCGTCCTTGGGAATATGCGGCGACGCTTCAGGCTGATGCACTGCATCCTTTCAAATACGCTGTAACGCCAGAATGGACAGCTTCCGCCGCTGCACATGGCATTGCCTACCATCCGTTTACGGTTAATGATGCGGAAGAGATGGAGCGACTTATTAACGCAGGTGTAGACGGAATCATTACGGATTATCCTGATCGATTGGCTGAGGTGCTATTAAGGAGAGGGGCATAAGCGGTATGAAAAAAACATGGCTGCTCGGGTTCGGTTTTTTTAGCATCAGCATTACATGGGCGCTTTACAACGCATTCGTCCCCTTTTTTCTCGATAAATTTTTGACGAGTACGGCGCTGATTGGATTCATGATGACGATCGATAATTACTTTGCTCTTTTTTTGCAGCCATGGATTGGAAGCCGCAGTGATCGCACAAACACACGCCTTGGCCGAAGAATGCCCTATTTGCTCATTGGCATGCCACTTGCAGCCTTGTTCGGTGCGCTCATCCCTTGGCACACAAGCTTGCTCACGCTCGTATTGTTTATGGTGCTTATGAATCTGTCGATGAGCCTGTACCGCTCCCCGACTGTCGCGCTTATGCCCGACATCACTCATGACAGCAAGCGTACAAAAGCAAATGGCATTATTAACTTCATGGGCGGGATCGGCTCCATTATCGCTTTCGCAGGAGGCTCGTTTCTATATGAGAAACATCACTCACTCCCTTTTCTAGTTGCATCCATTTTAACGCTCATTTGTTTAGTCATTCTCTTGAATAACATAAAAGAAAAACGTGATGCGCTCTCTTACTCGCCTGCTGAGAAGACAACAAAAATATCGTTCAAAGAACAATGGAACCGTCCTACGATCTTTTTGCTTGGTGCAATTTTCTTCTGGTTTCTTTCCTATCAAGGGGTTGAAGCCTTCTTTACTCTGTACGGCACAAAGCACTTACAGCTGACCGAAGGACAATCATCATTCTCGCTCGCCTTCTTCTCACTCGCTTTTGTAGCTGCCGCCATTCCAAGCGGATTGCTTGGCAACCGCTTCGGCAAAAAGCTTATTATCACATTAGGGGTTATTGGCCTCATCGTTATTTTTGCAGCGATCTCTTTCGCAGACGCGCTGCTCCCGCTTCGTACCTTGCTTATTGTCGGAGGCATCTGCTGGGCGATGATCAATATCAATTCCTATCCGTTTATCGTTTCGCTCGGCAAAGAGCAAAGCATCGGTACACGGACAGGCATCTATTACTTAATCTCTTCACTTGCTGCTATCGCTTCACCGCCGCTCATGGGCGGCTTGATTGATCTGCTTGGATATTCCGTGCTGTTCTACTTCTCATCAGGAGGCATGGTTATTGCGCTCTTGTTCCTGCTATGTGTAAAAGACAAAGGTCTCGCTAGACCTGTGAGTGATTCAGCTATTCCATCAAGCCTATAATATAAAAAATCCGGCTGCGCGTCTTCTGACGCCGCAGCCGGATTTTATTGTTATACCTTAGTGGATGCTGCCTTTGCTGAATCCGCCGCCCATGACGTCGGATACATGCTCGATAGCAATAAAGGCATTCTCATCGATGGATTGCACGATGGCTTTGAGCTTCGCAAGCTCAAGTCGGGATACGACGCAATAGATCATTTGCGTTTCATCCTTCGAATAGCCGCCGCGCGCTTGGATCAATGTCGTTGTACGACCTAAACGGTCAATAATCGCTTGCGATACCTCATCATATTCAGAAGAAATAATCGTTACCGATTTCGACTCATCGAGACCTTCCACAACGATATCAATTAATTTAATCGCTATATAATATGTAAACATCGAGTACATGGCTGAATCCCATTCAAACACAAATCCCGCAATTACAAAAATAATAACGTTAAATATCATGATAATTTGTCCGACTGGCATACGCATTTTCTTCGAAATCAGGATCGATACAATTTCTACGCCGTCCAGCGACCCGCCGAAACGTATCGCAAGACCAACACCTGCGCCGAGAATAAGACCACCGAACAAAACAGCAAGCAGCTTTTCTTCTGTAAATGCTTCAACGTGATGGAGCAATGATGTCGTGATCGACATGACGATAATGCCATAAAGGGTTGAGATCGCAAACGTTTTCCCAATTTGTTTGTATCCAAGAATTAGGAAGGGTACGTTTACTACAAACAAGAACACGCCGAGTGGAAGCGATGTGAGGTGCGCCAACATAATCGATATACCGGCAATGCCGCCATCGATTACATTATTCGGAACGAGAAACAATTCGAGTGCGACGCCCATTAAAATCGAACCAATCGAGATAAAAATAAACCGCTTAAAAATTTCTAAAGATGATAACCCCTTATGCGTTTTTGCCAACTGCCCATCCTCCGTTTACCCGATTTCATCCTATAACTTTAGCATAAAAAAGCATTTTTTTCAAAAACGCATGTACCTCGTTTAGAACATATGCTGTACTATCCTGTCCTTATTCCGTCGCAATAACCGTGCAAAACATCTATTTTCAGCTAGTGTTTACAAAAATATTATAAACTTTCCAACAGAAGAAGAACTGCCTCAGCCAACATGCGCTTGGAAGCAGTCCTTCATAGACTTACCTTTTTATGCTCACAGATTAGTCTACGTAACCTGCAAGGCCTTTGTCCATCAAATAATCCATCTCTGCGTCCAAGATCGATTCCACGACCAGCTCATTTGACTTTACATCAGGACGGCTCAGTACATAATCTACGAGCTCGTCGCCGTCAATATCCACCTCGCCATTTTCATCTTCCTTCGCGCTGCCGATGAACGCTTGCTCATGCTTTAATACAAGCTTAATCAGCTTCTCATCCGCGTTTGTTTCGTTTGCTATATACTGCAAAAGTTCTTGCTCGTTCAGTTGTTCTGTCATCGTTAGTCATCTCCTAATTGTATCGCTCGTCTCATTGTACCACATTCATATGACCTTTATGAGACCGTACGTCTATACTTGCTGTAAAAATTGACTGCCATGCAGTTGATCATACAACCCTTTTTTCGCAAGCAGCTCATCATGTGTACCCCGCTCTGCAATTTCACCATCTTTAATAAATAGAATGGTATCCGCATTTCGAATGGTACTGAGTCGGTGCGCAATAACGAAGCTCGTTCTGCCGCTAAGCAGCTTTTTCATCGCTTCTTGAATTTGGAGCTCAGCCAATGTATCTACACTGCTCGTAGCTTCATCGAGTATAAGCAGCGCAGGGTCTCCAAGAATGGCACGAGCAATCGTGATAAGCTGGCGCTGCCCGTGGCTTATGTTCCCGCCTTCCGCTGTCAATTCGGTCTCATAGCCTAGCGGAAGCTTCGTGATGAAGCTATTCGCATTCGCTTGGACAGCCGCCTCCTCCACCTCTTCATCGGTAGCATCCAGCTTGCCATAGCGGATATTCTCACGAATGGTACCCGAGAACAAATGGGCATCCTGCAGCACGATTCCAAGCTGTTTACGCAAGCTGTTTTTGTCTATCGTGCAAATGTCTTCGTCATCAATCAGTATTTGACCGTCCTTGATCTCATAGAATCGCCCAATCAGATTAATGATTGTAGTCTTGCCGGCTCCAGTTGGACCCACTAGCGCAACGGTCTCTCCCGGCTTCGCAATAAAGGAGATGTTATTAAGCGCTGCGGTTCCGTCATTATATTCAAACCGCACATCGCGAAACTCTACCTTGCCGCCAATCGATTCCATCTCTCTCACGGACTTGGGTTCTTCATATTCTGATGGAATATCCATCATCTCAAACACCCGCTCCGCGCCTGCTACCCCCGACTGAATCATATTGTATTGATTGGCGACCTCATTCAAAGGGCCGGAGAATTGCTTTGAATAACCGAGAAAGCTTATGATGACGTCCACTGATGCGTGGCCGTGAATCGCCAGCCAGCCGCCGACACCTGCAATGATCAAATAGCTGATATGACCAAACATGTTCATGAACGGGCCCATCGTACCCGAATAAATTTGGGCTTTGGTTCCGACTTTCTTCAGCTTCGCATTAGCGGCGCTGAACTGCTCAGCCATTCGCTCCTCTTGATGAAACAGGGCTACGACCTTCTGTCCCGATACCGTCTCCTCGATAAAGCCGTTAAGCCCGCCAAGCTCCTGCTGCTGTCCTTTGAATTGACGCTGTGTTACCTTCGCAATTCGCTTCGTTACCAAAACAATGACCGGAATAACAATGAGTGCTACAAGCGTTAGCCACACATTTAAGAAAAGCATCATCGCGAACGAACCTATGAGCATGATGACGCTTGAGATGATCTGAATTAAGCTTTGGTTCAGCGTATTCGTAACATTGTCGATGTCATTTGTCGTGCGGCTCATGAGCTCTCCGTGATTTTTACTTGCAAAAAACGGAATAGGCAGCTTCTGCAAATGATTAAATAATTCCTTGCGAAGGCTCCATACGGTCCGCTGCGACACATCAGCTAAATATAGGGCTTGAAGCCAGCTGACTAAGCTGCCAGCCGCGTATATGCCAAACATAAGCAAACAAATAGAAAGCAGCCCATCGTATCGCTTCGCAATAATATAATCATCCAAAGCTTTGCCCAAAAAATAAGGACCAGCGAGCGTAAGTCCTGCGGCAACTATCGTTAGTGCAATAACCGCCAGCAGTCTAGCGCGGCCATGAAGCAAATAAGTTCCAATTCTTCTTAATGTCGTTAGCGTATGATTCATCTATCAAGCTCCTTGCTGGGAAAAGGCCATTTTCTGGTATAGCTTGCTTTGTTCAAGAAGCTCCTGATGCGTGCCAATGGCTGTAATTCGACCATTCTCAAGCACGATAATCCGATTTGCCTGCTGTACGGATGCAATTCGCTGACCAATGATAAGACAAGTGCTGCTCTTCATAATCTCTTGCAACGATTTGCGTATGAGTAAATCCGTTCTCAGATCAACCGCGCTTGTACAATCATCAAGGATCACAATTTTGGGTTTCAGCAGCAACGTCCTAGCAATGGACAACCGCTGCTTTTGGCCGCCGGACAGATTGACCCCGCGCTGGCCAAGCAGCGTATCATAGCCATTCTCCAGCTTCATAATGAATGCATGAGCCTCAGCTGCCTTGGCTGCTGCCTCTATTTCATCCTGACTCGCATCCGGCTTGCCATAGCTGATATTGTCACGAATGGTTCCACTGAACAGATGCGCCTGCTGGAGCACCATTCCGATTTGGCCATGCAGCTCTGCAGAAGCGATCTCGTTAATCGGATAGGAATCAATGCGGATCATTCCCTCTGTCGCTTCATAAAACCTTGGAATGAGGCTGACCAGCGTTGATTTTCCTGAGCCGTTCACCCCTACGATCCCAATCGTCTCGCCCGGCTCTATATCCAGATCTATGTCGTGAAGTATGTTTTTCTCCGAGCCTTCGTAGCAGAAGCTCACATGGTCAAAAGTTATTCTGCCAGCTTGAATTTTTTTGGACTGCTCGTTAGCTTTTCGTTCAGCTGTCCATTTATCTGCCGGAACCTCCAATATCTCGTTAATGCGGTCAGCAGAAGCCTTGGCCCGAGAGATTGCAATCAATTGATTTCCAAGTCCTAGAGTAGAAAAGAGAAGCTGTGTAATATAAGTTAAAAAGGCGGCGAGACTGCCCACCGACAGCGCCCCGTGCTCAGAGAGCATTCCGCCATACCATAATGCAGCTACAATACTAAAATTAAGAATGATCGACACAAGCGGCGTATTAAGCGCAACGATCTTAGCTGCTTTTAGACTGGCATGCAGTAGATTTGAGTTCGTTTCATTAAAACGTTCTTCCTCGTAATCGGACCTTACAAATGCTTTCACAACGCGGATACCAGACAAGTTTTCTTGCATCACGGTATTCACTTGATCAAGCCGGTGCTGCATCATTGAAAACAGAGGAACGGTAATCCGAGTTGTAATGATGAGGAAGAGAGCTAATAAGGGTATCATTGCGAGCAAAATAATAGACAGGCGCGGGCTTATTACAAAAGCCATGACCAGACTGCCGATAATAATAAATGAATTTCGTGCAAATACGCGGAGCAGCAGCAATACTAAGTTCTGAATTTGTGTGACATCGCCCGTCAGTCTCGTCACGATAGAGCCTGAACCAAAACGGTCAAGCGATCGAAGCGAYAGCGACTGGATTTTTTGAAACAGCTCCTGCCTCAGATCAGCTCCAAAGTTTTGCGACGCTATCGTCGAGAACACCGTACAGCCGACACCTGCTATTAGTCCGATTAATGCGGCGATCAGCATTTTGGGCGCGGTGTTCGCGATTGCTGTGAGATCACCTGCTATAACGCCCTCATTCACAATGCTCACCATGAACCGCGGCTGCAGCAAATCCATGAACACCTCTAGCAGCATAAACAACGGTGCCAGCACAGCGCTCAGCCAATATTTCCTCAAAAATCTTGTGAGCTTTAACAACTTACCACCTCTATCTCCCATCATTTTGCGCAAACTGCAATAAAGAGGGCAGCGCGACCCGCTCCCTCTTGGTAAAGTAATTATAGCATCCATCCTCTCGTTTCTACACCTAAATAATCATAAAATTACGTTAATGACTCGCTTTTGAACTTTCCACCTGTTAAAATCAAAATACCAATAAAAAGCTGTGCGTAACTGGCGGAACATGGGCAACCATGAGGAAGCGCACAGATCATTAGCCGTACGCCTGGGCAAAGGTAAGGGGACATACCCCTTGCCTTTTTATGTTTTTTTAACATTTATTTATAAGGGGCTGAGGTAGAAGATGACGGAAAAACTGATTTTGGATGGAGCCATTGTGGCCGATGCTATTAAAGAGCAGCTGAAAGCAAGGGTTGAGACTCTTAGCACGCGGGGAATCATTCCATGCTTAGCGACAATACTAGTAGGCGATGACCCTGCCTCTGAAACCTACGTTCGAATGAAGGGAAATGCATGCAAGCGGCTTGGCATTGATTCCAAACGTATTCATTTGAACAAAAACATATCCACAGATGATTTAATTGATGTTATTTTGCAGCTTAATGCAGACCCGCTTATTCACGGCATCCTCTTGCAGCACCCTGTACCGCATCAAATTGATGAGCGTGCTGCCTTTGAAGCGATTAGTATCCATAAGGATGTTGATGGTGTAACCGCGTTAGGTTTTGCTCAAAATGCATTTGGTTATGCCCAGTATCCGTCATGTACCCCTGCTGCTATTATGGCTATTCTTGATTACTATGAAATCAAGGTTGAAGGCAAACATGCCGTCGTCGTTGGACGAAGCCCGATTCTAGGCAAACCCGTTTCTCAGATGCTGCTGAACCGCAATGCAACCGTAACAACCTGTCATTCCAAAACAGAAAATTTAGCGGAGCTATTGCGCCTTGCCGATATCGTCGTTGCTGCAGTCGGCAAACCAAGCTTTATTCAAGGGGAATGGATTCGCGATGGCGCTGTAGTGCTTGATGCAGGGTACAATAAAGGGAATATTGGGGACGTTGACTACGAGGCATGTCTAGCAAAAGCAAGTGCGATCACCCCTGTGCCAGCAGGCGTAGGTCCTGTTACGATCGCCACGCTTCTGAAGCATACGGTTGACTCCGCTGAGCGATTTGCACTTCATTAAGAGATATAGGAAGAAAAACGAGGGGATCTTATTTGCTGCTTTGCAGCTAAGATCCCCTCGTTCGTTCTATAGGATGTCTACACATCCCGTTCTAATAAATACCTCGCTGTAAACTGATCGGTAATGAGTACATTCGTGTAGCCGCCGCGCAGCGCGCCATAAATGCCATCTACCTTCTTCGCTCCGCCTGCCACAAGTATCGACTGGTCCTTGCGTTTCAGTTCATCGAGACTGATTCCAATCGTGCGCTGGTTCATGAGTGTTGAACAAATATTTCCTGTAATATCGATATAGCGTGAGCATATATCGCCAGCTGCCTTCTCGCGAATAATTTCCAGATCGGAATCTGTGAAATAATTGGCTCTAATTAATACAGAATCATCCGTAGGGGCTCCCACGGTTACAACGGCAATATTAGAAAGCTTCCCTAGCTCCAAAATATTGCGGATATGGCGATCCGATTCAATCGTCCGCTTCACAACCTCATGGTCAACAAGCGCCGGCAGCGGAATAAAGTAAGGTATCGTATGAAAAGCCTTGCCGAATAAATGAACAATTTCATAAGCGTATGTATTGGTTTCCGAATGGCTAACCCCGCCGTTGAGCTGCACGACCTTAACGTCGCGAACCGGCTTATCCTTAAGCTGAGAAGCCATTTGAAAGAGCGTCGTTCCCCACGTTGTCGCAATGATATCGCCATCTTTTACCGTATCGTATAAATAGTTCGCTGCCGCTTCGCCAATATACCTTTTTACGATGCTGTCCTCATACTGCGGCACAGAAACGATAACCGCTTTTTTCAGCCCAAACTTCGCTTCCAAACGATTCGCCAGAACAAAATTGTTTTCGTTCGGGTGTACGATTTTTATTTGAACGTACCCCTCATCCTTAGCCTGCTGTAAAAATCTTGATATCGTAGGGCGCGATACCCCCAGCTTCTGAGCGATTTCTTCCTGATTATAATCCAGTTCATAATACAGCCTTGCTACATCAATCATTTTGCTAAGCTTATCATCCAGTCGATCATCAGCCATCCAAGTTTCACTCTTTCTATTTATGTCTAGAAATGCAAACGGTATCTACTCCCTCTAATTTAACATAGGTTTCAAATGAAGTGTCGCCTTCTTTGTATGAAAACAACAAATCTTACTAAAAAAAACGTCCCACCCCACTCTTATCAAGTGGAATAGGACGCTTTTGCTTAATTAAATTCCGTTTCTTCCTTCATACTCTAGTGCGGACAAAATCAGTGTAACCACATCTGCTCTTGTTGCATTTTTCTTAGGTGCAAATTTATTGCCGCCCATGCCTGCTACTAGTCCTTCGGCTTGTGCCGCAGCGATATAAGGACGTGCCCATACAGGAATGTCACTCAAATCAGCAAACGTCGGCTTCGCCTTCGGATCCACTTTAATGCCTAGTGCGCGAACAAGAATTACGGTCATTTCCGTTCTTGTTAATTCACTTGATGGTCGAAGCGTATTATCCTCGTAGCCTGCAATGACCTTATCCTCGATAAGCTGTGCAAAGAAGGAGCGTGCCCATGCAGGAACTTGGTCCGCATCTGCAAAGTCCAGCTTGCTTGTCGACGATTCAAGCTTCAGCGCTCTGCCAACCATTGTAATAAATTGTGCTCTTGTTGCGGTGTCTCCAGGGTGGAACGTGCCGTCTCCATACCCATTAACAAACCCAATTTCCACTGCCTTCGCAATAGCATCTGCAGCCCAGTGGCCGCGTACATCACTAAATGTGATGGATGGTGTTGGCGTTGGTGTCGTCACCGGCGGTGTCGTCGGTGTTGGCGTTGGTGTCGGCGTCGGTGTTGTCACCGGCGGTGTTGTTGGTGTTGGAGTAGGTGTTGGAACTACAACATTCACATCAACAATTCGTCCTTCTGTCGTTGCATTAATCGTACCTAATTGATTGATATACTCCAAGAATACCTCGTAGTCAACAATGTTCATTTCGTGCTGACGTCCAGCATCTTTGGCTTGCTTCATCGAGCGATAGAAATCACCGCCATTAGCCATAAATGAGTTTGTTGCTACAAAATAATAAGCATTCAAATCAATTGCACTGTAGCTGCCGTCTGCGTTTTTGATTTCAACCTTCGTAATGCGTTCGCCAGACTGCTTAAGCTTTCCGTCTGCATCCAATATTTCAGGGTTCTTATTAGAATCGTAGTAGAAGCGCATGCCCGATACTTGCGGGAAGCGGCCTTCTCCGGTTTTGATTCCACTTACACCGTTCTCAAGCGCAGCAATAATTTCTTGGCCTGTCATACGAAGCGCCGTAAGGTTGTTTCCGAAAGGCATCACCGTAAGCAATTCGCCCATCATGATGTCTCCATCTACTTTACCTACAGCGGTTTTCTTAATTGATTCGCGAATACCTCCGCCATTCTGAATGCCAACATAACCTTTTACATCCAATTGCTTTAATGCCTCGTTGCTGTTTACGAAGCTTTTTACTTTGGAGACCATACCGTCTGTGATCAAGTTTCCTAAGTTGGTTTCTTTTGACCTTACAGAATTACGATCACCATCTAGGAACACATTTGTTTTGCCGATGACTTGCTTCTGAATATCGGCAACACCCGCACTGTATGGCTTCAACATTTCAACAGCTTCCGGGTCCGCTGCATAGCCGCTAACTGTAAGCAGCTTGCCATTCCATGCGGTCAATATCCCTTTGTTATTGAATTCGAGGTCCAAGCGGCCCAAATAATTTCCATATTGTTCTGCCTGTACAACGAGTGTCGGTTCTCCCGCAGCATGATATACAAGCGGTGCGTCAACCTTCGTGTGGCTATGTCCACCGACGATTACGTCGATGCCCGTAACCTTCTCAGCCAATACTTTATCAAATTCATTTCCTAGATGCGTCAATGCCACAATCTTGTTGATGCCTTCTTTTTGGAGCATTTTAACCGTTTCTTCAGCTTTCTTGATATAATCCTCGAACACAATATTATCTCCTGGCGAAGCAAGGAATTTTGTGTCTTCCGTTGTTAAGCCGAATACGCCGATCTTTTGCCCGCCTTCATCCAATATAATTGCGTCATAAATTTTACCTTTCGCAGCTGGTTTACCGATTGCCTGCTCAGACACAAGTCCGTTCATTGCAGGTTCCTTGCTGAAGTCAATATTCGAGCTTACAAACGGGAACTCCGCTTTTTTGATAAAATCAGCAAGTACGGATGGACCTTTATCGAATTCGTGGTTTCCGAATACCATCGCGTCATAACCAATCTTATTCATAAACTCCAAGTCCGCTTGACCAAGATATTTGTTAAAGAACAGCGTTCCTGAGAACACATCCCCTGCATCTAGTAAGATAGAATCTTTTACTTCTGCACGAATTTCTTTAATCGCTGTAAATCGTTTTGCAATCGAATCAAGGTGAGCATGCGTGTCGTTAACATGCATAATCGTTAGCTTGAATGGATCGTTCTCACCTGGAAGCGGTTCGCCTTTTAGATCTGTAATACGGCCTTCCAATCCCATATTAATAGTGCCAATTTTCGTTAGATATTCGATAAACACCTCATAATCAACAATGTTCATCTCGTACTGACGACCATCATCCTTCGCTTGTTTCATGGAGCGGTAGAAGTCACCACCATTAGCCATAAAGGAATTTGTTGCTACAAAATAATAAGCATTCAAATCAATTGCACTGTAGCTGCCGTCAGCATTCTTAATTTCTACCTTTGCTATACGCTTACCCGCAGTTACAAGCTGTCCATTCGCATCCAGTACTTCTGGTTGCTTCTTAGAATCATAATAGTAGCGCATACCAGACACTTGTGGGAACCGGCCCTGAACTGTTTCAATCCCGCTTACACCGTTCTCTAGTGCATCCACAATTTCCTTGCCCGTCATTCGAAGAGATGTAAGGTTATTGCCGAATGGCATAACTTGCAAAAGTTCTCCTAGAGTAATGTCACCATCTACTTTGCCTTCAGCCTTTAGCGGAATAGGTTTCCGAATACCGCCACCATTTTGAATCCCCACAAATCCTTTTACATCCAATTTCTTTAAATCAGGATTGCTGTCAACAAAACTCTTCACTTTAGAAACCATTCCATCGGTCATTAGATTTCCAAGATTGACCTCTGCAATACGACCAGAAGGATTTCCACCATCTAAAAATACATTTGTTTTACCAATAACCTGTTTTTTAATAGCTTCAATACCTTGTGTGTATGGATCAAGCAATAAAGTCGCTGCCGGGTCTGCTGCAAATGTTGTAATATCGAGCAGCTTTCCATTCCATTTCGTCAGTACACCTGCTTGATTAAATTTGAGATCCAATCGACCTAAATATTTGTTATACTCCTCTGCCTGTACAACCAGCGTTGGTTCACCGTTCGCATTGAATACCTTCGGAGCTTCCACCTTCGTATGGCTGTGTCCACCTACAATGACATCAATGCCTGCTACTTGCTCTGCCAACTGGAGATCAAATGCATGACCAAGATGAGTCAAAGCAATGATTTTGTTAATGCCTTGATCTTGCAGCATTTTAACAGTCGCCTTGGCTTTAGCGATATAATCATTAAATATGATGTTTGGTCCTGGAGATGAAAGAAATTTCGTATCCTCGGTTGTTAAGCCAATTACACCGACTTTCGCCTTATCTTTGCCTACTTCAAGAATAAGTGAATTATAAATCTTTCCATCCTGAGCCGCTTCACCAGCCGCTTGCTCGGATAATAATCCGTTAAGCGCAGGCTCCTTACTGAAATCAATGTTGGAGCTAACGAATGGGAATTTTGCTTTTTCAACAAAATCAGCCAGCACTGATAATTCTTTGTCAAACTCATGATTACCGAAAACCATCGCATTGTATTTCATCAAATTCATAAATGCTAAATCTGCCTGGCCTAAGTATTTATTGAAATACAAAGTGCCTGAAAATACATCGCCTGCATCAAGAAGAATTGAATTAACTGTCTCATTACGAACCTGCTGGACTGCAGTAACTCTCTTAGCAACATTCTCTAAATTCGCATGTGTATCATTCGTATGCATAACCGTCATGGTAAACTCAGCAGCTTTTTTTGCTGACAGATCCAGCTGCGCAAGAAGCGGATCATGATCGCTCACTCTGCCCTGTTCTGTAGAGAAATCAGCATTGACATGTACTACGTCGATTTCTGCTTTTGTCCCATTTGCTTTATCAACGAGAATGTGATCAAGCGTTTGAGAGTTACCGTCATAGATATACGAGTAACGTTCTGAAACCGGCAGCGTATCTACAAGGTTTGTCAATTCATTGCCTTTAATTTTGTTCAATGTGCCAGAGAATTGGAAATCGTTAAAGTCGCCTAGCACGACTACACTTGCTTCAGGGTCTTTCGTTGTCAAATCCTTCACGAAGCTGTTAACAGCTTCCGCTTGCTTCGCGCGCTGCACTTCGCTGCTGCGAACAACCGGCTGAACATCACCCCAAGGCTTGCCGTCTCCACCTTTTGAATTCAGATGGTTCGCAATCGCAACAACTCGTTTTCCTTGGAACATAAATTCTGCTACAAGCGGTTTACGAGATGAAGCAAATGTTGAAGCGTCATCAGAGCCAATACGGCCAGGATTTTGCGTTAAGCCGCCAATTCCGTTTACTTTAATTGTTGATTTGTAATCGCCTTTCGTTCCTTGAGCAAGTGTTACACGGTCGGCTTGATATAAGAAGCCTACACGGATATTACCGCCAGGAGCGCCGCCATCTTTATTTCTCTCAGGAGCGATGTCTGTATAAGAATACGTAGGTCCGCCTTTTGCTTTAATCGCATCAATCAGCGTTTTGAAGCTTTGGGCAGCATCCGTATTTTCCGTATCCTTTTCGCCATCGTTGTCTTGTACTTCCATTAAACCGATAATGTCTGGCTGCTTCATATTCGTTACAATAATTGAAGCAATTTTTGCAGCTTTAGCTGTTTGATCTGCGCTGAAGTTTTCCACATTAAATGTAGCAATCGTCAGCTTGTCCGGGTTCGGTACAATACTCGTTACCTTCTGGACGTTTGTACTGCGTACGATAGTTGGCAAAGCTTGTGTAGGCAACAGTTTATACAGATCACCAGCGTATTGAATTACGCCAACGATATTGCCGTTAAAAGCATCGCCAGTTTTAATTTCTGCACCAGCTGGCTTTGATCCGCCTACATACAGCTTCTGCGGGTTCAAGCTGCTATCAATAGCAGACAAACCATTTCCTTGCAATACAATTCCGCCTACAGCGGTTTTCACTGGATTGTTAGCACCATTATCAAACGTAATTGGAGTTACCGCATTCGCGTAAGGTCCAGTAATCGTTGGATTTTTCACTTCAACGAGCATGCTCTCCAAACTCTCGAAGAAATCAATTGCATCGTTCTCTGGGTTGAACTTGCTAAAGCTGTCGGTATCGATCAGGTTAGGAATGATTCGACCGCCTGTTCCTACCAATGTAGCTTTAGGAAGCTGGTTATCGCTCGATACTTTAGTAATTGTTGCTGCATTAATTTGCGTTACAGTCAAAGATGGACTGTTTCCAAATTCCTCTACAGTACCTGTGACTGATACCTCATCCTTAACAGCTAGACCATGTGCAGGCTTGTACACCTGAATAGCCTCGGACGTATTCGGATTCTCATCCTGATCCTCATCAGGTGCCTGCATGTAGAAGGAATTCGCGCTGACCGAAGTAATAATACCAGTAACATTCGAAACCTTTACATTGGTATAGATCGATTTATGCGTCTCACCTTGAATTGTATGAATGGCAATACCATTGGTATTTTCTAATACTTTATACGAAAATGTCGATACATCGCTTGTCACTCCACCAGCTGTCACAACCGCTTTAATGACCATATCCGCATTTACGACAATAGCTTTCGTATAAAGCGTTCCTGTAGTAGCTGTCGGAACAGTTCCGTCTGTCGTGTAACGAATCACACCGCCCGGAACTAGTGAGCTTAGCGATACAGCTCCTCCTGCGTTAATGCCGCCTGACAGAATGCTCGCTTGAACAGCCAACCGTTTCTCAACAATGTCGAGTGTATTACGCGGCAATAATTCCAATCCTACACTGGAATGGAACGTCATAACGCCAGTAACCTGCTCGAAGGTCTTACCTGCCACGAACGAAGCATCGGAAGAATAAATAATAACTTTGCCGCCATTCACAGCATCCGTAGCTGTAACAACGCCGCTGGCAACACTTTCAACTTTAATATTTTTGACTTGAACCAAACGTGCTTCGAATTTGTTGCGATTTTCAGTCGTTTTGCCAAAGCTCGAAGAATCAACAACGATCTGATCTGGAACAGGAGCAGAACCCGTTACTTTTGCATTTTCAGCAGATGCCTCCAATTGAAGCAACCCCGAAAATTCAGTCAGCTTGCCGAAAGCCTCAATGACGTCCCCCGGCTGTGCCGAGACGCTGCTTGGAACTCTAACAATAATGCCTCCGTTTTGATCCTGTACAAAAAGATTTACAAAAGCGCCTGAATCCGCTCGGTGTGTTACAACACCACTAAGCGTTACGCTTGTACCAAGTGCAGCCGCACGTGCTTGTGCGATAGTCACTAGTGTAGAAATCGTATAAGAATATTCACGCAAAGCACTATTTGGAAAACCTTCTTTTTTGGCATAAGTATGAACCGTTGTAGGCGCATTAATTTTGATTTCTGTTACATTCGGCTGATACAACGTAAAGTCCTCTGGAGCAACTTGCGTTTCTCCTGCACCGTATACACTATAGTAAACACTAGCGCCAACTGTTGGCGTCGAGAGCTTAATGATTGTACCCGGAAGTACAGCTCCTTCGTTTACGTCTGGCGTTACTGCTTCAACATCAACAGCGACAACGCCGTACGTGGAGTTGCGCGGGTCGGGTGTCAGAATGTCAAAGTCCGCGGAGTTATTATCTGTATCCTTCCCGCGGCTGTCACTTGCTGCTCCTGTATCTGCTTTACGAATGGCAGCTTTTGAGCTGGATAAAGCTGCTGTTGGCTGCTTTTCAGATTCGTTCGCTGCTCCGTAACCAATAAAGTCAATCTTATCTGATGTTTTGTTTAACAGTTCTACCTTCCCATCAGAGACGCTCATTGCCAATGTCCCTACAACATCAGGTGTTGGAAGGCTTGCTCCCACGGCAGCGTTACTCGCTTGTTGAATGAGAAAGTAGCCTTTTGATTTAATAGTCCCTGTTAAATTTGTTGTATTTCCAACTGTGAAGGCACCTTCTTTACTTGCGTATCGAACGCTCCAACCTGTCAAAACAACGTCTTTATTCGTAGGATTATACAATTCGATAAAATCATTTCTCAGTGTTGCTCCGCTGTTTCCCCCACCGCCATACACTTGTGAAATAACGATATTATCTCCTGCAGGCGACGCCTGAACCGGCGCACCTAAGCTGCCGAGCGTGCCTCCAACCAAAAGAAGAGCCGCTAACAGCATGCAAGCTTTTCTTTGTATTCGTATGACCAATTTGTGCATCCTACATTTTCCCCTCTCCACAACCAGTAATGAATAAAATAGTTTACCCAACAATTAGATTAGCTACAAAGTGTAATCACAACATCAAAATGAAATTAAGTTCTCGTAAACATGCACATTTGTTCATAGATGGCAATAAAAAATCCCCTTACTCCAAAAACATGCATAACATCCGTGAACAGACTATTTGCATTGATGAAGGAAGGGGAATTTAACTTCGGGCCCAAAGTTTATGAACCATCTACTCTTAAATGTGATGTAAACTAACACAAGACTTTATGGAGAGTATACAACGGAACATTTTTCCTGTCAATTGGTAGAAGGATTTGTTTTAAATAGACTAAAATTGTGTTTGAAGTACCATATACATAACTTAACATGTAACTTTAATGGGTCGTTTTGTCTATTTAATAAATGCCAAAGTGGTTCTTTCCGTATATTCAAGCTTAATGTTACAATATTTTCTAATCCATAATCGTGCCTAGAGATGTGTTGACCTTCTAAATTTTCTACGAAACTCCCATTAATATGTCGAAAGATACGATATTCATTGGACTCAAAAGCAAAGTCAGGACTTATCAAACAAGCGGGAAATGCAAGGATGAGCAATAGATCACTGCAACTGGAATATAACGAACACCAGACACGTTATTTGCTTTAAAATGCTACCTTTTTAGTTCTAACGAACCTAGGGAGCCTTATTAGACCTCAATTGATGTAAATGAGCTCTATTTTACACATATAACGTTATCTGAGTTCGTTAGAATTTATTTTGGACCTGATTATTGCAAATAGCAGCATGTAGGTTCGTTAGAATTCAGTCACTGCTCGTTGCTTCTAGGCTAGGCAGAATTCAGTATCTGCTCGTTACTTCTTAGTTCATTAGCATTCAGTATCTGCTCGTTACTTCTGGGTTCATTAGAACTAAGACTATGCTCGTTGCTTCTAAGTTCAACAGCATTCAGTAGCTGCTCGTTGTTTCTGGGTTCATTAGCATTCAGTTTATGCTCGATGCTTCTGGGTTCGTTAGAATTCAGTCTCTGCTCGTTGCTTCTATTTTCGTCAAAGCCAGCCGCCCCAAACCCGACAAGCACTACTCTCTACAATAAATCCACATCCACAGGTGATTACTTTGAAAATAGAACGATTGCTCGCTGTTATCATTTATTTATTGAATCACGGCAGAACAAGCGCTTCGGTTTTGTCCCAAAAGTTTGAAGTCTCAAACCGAACGATTCAGAGGGATATGGAAGCCATTAATATGGCAGGCATCCCCATCCTTTCATTCCCGGGGCTGCTCGGAGGTTTTGAAATTATGGAGGGCTACCGCTTAAGCCATCAGGTTCTCACTAAAGATGAGCTCGTTTCCGTAATGACAGGACTAAAAGGGCTGCAAAGCCATTCGGATGATCTTGATGTTGCCCGCACGCTGGAGAAGATGCGAGCCCTATTGAAAAAAAGCGATATTCATTATACGGATAAAGCACTGGAACAATGGATTATTGATTTATCCTCATGGGGCTGCAATGAGGAGGAGAAGAAAAAAACAACTCTCCTTCGACAGGCCATTCAGAAGAAAATGGTCGTAACCTTTGACTACACCAACTCCCAAGGCTGCTCAGCTAAAGCTGTCGTGGAGCCGGCTTCCGTCGTTCATAAAGGGTTCCATTGGTATTTGTACGGCTATTGCAGAGACAAAAATATAACAAAGCTTTATCGACTATCGAGAATGCGAAAACTAGCTGCCATATCCGAAATCTTTGACCGAGAAATCACTGCTTATGACGCTGCAGCCATTGAAGCTGAATGGAAAATGAATACGAAGACGGTACATTTGGTGATGCGTTTTCAGCCTAGCGTTAAAGTGAGAGTTGAAGATTCTTTTCAAGAAGGAAACATTCGCTGCGAGAACGAAGGTACAATGGTTGTTGAAATCGTCTATCCTGAGGATGAATGKGTTTATGGCATGATTTTGAGCTACGGGGACGCCGTGGAAGTAATGGAGCCGAAATATGTGAGAGATATCATCCGAGATAGAGCGAAAAATATATGGCGGCTTTACAGCTAAAAAAAGGAACGAAACGATGACAGGCAGTTGTCGTGGTTTATGTTCTACAATTCAGTTATATCTGATTGTAGGAGGATTATATGATTAAACAAAATGAACTTATTCAACAGTTTGGCAGCTTGGCGCCGTGGTATTCATCCTTATCCCATATCACACCTGAACCGGCATGGCTTAATCCGATCAAGGAGGGCAAATGGTCCGCCGCAGAAATCATTGCCCATTTAGACAGATGGGATCAATATTTCATAACAAGCGTACTGCTCGAAGCTGAAAAAAACAGCAATGTTGAATTCCCGAACCACGATGAATATAATGCTGCCTCCTCGGCTTACGCATTATCGGGCATATTGCCTTCTGAAATTTTGAATCAAGCGATTGAGACAAGACAAAAACTCGTGCAAAAATTAACCGAAATGACTGAGCAGCAATTTTTTCATCCTATCACTGTACACGGAAATACACATTGTCCACAAACCAAAGCTCCCTATTCGATTGGATATTTAATTTTTGATTTTATCCAGCATGACGAGCATCATCGCAAACAAGTAGAAGAGTTTCTACTTCAACCGCAGTCTAAGAAGTGATACAAGAGATCGCATAAATGTAGCCGATTTCAACTAAATCAGCACACGGTTTAAATTATAGACTCTATTACGGTCATAAAACAGCAGCGGCATCCTCGGAATAATTCCATTCCTTGGCTGCCGCTATTCTCATTCCTATTCAAAGCATTAAAAGTAAACTTCTACCGTCCTTGTGTTTCCATCGTTACAGTGGCCGGCTCAGTCGATACTTTCTCGCCTTTCTGCAGCTGATACATTTTATAATATCTTCCTCGCAGCGCCATTAAAGTATCATGATTGCCGCGCTCCACGATTTCACCGCGATGCAAGACGAGAATCTGATTCGCCTCTCGAATGGTGGACAAGCGATGAGCGATAATTAGTGTTGTCCTGCCTTCACTGACCACCTTCAAGGCTTGCTGAATCAGTCCCTCCGTCTCACTGTCGATGCTGGCTGTCGCCTCATCCAATATAAGAATAGAAGGATCGAAGGCTAAAGCTCTAGCGAAGGAGATAAGCTGCCGCTGTCCCGAAGACAACGTACTGCCGCGCTCAACTACAGGTTCATCATAGCCGCCAGGCAGCTGCTCTACAAAAGTTGCCGCCCCAACATCCTTCAGCACGCTTTTCACACGATCCATTGTGATGTCCTTGTTGTACAGGCTGACGTTGAATTTAATGTCGCCTGCGAACAAGTAAGGATCTTGCAGCACAATGCCCATATGCTTGCGCAGCTCCTGCTTCGAATACGTCGCTATATTACGTCCATCAATCGTAATGTTCCCTTGATCAGGCTCATAAAAGCCAAGCAGCAGATTCATGATCGAGCTTTTGCCCGAACCGGTATGACCGACTAATGCAACCGTCTCTCCCCTGCGCGCTTCGAATGAAATTTGCTTCAGAACGTTTTCGCCCTCTTTATATGCAAACGTAATGTTATCGAATTTCACGACACCATCCGGACGTTTCACCTGAGCTACCTCTTCGACCTCCATTCCTTCCATGTCCAATATCGCAAATACCTTCTCCGCAGAAACAAATGCACGCTGTGCATTCGTCAGTTGGTCGAAGATACCGATAATCGGCTGAAAAATACGACCCAAATAATCGATAAAAGCATAAAACACGCCGTACAGAATTGCTGTTTCCAGTGAAGCTCGCCCAAAGTACCAAATAACCATCGCTGTTACCAAGCTTCCAATGGTGCCCACAATGTTTCTTGAAGACAAAGAGAAAACTCTAAACTGTTTGATCTGGTTAATGTATCGATCCTCGTTCAGCACCTCAAACTCTTCGAGCGTCACCTTCTCGCGGCGAAAGGCTTGAATAATCGGCATAACGACAATTGATTCGTTGATCATTGCATTCATGTCGCTGAGACGTGCGCGCATAATCGTAATGTATTTCTTGGAGTATTTTAAATGAATGACCATAATGATCGCGAAAAGCGGCGGCAAGAGCAAGCAAAACATCGCGAGCCGCACATCCAAAATAAACAATGCAGTAAAAATACCTAGCAGCTGTACGAAGCTGACAACAAAGGTCGCCATGAAGCTCATGAATAAATCCCTTATCGCCTCTGTGTCGTTCGCAATTCTCGATACAATTTGCCCGATCGGCGTATTGTCGAAGTAGCGCAGCGGAATTCGCTGAATATGACTCATTAAATCCATACGCATATTTTTGATAATGCGAAGCGCCGTCGTCTGCAAAATATAGGATTGCGAGAAATTGCTAATACTTGCAACAAGCAGCAGCCCCATATAAACGCCCAGCAGCCCGAGAACTGGCATAATATCATTCCCGCCGACTGATAAATGCTTATCGATTATCGTTTTTATAATGAAAGGTCCGCCGAGCTCAGCACCTACCGCGCAGCACAGAATAAGCAGGGCGCAGATAATTCTAAACTTATAGACGAGAGCATATGCGAATAGTCTTCTCGCCGTTGATTGTTTTGGCATTCTAAGCCTCCTATTCTTCCAAGCTAGCTTCCATTTGCTGCCGTTCCCACTGTTCCTTGTACCAGCCGCCAAACAGCATCAGCTCTTCATGAGTGCCTTCTTCGATGATTCGGCCCTCATTCAGCACAAGTATCCAGTCCGCATGACTAACCGCTGATAGGCGATGAGTCGTAATAAATGTCGTCTTTCCTTCACGCTCCAAACGAATATAGTGAAGAATTCGACTTTCCGTCCGTGCATCAACTGCCGAAAGTGAATCATCCAGCAGCAATATTTCGGAATCAACGAGCAATGCCCGCGCAATCGCCAGCCGCTGTTTTTGTCCGCCTGAGAGCATAACACCATTTTCCCCAACGACCGTTTCAAGTCCTTCTGGCATTTGTGCAATATCTTCTGTAAAAGAAGCCATTTGAACCGCTCGAGCGATTTCATCCTGTGTTGCGTTCGGCTTGCCTAACGCAATATTTTCTCGAATGGTCTTGGAGAGAAGCAAATGCTCCTGAGGCACATAGGCAATCCAGCGTCTCATCTGGTCTATCTCAATTTGCTCAACTGGAACTCCCGCTACCATTAAGCGATCCGCTTCAAGCGGATATTGACGCAGCAGCTGCTTAAGCAGCGTACTCTTCCCACTCCCCGTTTTCCCTACGATTCCAAGTGTCTGACCTCGTTCAAGCTGAAAGGATACATTGTTCAAGCTAGGCTGGCTAGCCGTAGGATAAGTAAAGGTGAGCTGTTTCATCTCAATGCGCGTAGGCACCTTAATGGCAACAGGCTTATCTGAATCTTGAAGATCAGGCTTTTGCGTTAACGCCGAATCCAATCGGTCAGCAGAAGCACTGCCGCGCTGCAGCACATTAATAAACTCGCCAAACGAAATCATTGGCCAAATGAGCATGCCCAAATAGATATTAAATGAAATGAGCTGGCCAAGTGAAATCTCATCTTGGAATACGAGATATGAGCCATAACCTATTCCAATGGAATAACTGACACCTACAATTAACGAGATAATCGGCTGAAACATCGCATTTAGAATCGAAACCCGTTTATTTTTGTTCATAACTTCTGAGGTCACATGATCAAATGCAACAAGATCATTGTTTTCCTGCACGTACGAACGAATAACGCGTATGCCCGATATCGATTCCAGCGCATGTTCATTCATTTTCCCAAAGGAAGCCTGCGCGTCCAGAAAGCGGGTTCTTACTTTTTTGCCCAGCTTGCTAATTACGACTGCCAGCAATGGAAGCGGAATAAGTGCCGCGATCATTAATTTATAGCTGACTAATGAAATCATCATAATAATGACTACCGATGCTCCTACCAGCGTATTGACGAGCGTCATTACACCGTATCCCGCTGTCTGGCCAATTGCGAGTACATCATTTGTCGCGAGCGCCATCAGCTGCCCCGTGCTGTTGCGCTGAAAGAAAGCAGGCGTCATCCTTGTTAAATTTGCTAGCAGCTTCCCTCTCAGCACCTTCTCGATAAGCGCCGAATTGCCAAACAGCGTCGTAATCCATATATAGACCATGACGTAAAGAAATAACGCAAGCAGAACTAGTGTCAACACCGTCTGCGTTAAACCAGCAGAGGTCAGCTGGCCATCGCGGATGTTGTCAACCGTTCGTCCAATTAGATTAGGCGGTATTGTGGAGAGCAGGCTAACTAACGCCATAATGCCTATGGCAAGCGCATAGCTGCCCCATCTATCCTTAAAAAACCATCGCAACCGTTTTACAAAAGACATGAGATCCCCCTTTTCCGCTAATTCAACGACCTTTTCTCTCTAACATTTGAGACTCGAAATGGCAATCGAAGAAATAGCAGCTCCATAATGAATAACAATATTCCAAAAGCGATTAACAGCATGACCCAGCTATCTTCTACATTCAACAAGAACGGATATATTATAACCATTAAAATGTTGAACACCAAATAAGTATTTCTGCGGCTAATCGCAGTATCCAACAACTGAACAGCCCCATCCTGTTTCAGCATTTCAATAAGCCCATTAAAAATCCAATACGCCATCAAAATATGAAGAATAAACAGCAGTTGCGAGTAAAAATGGACGGCCAGCGGCATAGACGAAAATTCCGTAATTGTTACATTTGTTTGGATAAACAGAACTGGAATAGTAAGAATGATCAGAACAATAGAAATGTACTTCGCTTTTTTATATGCCGGGTGTATGGAGCCCAGATGCTGCAGGGCTGATAAAACCATCAAGTAACCTATAATGTCAGGCAGCAAATCAAAGTATCCAAGCCTTATATCTATCATTGCAATAACAAGGCCCCAGCCAAGTCTCCTTAGTTCGCGTCTGAAAGGGGTGCTCAATGCATTTCACCTCCCGAACGGACTAAACGATTCAGCTGCCGCTCACTAAAATTAAGGTTATGATTAATCGGAATATCCTCAATCATTTCCCGTCCATCTTCCAGCTTGAAGTGAAGAATGATTTTGGATTTAAACATCGTGTAGGCTTCGGGTTCATTATCCGGAATAGACCATTGATATGTAAATGCTAATGAATCATCTTGCGACAGCTTCATAGGGAATTCAACCGACTCAAGCGGCTTCCCAGATAGATCAAGCTTGAACCATGGCTTCACTTTATCGCTGAACGTATATTCAATCTTCTCCAAAACAGCCGCTTTCCTTACATACACCTTATAGCTTCCAGAGCCATTTGAGGACGAGCCACCCGAAGCAAAG
Organism: Paenibacillus sp. 2TAB26; assembly: GCF_052115145.1. NCBI lineage: Bacteria > Bacillati > Bacillota > Bacilli > Caryophanales > Paenibacillaceae > Paenibacillus > Paenibacillus sp. 2TAB26. The sequence continues at coordinate 142,746 of NZ_JBFRGC010000021.1, forward strand.
TCTAGTATGCCTTCTCGTTTATTCCACTCGACATTAATCTCACCAATCGGAACTTTTCTAGACTGCCCTTTCTCGTAATACACCGTAATCTCTCTTATTGTGAACGGTATTTTCCTCTCCTCATTGATAAGATCTGGAATCAATTGTCCAGACGCTCGCATCTCAGATTGATGAGTATGTATGTTGCTTTTATAAATTTGAAATCGGAATTCCGGCAGTTCTTCTATTTGAATGCTGCTTACTTTATTAGATGCTTGTTTATTTTCAAAAAATGTAAAATCAAGTATTTCACCAGTGCTCCCATTTATGGTACTGTCATGCTTTAGAAACAGCGCCTCCTTCAGCTGCATGCTCTGAAAATACCAAAGGTTTCCTAGCCAGCTTCCCGCAATGAGAAACACGACGATATACCATCTCATTTTAATTTTCAGTCCTGTCACCCCTCTCCTCATCTGTTCATATTACCACTTATTTGTGCTAGAGATAATAATTGGTTTTAAAATAAGTGGTTGTTCTTTATAACGAATATGATATGATTATTTTGAACATCGCCTTATGAAATTTAAACGATCGAACACGTCAGAGGTGTAGCCTATGAATTACGAGATAAGTGCGATTGTACCTATATTTAATGCCGAAAATTGGCTGCGTCCCTGTTTGAAAAGCATTCTTAATCAGCCTTTTCGAAATATTGAGGTGCTGCTCGTCAATGACGGTTCCACTGATCTCAGTGGCGCAATATGCGAAGAATTCGCTATAACAGACAATAGAGTTAAAGTGATTCACAAGCCAAACGGCGGTGCGAGCAGCGCCAAAAATGCCGGTTTACAAGCGGCAAGCGGCAAATACGTCGCCTTTCTTGATGCTGACGATGAAATCGATCCGCTTTTTTTCGTAAAGCTATACGCCATGGCAGAAGAGCATGCTTGCGAAGTGTTGATTGGAGGTTACGCGACAATTCCAACCAAACAGAACGTATCGCCCTGCTTTCGGCTGCATACCGTTATGAACGGCAAAGATTTAATACTAAGCGCCGCAGCTGTTCATTCGAATAATGACCTGTGTTTTACTTGGCGCAGTCTATTTCTTCGCGCATCGCTTGAAAAAAACGGGATTCTATACAACGAGGGATTAACGGTAGGAGAAGATACCATTTTCCATTTGGAAGCCTTGCTGGCCTCTGACCGTGTCTGCGCGATTCCGGACCCTTTGTATTTTCACAACACGGTTAACAATCTGAACAGCCTTATTCGTTCTCCGTATAAGCATTATCTTGAAGAAAGCCTTGTTCTGCAGTACCAGCTGCGAAAGAGCTTATCCGAGAAATTCGGTTTATTAGCGCATGCCCATTATAGAAAGGACATGGCGTCCTACCATATCCAAACGATTCTTTCGATGCTGATCAACAATTTCAAAAACAATCCTGTCGCTCCTGCAAAAAAAGATATGGCAAGAATCGTCAACCTTAAAATGATGACAGACAGTACGAAGGAGCTTGGCTGGCTTCACAATTACAGCAACATCAAGTCTTTTCTTTATTATTTAACGCTTAAATTCAAGCTTGCTGCATGGCTATATCACTTTGAATTCCGCTTGCCGCGCCAATCGCCATTGCTGGTTCTCAAGCTTTTTAGAAGGAAAAAAACCGTTCATAACCGACTGATTCGCTACACCAAGCGTTAATCGCACATCGCCATTCCTTTGTCAGCCCCTCCTTTTCATGTATACTAGAGGCTTCAATTCAATTATACAAAGGATGCGACAACAACTTGGAAAATAGAAACAATCTATTCGTATATACCTATGGATATCGCATTGAAGAGGCTGATTTATGCCGCTTGGAGATGCGTTCTTTATTTGGAAAACAATCAGAAACTGATCTTTTGTTTAGCGAAATAGATGTACATCCCGACCGGAGTCCTTTTATGAGAGAGCGTCTTGAAGTTTTATATCAAGGCGAACGGCTTGAGGATATTTTGGAGCAGGTGAAGCAAATTCAATTAGGAGAGGCTACATTTAAGGTGATTTTCCTAAAAATGAATGACCTGACGGCGGAAAACAAAATCGATTTTGAAGGACAACGCGCAATTGAACGTGAACTTGGCGTTTATATCGAAGGCGAGGCTGATGTACGCAAACCTGATTGCGTTTTTGGCATTTTAACTTGGGGCGGTCGCTGGTACTTTGGCAATTATATAAAAAGCAAAGCCGTCTGGCTTGCACACATGCAAAAACCACGCAGCTATTCCATTGCACTCAGCACGCGAGTTGCGCGCGCTATAGCCAATATCGCTATCCCGAATCCAATCGGGATTAAAGCGATCGACCCTTGCTGCGGCATTGGGACGGTACTGGTAGAGGCGCTGTCGATGGGCATGAACATCGTCGGCCGAGATATCAACCATTTTATCATTCGCGGGACACGTGAAAACTTGGCTCATTTCGAATATGAAACAGATGCCGTTTGCGGTGATATTGCTGATATCTCTGACCATTATGATGTAGCCATTGTAGACATGCCTTACAATCATTTCTCTAATACGACACCCGAGGCACAATTCTCCTTGCTGCAGCATACTCGCCGAATCGCAAACAAAGCTGTCATTGTGACTGCTGATCCAATGGACGAGCTTATTGCAAACGCAGGCCTTACCATCTTAGATCGCTGTACAACTCGAAAAGGCAGCTTCATCAGACAAATAATCGTCTGTGAATAGTAGATTACAGCTATTATTTGTACCCATTAAATGCTAGCCACGATGCGCAAGCAGCCGTCCATTCTTTTGTATGCTCCTCATCCTCGGCTAAGCCAAGCCCATGACGTCCTTTCGTATACACGTGAAGATCAAAAGGAACCTGGTGCTTGCTCAGCGCGGATGCGAACAAAAGGCTGTTCTCGACAGGAACGGCGCCATCATCTGCTGTATGCCATAAAAAAGTTGGCGGTGTATCCGAGGTTACCTGCGTTTCATTGCTGAGCTGTTCGATTTGATCCAGCTTCGCTTCTTTGCCAAGCAAATTTTCTCTTGAGCCCTCATGGGTGAAAGGATCTTTGAGTGTGATGACAGGATAACATAAGACGAGTAAATCCGGACGGCAGGACTGTCGTTCAATAACATCCTCTGCATTTTCATTCCCTTGGTCATAGCTTGTCCCCGCGTTTGAAACTAAATGCCCGCCTGCTGAAAATCCAAGAATACCTACTTTATTCGGATTAATGCGATACATTTCTGCTTTGAAACGGACGGTACGTATCGCTCGTTGAACATCCAGCAGTGCGCAAGGATATTGATAAGGCGCCACCCGATATCGCAAAACGAACGCAGAAATGCCTAAACTGTTCAGCCATTGTGCAATCGGTTTTCCCTCATGGTGCGCTCGCCCGCCATAACCACCGCCTGGACATACGATAATTGCTGGTCTATTCTCGCCATCTACAAGATAAGGCGTTATAGCTGGACAATCCTCATCTGCATTTCCCAGTGCATACGGCGCTCCGTGCATCCACAATAATTGCTCTGCCACCTTATTTCCCCCTTATGCTGCATAAGAATTGAAATCTTTTACCATTATATAACTAACGGTTCGGCCAGTCATCTGCAAAAGTATGTATTCAAATAAAAGCAGGCTTAAGCCAAAAAAGCGCCTAAGCCTGTCTATTCATTTTACAATTGCTGCTTGCCTTATTTCTTGTTAATCGTCAAAGCTCCAACGAAACCGATAAATGCTCCGAGCAGTGAGCCGGCTAAAACTTCAATAGGCTGATGACCGAGACTTTCCTTAAGCCGTTCACGCCTGCGCGCATGATACAATCCTGGATGTTCGCCAGCCAGCTTCTCCACATCCTCGTCCAAATCATTTACCTGCACCGCAATTTCACCTGTATGCCTGCGAATATTCATCGCATCGTACATCACAATAATGCCCAGCATCGCGGATATGGCAAATTCCGGCGTCTTTACGCCATATTTGGTCGCCGTGTATGCAGCTAGCGCGGAAACGCCGCTTGAATGTGAGCTCGGCATTCCACCTGAACCAATAATTTTCCTCACATCCCATTTGCCGCTTCTCGCAAAATGTACAGGCAGCTTAAGCAATTGGGCTGTCCCAACAGCCGTCAACGCTGTCACAAGTCCTCTGTTTGACATATCCGTCAACCTCCAGTCCTTATTCCCATCTCATTTTGCCCTGCTGAGCGTAAATTATTTCATATAAATAAATCGCTCACCGGGGGCGAACATATGGAACTTCTGTGCTGGATAATGACGCTGGATATAATCGACGAAATAAGCCGGGTTCTCATCATTGTGTGGAAATAAGCCATAATGCATCGGAATCAATAAATCAGCATGAATTTGTACCGCAATCTCAACAGCCTCACGATAATTGCAATTGCCAACGATCCCCTGTTCATTGCGAACAAAATCTCTTCCATTGATCGGCAATAATGCAATATCGATTTGTCTGCTTTGCAGCCAAGTGACAAGCTCTGGGAAACCAACGGTATCGCCAGAGTGATACAGATGAATACCATTAAAATTCGCAACATAACCTAGAAACTTATGTTCACCTGCTTCATCCTGTTCGAACTGTTCATGCTTGGCAGCGAATGCATCGAGCCTTATGCCATCTGCAAGCTCAATCGATTGACCATGAGAGATACCAATCAGCTGCTCATCACGGAAACCCCATTCCTTCAATAGCGGAAGATGAGCTCTCGGCACGATAAATCGTGTTTTGGATGATTGCTGAATAACTTGCAGTGTTAGCTTGTCCATATGATCCTCATGATGGTGGGAGCATACGACATAATCGACATCGAGGCAATCCGAAGGCGACAGTGGTGATTCGAAGGCTCGTGACCACGGCGGTCCTGCCATCTCATACACCCAGTTCGTCAAATACGGATCAAATAAAATCGTTTTTTTGTTCCATTTGACGAGAAAGCCCTCTTGTCCAAGCGCCCATAACGCCAAAGCTTGATCTGGAAGTTCAGTTCCAGCTATTTGCTTTACTAAATTTTTCCCACTGTTATAAACGTTCACGACGGTCATCACCCTTTTTGCTCCATATTTTGAATGCGAAGGTCTTTCGTAAACCATAGCTTATAGCTTAATAAACTTAAAATAATGCTCGTAACCGCAGCTGAGCTTGCGAAAGCAAACACAATTAATATTTGGTACCGAACCGCTTCGATCGGGTTCGCGCCAGCGATAATCATCCCTGTCATCATACCGGGAAGCTGAACAAGCCCTACCGTCTTCATCCCGTCTATCGTCGGAATCATGCTCGATTTAACCGATCGCTTCATTACGTCTTGAATCGCTTGCCTTGCTGTCGCTCCAAGTGAGAGCAGCGTCTCCATCTCGCCTTTCGAGGATTCGACCTCTCTTCTCATTTGATTGAGCAGTAAACCCGAAACGACCATCGCATTGCCGATCGTCATGCCGCTAATCGGAATAATGTATTGCGGTGTCGCTTCTATAATTTGAAAGCCGAGCAGCAGTCCCATCATAAGCAGCTCTGTCGATGTGATTGCAATCGCTATTTTCCAAATGATGCCCTTCAGTCCAGCTCCCCTTTTACCAGCATGATAAGACGCTACACTAATCATAAGTACAAGGATCATTGTAATAAACAGCGGATTGCTCGTATTAAAAATAAATTGCAGCACATAGCCGACAAGCAGCAGCTGTACCGCAGAACGAATGGTGCCAATCGCGATGTCTCGCTCAAGCCCAAGCTTCTGCCATACGGAGATAAGCATCGTAATCATCACAAACAACAAGGTAAAGCTAAGTGCTACGATTGACATGGCTGCTCCTTTTGTATCGGCGCTTTTATATAATTTTGTGCGAGCTCAGATGTTGGATGTTCAAAAAAAGCAGCCGTCTCGCTGTTCTCCAGCAGCGTTCCTTCCCCCATGAACCATATCGAGCTGCTCATCTGCTGAGCCTGCTCCAAATCATGTGTAACCCAAAGCATCGTTGCCCCTTCTTGATGATGCCACTCTCGCAGCACTTCCTCCACCATTTCCTTGCTGCCTCGGTCAAGCGACGCGGTAATCTCATCAAGAAGAAGCACGGTAGGATGAAGAAGCAAGGATCGGAGCAGCGATATTCGCTGTTTCTCTCCTCCTGACAGTTGTTCGGCGCTTTTGCTCAAATCAAGATGATCCAGCCCTAGCCTTGGCAGCATATGGCGTACGAGCTTCTCATCATACGGCATGCGATGCAGCATACTCACGGTTCTCAAATTTTGCTCAATGCTCCCATTCAGCATAACGGACTGCTGAGCTACGTAACATACCTTCATTCTCCAAACCCGTGGATCTAATTCTCGCTGTGAAACATTATGTAAACGGATATCACCCTCATCGGCGTTATCCAGACCTGCAAGCAAACGAAGCAGCGTGCTTTTGCCTTGTCCAGATACACCTAATATAGAAATAATAGCCGGATCAGCAATCGTTGCAGTAACATTTGCGAACAGCTGAACATTACCATCACCACTGCGGTTTTTCCTAATACTCTGAAGTTCCAAAACACTAGCCACAAACGTTCCTCCCTTCGGCTTTCCTTACATTATAGCTGTAATGCTTGGCTCAAAAAAGTAAATTTAATAAGCCACAGACCAGCTCGTATGCAAAAAAAGGCTGATGACTACTGCCGCAGTTGCGGAAGCAGGCCACCAGCCTTCATAGTCCATCTATGCTTGCTGCTATTATTTTATCGCTGCGTCAATTTCTTTAACCATTTCCGCTACAGAGATAAGTCCGCCGCCGGAAAGGTACCAGAAATCTGGATTAAGATATACGATATTTCCTTCTTTGTACGCTTTAGTGTTTTTCACCAAAGCATTCTCAACGGAGGAATGTGCATCCCCTGATCCCTCTGTCACTGCATTGCGGTCAACTACGAATAAGTAATCAGCATCCTTCTCTGCTACATATTCGAACGTTACAGGGTCGCCGTGCGTTGAAACTTTAATGTTCTCATCTACAGCCGGTATGCCAAACACATCATGAATGATACCGAAACGCGATGCTTTACCATATGCGCTGATTGCACCTTCGTTTGCCAAAATAATAAGACCATTTTTTCCAGAAGCTGTTGCTTTTTCATTCAATGCTTTAATGGAATCATTAATCGCTGCTAGCTCTGTATCTGCTTCAGCTTCTTTAGAGAAGATTTGAGCCAGTGTTTTCACGTTAGTCGTAAAGGACTCCATGAAGTTTTTATTGTCCACACCCATAAAAATCGTAGGAGCGATCTTCGTAAGCTCTTCGTAAGCATCCTGTTGACGACCTGAAATAATGATCAAGTCAGGTACAGTTTCATTGATTTTCTCAAAGTCCGGCTCTTTCAAGCTGCCTGCGTTTACGTATTTTGCATCTTTAAATTTTTCAAGGTATGCAGGAACGCTAGCTTGCGGAAGTGAAGCAACCTCTACACCTAGCTTGTCTAGTGTATCAAGTGTACCATAGTCAAATACGACAACCTTGCTAGGATTAACAGGGACAACCGTTTCGCCAAGCTGATGTTTAACTGTAATTTCTGTAGGTGCATCTGTTGCAGGTGTTTCAGATGCTGGTGTGTTCGTAGCGCTGTTAGCGCCTTTATTTCCGTTGTTATTCGCGCCGCATGCTGCAAGCACCAAGCTTAGAATGACTAAAATAGCCAATACAGGTATAGATTTTTTCAAAACATTCACCCCTAAATCAATTTTTTTATATTGAAAAACTTGAAAACCGGAAGTAAGTAAATCTTGCATGACTACTTAAAATAGACGCCGATACGATTCCCGTTTATGAGCTCAATCGGTATGTCCATATCATAGATGTCATGAAGCACGGCGTTGTCGATGATCGTCTCGGTTGAACCTTCCTTGACGACCTTTCCATCCTTCAACGCCACGATATAATCAGAGTAGCAAGAAGCGAAATTGATATCGTGGATAACGAGCACGACCGTTTTGCCAAGCTCCTCAACGAGCCGCCGCAGCACCTTCATAATTTGGACGGAGTGCTTCATATCCAAATTGTTGAGCGGTTCATCCAGCAATATGTATTCGGTGTTCTGAGCGATAACCATCGCAATAAATGAACGCTGGTTTTGTCCACCGCTTAGTTCATCAAGGTACTTGGCTTGCAGATCAACAAGATCCATATAAGCAATGGCTTCATCTACTTGCTGCCAATCTTCCTTTGTCAGCTTGCCTTGTGAATAAGGGAATCTGCCGAAGCTGACGAGCTCTCGTACCGTTAAACGAAGATTGATATGATTCGACTGTTTTAAGATCGATATCTTTTTGGCAAGATCAGCACTTTTCCAGTTACTGACTTCCTTCCCCTCAATTAACACTTGACCGCTGTCCTTCGCTAACAATCGGCTAATCATAGAGAGAAGCGTACTCTTGCCTGCACCGTTCGGTCCGATAAACGATGTGACCTTTCCCTTCGAAATCCGAATCGATACATCCTCGATCACCGGCTTGCCGCCATATGATTTGGAAACATTTTTAACCTCTATCATGCTTTCTTCTCCCTTAGCAGCAAATATAAAAAGTACGCTCCGCCGATGAAGTTAATAATGACGCTAATCGTCGTTTCAAATGTGAACATATGCTCTACGAGCAGTTGACCGCCAACGAGTGAAATGATGCTGATGAGTATCGCTCCTGGAATGAGATAGCTATGCCGATAGGTCTTCATGAACTGATAGGCTACGTTCACAACGAGCAATCCAAGGAAGGTAATCGGCCCAACTAAAGCAGTAGATACAGCGATCAGAATGGCGACGATGACTAGCACTCTTTTGACAACATAATCATAAGGAATGCCAAGATTGACTGCATGCTCCTTGCCCAGCGATAACACGTCAAAATATTTACTTAGCCGCATGCCATACATAGCTACAAGAGCGACGATGATGATTGAAATGATAAGCAGATCCGTGTTGACGTTATTGAAGCTCGCGAACATTTTCCCCTGCACAATTAGAAATTCATTCGGATCAATAAGAACCTGCATGAACGTCGACATGCTACCGAACAATGTGCCCATCACTAGCCCTATTAATAGAAGGAAATAAAGATTTCTGCCTTCCCTTTTGAATAGAAACTTATAGAGCAGCAGGGCGAATGCTATCATTGCCGCTATCGTAATAAAAAAATTAAGATGCTTGTTTGTGCTTGGCAGACTCATCGATCCAAAGGTAAAAACGACGAAGGTTTGAATCAGCATATAAAGGGAATCCAGCCCGATAATGCTCGGCGTCAAAATACGGTTGTTCGTAATGGTCTGAAAAATCATAGTGGAGTAAGCAATWGCGCCCCCGGTTACGACAATCGCCAGTACCTTCTTCAATCTTCTTGGCAGTGCATAATCCCAATGGGTTCCAAGATCGATGAACAAAAATACGGCAATTAATGCGACGCCCAGCACCGCAAGCAAACTTAGTTTAAGCTTCATATGCCTTTCTCCTCATCAACAAGTAAAGAAAAATAATGCTTCCGACAACGCCGATCGTGAGTCCGATTGGAATTTCATACGGAAAAATAATTAGGCGGCCAAGCACATCGCACACCAGTACGAATATGGCTCCAAGCACCGCCGTGTGCGACAGGTTTTTCTTCAAATTGTCGCCCATATACAGCGTCACGATATTCGGAATAATGAGACCAAGGAAAGGCAGCGTACCGACGGTCAAAATGACGATAACCGATACAAGAGCTACAATTACAAGCCCGATGTTAACGACAAGCTTATGATTCATTCCCAAATTGGTTGAAAACTCTTCGCCAAGACCAGCAATGGTAAACTTGTTCGCGTAGAGATAAGCTACTACGAGCAGCGGCAGGCTTACATACAGCAGCTCGTAACGTCCGCTCATTACAAGCGAGAAGCTGCCTTGCAGCCAAGATGAGATGTTTTGAATAAGATCATTTTTATAGGCAAAAAATGTAGTAACAGAGCTGATGATGTTACCGAACATCAATCCTACCAGTGGAATGAAAATCGTATCTTTAAATTTCAGACGATCGAGAATTTTCATGAACAGATAGGTTCCTGCGAGTGCAAAAGCAAACGCGATCAGCATTTTCTCAAGCGTACTCGCCGATGGGAACACCATTAAGGCAACGAGGATACCGAGTCTAGCGGAATCATCCGTTCCGCCGGTCGTAGGCGATACGAATTTGTTGCGGCTTAGCTGCTGCATTATCAAACCTGTAACGCTCATGCCAACGCCGGCAATAATAATACTGATAAGCCTAGGAAAACGGCTGATGGTGAGAACCTGAAGCTGCTCATCCGTCAGACTGAACAAGTCCAGCGGCGAGATGTCTTTTACTCCGATAAATAAAGAAGTAATCGATAATACAATAAGCACGACAAAAAGATACCTTAGCTTCATACTCAATCCTCGAATCATCACGAATATTATCAGAGATAATCATTCTCATTAATTATCAAAAAAATACATTGCCTCCGCTTATCATCATTCAATGATAACCATTATCAGCAACATTCACTATGTTACACGATTTTCAGATGATCGGAATGGACTTTCCTGTTTTCAAGGATGGACATTTCTATACAGCTGGGAGGTGTGACGGGTTGGTGAACGTGGAAATGCCCCATTTGGGGAAGCTAATTAGCGGCTTGTAGCTCTATTCTCACCACTATTTCTGCGTAAATAGAGCTAGAAACTAGTCTTATCCAAGCAGCTCGACTCGTCAAAGTGCCTCTAAAGTGTGAATTGATCAGAAATAGAGCTAGAAACTAGCTCTATTCTCACCAAATCCACTATTTCAGCGCAAATAGAACTAAAAACTAGTCTTATTCAATCAGCTCGACTCGTCAAAGTCCCTCTAAAGTGTGAATTGATCAGAAATAGAGCTAGAAACTAGCTCTATTCTCATCAAAAACACCATTTCGGCGCGAATAGAACTAAAAACTAGTCTTATCCATGCTGCTCGGCTCGTCAAAGTCCCTCTAAAGTGTGAATTGATCAGAAATAGAGCTAGAAACTAGCTCTATTCTCATCAAAATCACCATTTCAGCGCAGATAGAGCAAGAAACTAGTCTTATTCAAGCAGCACGACTCGTCAAAGTGCCTCTAAAGTGTGAATTAATCAGAAATAGAGCTAGAAACTAGCTCTATTCTCATCAAAAACACCATTTCGGCGCGAATAGAACTAAAAACTAGTCTTATTCAATCAGCTCATCTCGTCAATGAACCTCAAAAGTGTGAACCGATCAGAAATAGATCTAGAAACTAGCTCTATTCTCACCAAAATCACCAATCCAGCGCAAATAGAACTAAAAACTAGTCTTATGCATGCTGCTCGGCTCGTCAAAACACCTCTAAAGTGTGAACTCATCAGAAATAGAGCTAGAAACTAGTCTTATTCAAGCAGCTCATCTCGTCAATGAACCTCAAAAGTAAAAACATATTAAAAATAGAGCTGGAATCTAAATCTAGATTCCAGCTCTATCTCCATAACAGCCTAGCTTACTTGCTGCTGCATATATTGCATCTAATGCTGCGCCATGAGCAGCTGTTGATACACCTTGCCTGTGGCGAGCAGCTCTTCATGGGTGCCGGTCTCGGCTAACGATCCTTGATCCATAACAAAGATCACGTCTGCATTCTCGATAGTGGACAACCTATGTGCGATCATAATTGTCGTCAGCCCCTTCCGTCTTGCTTCTAGGCCAGCCAGCAACTGACGCTCTGTCTCCAGATCGAGCGCTGACGTCGCTTCGTCCAGCACCAAAACTTCCGGATCACTGACAATTGCCCGTGCAATTGCAATACGTTGACGCTGTCCGCCGGACAGCTTGATGCCCCGCTCTCCAATATTCGTATCATAACCATCAGGCAGCCCCAGAATAAAATCATGAATCTGAGCGATACGGCAAGCTTCCTCCACATCCGCTTCGGTTACCTCGTCTCTGCCTAACATCAGGTTTTCACGAATGGTATCAGAGAACATATACGGGTCTTGGAATACAACAGACACCTTACTCGCCCACTGCTCGCGGTTGAAGATTTGGGCGTCCATATCGTTCAGCTTAAAAGTCCCCTTCGGCGCATCAAAGAAACGAACCAATAGCTGAGCAATGGTTGATTTGCCTCCCCCGCTCGTCCCTACAAAAGCAATTTTGCTTCCGATCGGCAGATCAGCCGAAAATCTGCGAATGACCTCCGGCAGCTCTGGCGAATAGCGAAAGCTCGTATCTTTAAAGGACAACTGCTCAATCGGTCCCGCTATACTCTTTTGACCCTTATCTTGCTGTTCCATCTCCAAAATACGCTGAACCCTGTCCACGTTAGCAAGCTGCGACGACATGCCCATAATAAATTGAAATAGATTATAGAAGGAATCCGACATTTGCGTAGAAAACTGAAACAAGATGACGAACGTTCCGATCGACATTTGTTCATGAATAAGCTGCATACCGCAGTAGCCAAGCACAAGAATGCCAATGCCCCATTTCATCGGGTCGCTGTAGCGAATTTGCCGATTCACGAGTTTTCCTTCAGCCATTACCTGCTCAAAGTATTCCGCAAACATTTTATCGTAAAGCTTCATTTCCCACTTCAATCGGTGATAAGCAACCACTTCTCGTGTAGAGGCTACTCCCTCTTCAATTTGTATGAGCAGCGCCGTACGTTTCTCCGCCACTTTTTTGGCTTGCTCCTTCAGCTTGGGGGTGAAGTAAAAGCCAATAAGAACGTAAATGGTACAAAGCCCCACAATCATAAGCAGCAAAATAGGGCTGGAAATGCCAATGATCGTCATCAATATGCAGAGGTTTAACGTCTCCTGTATACCGCGTGGAATTTGCCAGCCCATTACGCTAGCCGAGACAAACAGATCCTGCGTGAACGAATATACGTATTTGCCGGTCCGCTCATTTTGGAACCGTTCGACTGGAACACCTTCAAGTCGCTTCAGCATTCGGGAGAGCAAAGAGCGGCTGACTGCAAATTCATTGCGAACGAGACTTCGGCTCGTCATCGTAAACATTAGCGAGTAGACGAGACCTGCAAGCGCGAATATGGAGATGACAATCGGCATCAGCTCATACTTGCCTTCCGTAAACACGTCATCAATTAATATTTTTTGAACATATACAATCGTATAATTGGATACGGACTCCAGTGCGAGATAGAGCAGCACAATGAGATAGGTACCTCTCAGCATGACGGAGTTCGACCAAAAGATTTTAAGATACTTCATGTGCCACCCTCTCTTCCGCTGCTTCGGATTGCCCGATTTCCAGTTCATACAGCAGCCCTTTGCGTGCAATCAGCTCTTCATAGCTTCCTGCCTCCGCAACGCGGCCCTCGTGAATGACGACGATTTTGTCAAAATGCTTCACCGTCGACAGCCTGTGTGCAATCGCAATCGTCGTACGGTTAACCAGTACCTCATCAAGCGCACGCTGCACTTCATATTCACTTACATTATCTAGAGACGAGGTCGCCTCATCGAGCAAAATAATAGCTGGCTGCTTTACAAACATCCGCGCAATCGATACTCGCTGCTTCTGTCCGCCAGAGAGCTTCATGCCTCGCTCGCCAACGAGCGTATCGTAGCCTTCGGGCAGCTGCATAATGAAATCATGCGCATAAGCAGCTTTGGCGGCTGCAACCACTTCTTCATCGCTTGCTTCTGGTTTGCCGAATCGAATATTCTCTTTGACAGAAGATCCGAACAGATAGGTTTCTTGGAATACATAACCGATCGACTCTCTCAAACGCTCTAGCGTCATTTGCTGAATTGGTACACCATCCAGCTTAATCATGCCAGCAGTCGGATCGTAAAAACGCCCAATCATTTTAAACATCGTGGTCTTGCCGTTGCCGCTTGCTCCTACAAAGGCGACCTTCTCTCCTGGCTTGATGGTGAGCGAGAAGCCGTTAATAACAGGAGGCTGCTCCGGATACTGAAAGTAAACATCCTCGAACGTAAGTCCGCCGCGAACCTCATCAAGAGCGATGGGATCGGCCGGATCATCAATCTCAATTTCTTTGTGCATGAATCTATATAGCGGAATCGTTTGGTGGATGATAAGCTTCTGTTCCGTAAGCTGGGTGACGAGCAGCGTGAGGCGGAACATCGTCGTCATGTATAAGAGGGTAAAGGCGATAAAACCGCCTAACGTAATCCAATTATTTTGGAGAGAGTAGTAGCCCGTAATAAATAATGCAATGGCGCCCAAATAAAATGTGAACCGCCGAAAGCTGCCTCGCCCGAAGCTATACGTAGCAGCGAGCAAGTAAACATGCGACCACTCTTTATGTTTCCCGAGCGTCCGTCCATGGTACCAGGGCTGCGAGCCAAACGCTCGAAATTCGCGCAAGCCGGATATGCTTTCGTAAACCGATTGATTATAAGCAATTCGTGATTGACCGGATTCTCTCCCGTAAAGGGAAGCTTTCCGTTCAAAATAAGGCCCAAACAAATAATAAAGCCCGAATGTTGGCAGCATGATGAGGCATAACCAGCCGCTAATGCTGAGCAGCAAACAAATAGCTACCGCTATAAAAAGCAAGTTTTCGATGACGCTCGGAAGGACATTGCGGTATATTTTCTGAACCGAAGCTACCTCGGAGTTGAACATCGACAGCGTCTCGCCCGCAGGGTGCCGCTCGTAATGAGCAAAGCCGAGCTTGCGCAAATGCTTGAAAATCGCTGTTTGCATATCACGGGATGCTAATTCACCAATTGTCCGCTGCAGTAGATTGCGATAATTTTTGGCGATAAGCATGAGCAAATTGATAGCTACAAGTGCTCCCAAAATCATCATAAAAAGTGAGGTATCCTTGTTGACTACGACATGATCGATAACATATTGGATCATCTTTGGCGTTAATGTTTCCCCAAGCACCGCCATCGTACCGCAGGCCGCAAGTGCTGCGATTTGCTTTTTATAAGGCGTCAAAAACTTTAGCGCCCAAATGTAGGAGCTTTTTGATTCATTCAGCTCAGCCTTCTGTTTTCCTTTGTCCGCCTGCTTGCGAGCCTGTTCGCTCATCTGCTGCGATGGCCTATCGGCTTCCGCAGCTTTTTCTGTTTTTAGCATCGTTGTTCCCTCCTCGTTTCTGTTTGTTAAACCCCTTTAAACAACCTATTTTTTGGCAGTTGGCTACCTATCATAATTCTGGGTACACATTTTGTCAACGGACAAAATGATTATAATCATTCATTACCAAGCAGCATCACCACTGCACATCAACACGTAAAAAGCCCGGCTCAAGGCACCAGCGCCTGTTGACCGGACTTTCTATAATAGTTGCGATATCTTGGCTATAATTCCACAATCGCTTTAATAACCTTTGATTCTGGCTTCAGCCAGCTATCGAAGTGGTTGATCATTTCCGCAAACGGCACACGATGCGTAATGAAACTAGCCACATCAATGCTGCCGCTTCGCACAGCTTCTTGAACTGCTGAGAAGTCCTCAATAGTCGCATTTCGGCTTCCCATTAATGTCATCTCCCGCTTGTGAAACTCGGGATCGTTGAAGGAAAGCTCTGCTTTGACGAGGCCAACGTAGACAAGCTTACCTCCGTGTGCGACAAAACTAAATGCATCGCTCATCGATCTTGCGCTGCCGGTAGCATCGAATACAACGGTTGGAAAATCTCCATCTGTTAATTCTGAAATTTTAGCCGCAGCGTCTTCCAAAGCATTAACCGTCTCATCCACCTTCGCCCATTGCTTGCAAAAGGCTAGGCGATCCTCCTGAATATCCATTGCGATCACCCGCGCACCACGATGTTTGGCAAAAGCCATAACACCAAGACCAATCGGCCCAGAGCCAATAACGAGCACCGTTTCGCCAGCTCGAAGCTCCGCGCGTCGAACGGCATGCGCGCCAATGCTCAGCGGCTCCAGCACGGCCGATTGATCAAGCGTCAGGTCGTTCGTCACGAGCAAATGCGTAGTCGGTACGACAACTAGCTCGCGCATGCCGCCATCAATATGCACGCCTAGCACCTTCATGTCCGTGCAGCAATTCGTTTTCCCATTGCGGCATGCAATACATGTCCCGCAGTGCATATATGGAATGATGCTAACCTGATCGCCCGCTTTGATATTGCCTTGCTGATCATCCTCCTGCTCAACGATGCCAGCCAGCTCATGACCCAACACGCGTGGATAAGAGAAGAAAGGTTGATTTCCTTTATATGCATGCAGGTCGGTTCCGCAAATTCCTATTCTCCGAATACGAACAACTGCAGTCCCCGGCTGCAGGACAGGCTCCTCTTGCTCAACCAGCCTCAGCTGATCGATTTGTTCACATACGATTGCTCTCATCCTGCAGCTCTCCCTTATACGTCGATTCTCGTATTGTATTCTTCTCTTCCACTTTTCCAGCTAAGGTTATGAATCGGCTCCAATATAGCAAGAACCTCTCGCAACAGCTGTTCATTAATCGGCTCGTCCGTCCATTCTATGTTTTTACGGATATTAGCCGGATTAGCTGTACTCACCAGTGTTGTTGGGATTCGTTCATTCGCTGTAGCGAATTGTACAGCCAGCTTGGCGATATCCTCACCCTTAGCAGCACAATACTCGGCGGCTTTCGCGCATAAAGCACGTATCTGTTCACCAGCAGGATGCCAGCTCGCAACTGCGCGATTGCCAAGCAAGCCCATCGAAAGCGGCGATGCACTAACAAGCCCAACCTGCTTTTGCTCCAGAAGCGGCAATAGCTCCAGCAAAGAGGTATCATTTAAAGAATAATGGCAATAGGAAAGTACAGCATCGAGCTCGGTATACGCCAGCGATTTCTCAAATACTGCAAGAGGAAGCCCGGATACGCCCGAGTATCGGATTTTCCCCTGCTGTTTCAGCTTATCGAGTGCTAAGAAGGCACCCTCTGCAACTTGCTCGAAGGGAACAAATTCAATATCATGCAAAAACAATATATCGATATAATCCGTCTGCAGCCTAGCCAGGCTTTCATCCACACTGCGGATGATACGCTGCTCCGAGAAATCGAACTCATCCTCGCCATACCTACCAGCCTTCGTTGTCAGAATAAACCGATCTCTCGCAATCTCAGTTATCGCCTTGCCAAGCACCGTCTCCGCTTTCGTTAAGCCATAATACGGCGAAACGTCGATCAGATTAATGCCCATATCCACCGCAGTATGCACGGTACGAATGCTTTCTGCTTCGTCCGTCTCTCGAAATACAGAACCCAGCGAGGATGCGCCAAAGCTGAGAGCAGACACCTCGAGTCCCGTCTTGCCAAGTTTACGATATTTCATTTATATCCACTCCGATTTTTGAGGATCAATCTGTTATTGCCATCGATCACCGTTTGCCACCGCTTTTACAAAATAACGCCGTCTTTAAAAATCGCGATTTCTTTAAACCCGTTTCGCTCATTATGTGTTTGCAGCTCGCCTGAAGCTAAGCTGATTAATTGCTCCCACAGCTCATCGGTCAGCATCTCCATGCTTTTGCTCTCAAGCAGCTCACCTGCGTTAAAGTCGATCCAGTTTTTCTTGCGGGCAGCAAGCTCACTATTCGTCGCAATCTTCACTGTTGGAACCGGCCCGCCAAACGGCGTTCCCCGTCCTGTCGTGAACAGCACGATATGCGCTCCTCCGGCTGATAACGCCGTAACCGATACCAGATCATTGCCAGGTGCTTCTAATAAATTGAGACCGCTGCTTGTAACGCGCTCCCCGTAAGGCACAACATCCCTTACAATAGCGTGTCCGCCCTTTTGAGTGCAGCCGAGTGATTTTTCCTCTAACGTACTGATGCCCCCTGCCTTATTGCCGGGCGATGGATTCTCATAAATTTCTTGATCATGCTTTATAAAATATTGCTTGAAATCGTTTATTAGATGAACAATTTTGTGAAAAACCTGCTCATTTGTTGCGCGGCTCATCAATATCGTCTCCGCGCCGAACATCTCCGGCACCTCGGTCAATATAGCTGTACCGCCCGCTTCGATCAAACGATCCGATACCGCGCCTACGAGCGGATTCGCCGTTATGCCGGACAAGCCATCCGAGCCTCCGCATTTCAGGCCAAGCTTCAGCTTTGATACCGAAACTGGCTCGCGCTTGAATCGTTCTGCATAACTTACGAGCTCTTCTACCAGCCCCAGCGCGTCCTCGATCTCATCCTCCGCCTCTTGCGACTTGAGAAACTTTACTCGTTCCGCGCTATGCTCGCCAATTGCCCGCTTGAACGCATCAATCTGATTGTTCTCACAGCCTAAGCCGATAACGAGTACGCCAGCTGCGTTCGGATGGTTTACGAGTGAGGCAAGCAGCTTCTGTGTGTGCACAAGATCATCGCCAAGCTGCGAGCAGCCGAACGGATGTGCAAAATGGTACACCCCAGCCACACGTCCTTCATAAAGCGCATGTGCTTTTCTTGCTACAATCTCACAGGTTTTATTAATGCAGCCGACCGTGTTAATAATCCAAATTTCATTCCGTATACCGACATCGCCATTCTCGCGAATAAAACCTTGAAAGGTACGATCAGCATCACGCGATACTGCTTTCACTTCTGCTGGCGACGTAGTCTGCTCATACGAATAATCGAGAAATCCTTTTAAGCCCGTGCCCATGTTATGGGTATGAATCCAGCTGCCTGGCTCGATATCTTCCTTCGCAACTCCAATCGAGTAACCAAACTTGAGCACATGCTCCCCTTTGCGAGCAGCTCGCGTCAGCACCTTATGACCCTTCGGCACCTCATCTTGCAGCTCAAGAACTAACCCCGATTCAAGCGTCAGCTTATCTCCTTGAGCAAATGACTGCAGCGCAATAACGACATGATCATCCTCATGCAATCGAATCCAGCTATTCATTCGCTACTCGCTCCATTTCCTCTATGCTCGCGCTTATCGCAGCTGCCAGTTCTGGCCATAGTGACGCCAAATTACATCCCCACACGTTTTCCAAGTGCAGCAGTCTAGATACGGTCTGTTCCAGCGGCCATTTCTGCTCTTTCGCTTCCGCCCAGATAGACGCAATGATGGCAAGCAAGCTGGCATCATCCCGCACCACGTACGACAATCCGCTTAACGTTTTCCCTTCGTAACCCGTCTCACCAAGCATTACTTTGTAATACCGAAGCAAACCAGCAAAACCTTGTATATGGCCCGTTGGCAGCATATTACCATCTTCGGCATAATGAAGCAGGGATGGAAGCAGACGCACTTTAAATTTACTTAAGCTGTTCATCGCAATATCCGCAAGTCGATGACGAATGAACGGATTAAGAAAACGTTCATAAACATCCTGTGCATAGGCGTGCAGCTCCTCTTCAGAAATGGCAAGTGAAGGGATGATTTCCGTCTCTACTGTTGCTCTCACCAGAGGACCAAGCACTGTATCCTCCATCGCTTCCCGCACCTGCTCCATATCATGCAGCAAGCCAAGCGGCGTCATTAACGTGTGTGCACCATTCAAAATTCGCACCTTTCTTAGCTGGAAAGGCTTCAAATCCTCGACATAATGTACGTTCAGTCCAGCCTTGCGCAGCGGAAGCAGCTCATCCAGCTCCGGTCCTGTCTCAATCGCCCATAAATGATACGGCTCTGCTGTGCTCAGCATGGAATCAGAGTAGCCCCATTCACCAAACCAAGCTTCAGCCTGTGCTGCATCTGGATAACCCGTAACAATGCGATCGACTAATGAGTTCAGAAAACGGTTATGCTGAGTAACCCAATGTTTGAATTCTTCGGAATATCCCCAATCATCGCTATAGCGCAAAATACAGCTGCGAAGCTCATCGCCATTACGTTCCAGCAGCTCGCAAGGCAAGCATACTAAGCCGCGCTTCGGATCGCCTTTAAAATAATTAAATCTGCGGTACAGCAGCTGTGTCAGCTTGCCAGGAAACGACTGAATCGGTTGTCCCTCGATGAGCTCCTCCGGTCGATAAACAAGTCCCGCTTCCGTCGTGTTGGATACGACAACCTGCAAGTCTGGGCTTTCGGCCAAAACGAGATATTCATCCCAATTGGAATACGGATCAAATACTTTGCTAAACACAGAAACAATCTCTGTACGCTCCACGCTGGCACCATTCTCCAAACCGCGAACAACAAGCGTATATAGACCGTCCTGTTCTGCCAGCGCATCAATCTTTGGTTTGCCGCTGGGACGCGGCTGCGTCACCGCAATGCTTCCCTCGTATAAGCCTTGATTCTTGCAAGCTTGAATCATCCAGTCAAAAAAGCCGCGCAAAAAATTGCCTTCGCCAATTTGCAGTACCGTAATCTTAGCTTGCTTCATTGCCCTATATTGCTGTGTCTGTTCTTCATTTAATTGCTGCTCGTTTAAAGTGTTCATATTCGATAAAACTCCTTTGCGTTTCGTCCAAACAACCGCTCTCGCTCTAATTCCGTCCATGTCTGCGGCAGCGCCTGCTCCAGCACGGACACAACCTCGTCGTAGCTTGCCGCAAGCAAGCTGACCGGCCAATCGCTGCCAAACATGACCCGCTTGTAACCAAATGCTTCGAGCGCATGCTCGATATAGGGCAAGAAATCAGCTGGTTGCCAGTTATCATGATCCGCCTCTGTGACCATTCCCGAGAGCTTGCAAAATAGATTAGGATGAGCGGCAATTTGGCTAATTTGGCTTTTCCAAGGCTCAAGCTCCCCAGCTTTTATTCTAGGCTTCGCGATATGGTCAATGACCGCATGAAGGCCTGGCACTTTATCCAGCAGTTCAACTAGAGGAGTAAGCTGATGCGACACAACTAACAAATCTATCGGTATTCCTTTGTCTGCAAAATATGTGAACGCTTCCAAATAGCTTGGTGCCAAAATCGCATTCGCATCGGGCATCTCCTGAATCATGACACGGAAGCCTACACATTTCGGATGCTGCGCAAAACGCTCGTAATGATTGCGATAATCCGGATCGGCAAGATCCAGCCATGCGACAACGCCTAATATCGTATCGGATGACTCGCTTAATGTCAGCAAATAATCCGTTTCTGCAAGCGTCGCTGCCGCCTGCACAACAATCGTACCGTCCAGCTTATGTTTATTTAGATGAGGCTCCAAATGCTGCGGCAAAAAATCGCGGTAAAGCACCGGAATGTCTGGTGTGATCCAGCCGTAATCCCCTCGTTCAATCTTCCAATAATGTTGATGCGAATCTATTCTCATCTCATCAGCCTCTTTTCTAACAAAGTAGCTTCCTCTTCATTATAAAAAACAATATTGATAGCTGAAATAATCAATTCATGCATATTTGTACTCTTTTTTGATATTTGTTACAATCAGGCTGATGCTAGGAGGACTAGCGCTTTTTGAAACTTAAAATAGAATGGAAAAGGTGATCGGATGATCCGTCCGTTTAAATTAGAAGATGTAGATTACATCATTAACTCCCACTACAATCTTTACAATAAGGAGTTCCACTACGATCTTTCTTTCCGAGCGTTTATTGCTGATCGTGTACATGGTTTTATCGAGAGGTCAGATCCTAATGAGAACATTTGGATTTTGGAAAGCGAAGGAAAGCAGCGTGGTTCAATTAGTATTCATAAAGTGAATGAGGATACCGCTCAGCTCGGTTTGTTTCTCATTGAGCCTGACGTAAGAGGAGCTGGTTATGGGCAGCAGCTGGTACAAACGGCGATTGATTTCTGTAAGGGGTTAGCTTTCAAAACAATCATCCTCTGGACCAACAGTGAGCTCGTAACAGCAAGACGAATCTATGCTAAAAATGGATTTGTTTTAAAAGAAAGCCATACTGAAGTGTTGTCTAATAAACAACTTATCGAAGAGAAGTGGGCGTTATCAATTCATACAGGAGAGTGAGGAGAAAGCTATGAATCCCTATCGTAAAAGGTTCGATGCCCACACACCATTTCCGTTTGAATGCGTATATCGTGACACCAAGAGCGCGCAAAACGAATTGCCTGATCATATACACGATTGGTATGAACTCGTTTATATTTATAGCGGCAAAGGTACGTTCTTTATCGATCAGACGTTTTATGATGCTGTTCCCGGCGACATCTTCCTCATTCCCGGAAACACGATCCATCGCTCCTTTCCAGATTCGGATGACCCGAAAACATCAACTGCGCTTTTCTTTAATGCTTCACTCGTGCACAGCCCGCCACTTGGCGATCCTTTCTCCTATTTGCGCTGCTTCGAGCAAGCCAAGCGCCATAAGGCGTACAAGCTGTCGAAGGCATCTGCTGAAGAGAAACAACAAATAGTCGATTTAATCGATCGGATACATTTGGAGGAAATGGACAAGCTGCCAGGCAATCGTCTAGCTATCCTTCTTCATCTCCAGCAAATATTGCTGTTCCTCGGGCGCATCCTCGCTCCCTCTGAAGAAGGCCAAACGGTATCCTCATCCGCTCCAAGCTGGATGACCGCTGTATTAACCTATATCGATGAGCATCCGAGCAACCCTCTTGGATTGTCGCAGCTTGCCAAACGCGCATCGGTTACGCCCGCTCATTTTTCGCGTGTTTTCAAAAAACTAACCAGCATGAACGTTACGGAATATGTCACGACCAAACGAATTATTCGCGCTAAAGAGCTATTAATGGAGAGCGATGCCAATATTGCCGAAATAGCCGAGCAATGCGGCTTTGAAAGCCTTCCGCATTTTCACCGTATGTTCAAGAAACTAACAGGCATGACACCCTCTCATTATAAGAGGAATGAATAATTGATAGATTTGACGGTTAATATTAGCGGATACAGGCCGCCTGTTTCTCTCATATGTTATCTAGTAAAGAGAAACTTGCTAGTAAGGGAGGCTCATAGATGGTTCGTTCAAGTGTGAAAACCATTAAGTACCGCGTAGGCAAAAACAAATATTTGATCATTAATATTTATCAATCATCCGAAGCAAGTGCACAGCAGGGCAATGTGCTGGCAAGCAATGCAGCTACTGTGCAAATTTTCAAAAAATCAAAGCGCAGCTAGTTCCCTCTCATCCCTCATCCCTCCACTAAGCAGCATTATTTTACACACGCCTCAAAGGAGGTGATAACATGTCTTTTAAACATTCTAAGCAGGGCAACACGGTAAAGAAAAACAACGGTAAAACCTTTGTTAATGTCAAGCAAAACGCACATGCATCCATTAATCAAGGCGGAAATGCATTTGCAATCAATGCAACAGACATCGGAGTCGTCCGTATTCGTCCCGGCCAACAGTAATAAAGCAGAATCAAAGTAAAAAGGCTGCCTCCGCAAGGTTTTAACAACCTGTGATATGCTCCCCAAATAGTAGACAGGTGAAATAATAAAAAACCTGCTGCTGTGAGGGGAGCATTTTCATGTCTAAAGTTGAATATTGCGCATCGGAGAAACTTACCATTATCAAAGAGATCGAAAG